>JANPLI010000072.1:0-41428 GCA_031426455.1 Hymenobacteraceae bacterium | reverse complement strand
CGGGCGATGCGCGGGTCGGAAAGACCGCCGAAGTCGGCCAAAAATGAATTTAGTTGAAGCGATTCCATCGCGCTCGTAACGTAAGTACACCGGCGTACTTACACCCGAAAGCTAGAACGATTCTATGCGTTTACCCTGAGGGGTCACCGTTCGGTATCGCACCGGACATTGAGTCCGAAACTGCTCTATCTGATGACTTGCCAAGCCATTATCGCCCAAACGGTCAGCGCAATCAAGGGCTTGCCGGAAGAAAAAGCCGAAGAAATTGCCGCGTTCGCTGCCTTCACGCAGAAGCGTTACGAGGAAGAGCAGCTAACGCGCGGTATCCAGCAGTTGGTGGCCGCAAGCGCGACGTTCGCCTTTCTGGCGGATGAAGAGGATTTATACTCAACGGCGGACCTCAAAGAACGGTACGATGACAAAGGGTGATGTCGTGCTGATCCCGTTTCCATTTACCGACTTGACCGGCAGCAAATTGCGGCCTGCGGTAGTGCTGATCAGGACGGAGCTTGATTTAACCGTTTGCTTCATTACCACCCAACTCAAATGGCAGGAAGAAACGGACGGTGCCCTCGGTCCAGGCGAAGCAAGCGGCATCAAAAGGCCTTCGTTAATTCGGGTCAGCAAAATCGCCACGTTGGATAAAACGCTGGCGCTGGGGCGTCTGGGCTCCCTGCCAGCACTCATTATTGCTGAATTGGACGAGAAGCTGAAAGTGCTGTTGCAGCTTTCCTGAAGCAAGAAACGCAAACCGCCGCTCGGCCTTCAGGGGCTGGGCGGCGGTTCGTGTTTAAGGGAGGGGCTGAATTGGATGCTATTCAGTAGGGTGAACGCCGCCCGTGTTCATTTTTTTTGACTGCTTATCAGGGATTTAGGCTTTTATCGCAGCACCTGATAGGTCAGTAGGGCGGCGCCGTAGGCCAGACCGCTCATCCAGATTAATTGTGCCAGCGGCCAGCGCCAGGAGCGGGTTTCGCGGCGCACGACGGCCAGTGTGCTCATACACTGCATCGCGAAGACGTAAAAAACCAATAGGCTGAACGCCCGCGCCGGGGTGAAGAAAGGACGCCCGGCGGAGTCTTTGGCTTCCGCCAGCTTGCGCTGAATCGTGACCGGGTCGGCGCCGGCCACGGGGTCCTGACCGACGGAGTAGATCGTGCTCATCGTGCCCACGAACACCTCGCGGGCGGCAAACGAGGTCAGCAGGGCAATACCGATCTTCCAGTCGAAACCCAGCGGCCGGATCACTGGCTCGATGGCGTGGCCGAAGCGCCCGGCGTAGGAGGCTTCCAGGCGCGCGGCGGCCACGGCGGCTTCCGTGTCGGCGGGTACGGCGCGCGTCGTAGTGGCTTGCCGGCGAATCGCGGCTTCGGCCCGCGCCTGTCCATCGCCGGGGCCGTAGGTGGCCAATACCCACAAAATCACGGAGATGGCTACGATCACTTTGCCGGCTTCGAAGACGAAGGTGCGCACTTTTTCGAGGATCGTGAGCGCCACGTTCTTCCAGCGGGGCCACTGGTAGGTGGGGAACTCCATAATGAAGTACGAACGCCCGCCCCGGGTGCCGAGGACCGTTTTCAGCAGCAACCCGGAGCCGAGCGCCCCCGCAAAGCCGAGGCCATAAAGGCCCATCAGGGCCAGCCCACGCAGGTTCAGGATGCCCAGCACGGCGCGGTCGGGCACCACCAGCCCCACCAGCACCGTGAACACCGGCAGGCGCGCGGAGCAGGAAATCAGGGGCGTCACGAAGATGGTCACCATCCGGTCGCGCCAGCTTTCGATAGTGCGCGCGGCCATCACGGCGGGTACAGCGCAGGCGGCGCCCGAAATGAGCGGCACGACGGACTTGCCGCTCATCCCGAAGGGCCGCATCAGCTTGTCCATCAGGAACGTGACGCGCGCCATATACCCCGTCTCTTCCAGCACGGCGATGAACAAGAAGAGCAGCGCAATCTGCGGAATGAAGATCAGCACGCCTCCCAGGCCAGCCAGGATACCGTCGGTGAGCAGGTCGGTGAGCGGGCCAGCGGGCAAAGCCTGTTTTACGGCGGCGCTCAGGGCCGCCGTACCGGTGTCGATAAGGTCCATTGGGCCCTGCGCGACGGAAAAAACGGCCTGGAAAAGCGCCAGCAGCACCCCGACGAAGATGACGTAGCCCCAAATTCGATGCGTCAGGACGGCATCGAGGCGGTTCGACCACGACTCGCCCCGTTCGGCCCGCGCTACTTTCACCGTTTCGAGGAGTACCTCGTTCAGGCGCGCATAGCGGGCAATGGTTTCCTGCGCCTGCCGCTCCGTGGAGTGAAAGCCGTAACGCTGATTCAGCTCGCCGATGTAGGTGCGGTCGTCCTCACTCAGAAAGGCGAGTTGCCGGAACTGGTGCGCGTAGAGCAGCGCGAGGTAGTCGTTCTTGAGGTCGAAATAGTAGCGAATCTGGCGCAAATGTTCCAGGTCCGCTTCAGGAATTGCGTAGAACGGCGCCACTTCGGCGGGCACCGGATTCTGGGCTACCACAATCTTGAGGGCTGTCAGGCCGATGCTACGGCGGGCGTTGAGCGGAATCACGGGAACACCTAGGGCCTGGCTCAGGCCGTCCGTATCGACGGTGATGCCGCGCGTCAGGGCTACGTCGGTCATCGTCAGGACCAGTACGGCGGGAATGCGAAGGTCGGCAAGCTGACTGAAAAGCAGCAGATTGCGTCGCAGGTTCGCCGTGTCAGCCGTGACGATGATAAAGTCCGGGTACTGGTCGCCGCGCCGGTTGTAGAGCAGGTCGATAATGACCTTCTCGTCCAGCGATTTGGGGTAGAGCGAGTACGTGCCGGGCAGGTCCGTGAGGTCGGCTTCGTGCTGGGACGTGAGGCGGCAGCGGCCGGTTTTCTTGTCCACCGTCACGCCGGGGAAGTTGCCCACGTGCTGGTTCAGGCCAGTCAGCGCGTTGAAGAGCGTCGATTTGCCGGAGTTCGGGTTGCCCAGCAACGCTATGCGCGAGATGCGCCGCGCGCCAGTGAGCGGGACGGGGAGCGGCTCAGGAGCGACACGCGCGTTGGGCATTCGGCGGTGGGAATGGGTTGCTTGTTTCTAGTTACTCGTTTCTTGTTGCCGCTTGCGCTGTGAACCAGAAACAAGCAATCAGAAACTAGAAACTCTTCAACTGAATGGTAGCGGCTTCCTCGCGGCGTAGCGAAAGCGTATATTCATCACCTACTACCACTGTGATGGGGCCACCGAGCGGCGCCCGCGACCGCAGCCGCACTTCGGCGCCGGGCACACAACCCATCTCCAGAAGTTTGAGCGCCATTTCCGGGTCGTTGAGGCAGCACACCGTGCCACACTCGCCGAGGCGTAGGTCGCGTACCGTCCGGGGCACGGCATTCGGTGAAGCGGCTGACAAGGAACTCATTAAGGGCGAAGGCTTATTTAGAATGCCTCAAAACAGACTCAAAGGTAACGGGTCCGGGGCGCTCCTGATTCCCTTTGGCGGGTTACTCGTCTTACTTGGAGGCATTATTGTTACTAGCCGTTTGGTTCCTAATTTGGCCGTATCTTACGTCCCTGTTCTCTCATCCTTTTCCTTCCTTCAATGCAATTAAACCTGTACGCGCGCGCTGGTATTGCGCTGTTGATTGGGCTTTTTGTTTCCGAATTCGCTCAGGCTCAAGTATTTATTTCCGGTGAGATCGTCGAAAAAGGGAGCGACAAGCACATACCTAATGCCGTGGTGCTGACCACTGGCGAAAAGACCGGTACGAAAGCCGATGTTCGGGGCTTCTTTCGTCTGCCGATGATCGCGGCTCAGCCGACGGATACACTTATGATTATGGCGGCTGGCTACCAGCCGCAGCGGGTGGCCGTGGAGCGCTCGGAAGCCTCCGCCTGGGTGACGGTAGAGGTCGTCAGAAAACCGGCGGCCCTGACTGCTTCCACGGTAGCCGGGGCTTCCACCGTGGCTACTGGCCCCCGGGTGGCGGTGTACGGCGCCAAAGCAGTGAAGAAATCGGATGGAATGCTCCAGGGTTACCCCGGCACCCAATACGCTTTGTGGTTGAAGGGCGACGGTAACAGTTCGGGAATTCTGAAGAATGTTTCTTTTTTTGTGGACGCGCTGGGTTTCCCTTCCGAACCGTTTCGGGTGCACGTATACAAAGCGCTGCCCGGCGGTAAAGGCCCCGGCGAGGAAATGCTGAAAGAGAAAATCGTGGCTTCCGCCCCCAAAGGAGGACAATGGTTTACGGTTGATGTCAGCAAGTATTTTATTCCGCTACCGCCCGATGGTGTTTTCGTGGCGATGGAGTGGCTGGTAGGAGGGGAGTCGTTCGTGGCCGGCACTGCCAACGAAGACTACACGCCCTACGGCCAGATTCTGGCTCCTACCTACGAATTCCGCGAAACGCTGACCTGGAACTACACGATAGGGAAGCCGTGGGCGCCGCTGACGTCGTTCGACAAAAACCGGATTATGAACGCGATGATCCGGGCTGAAGTGACGGTCTTTTAAGGTTTTGCCGCAGCTTCGCTTCGGATGCCGGCCGGATGCCTACTTGAGCATTTCGTAGAATCGCTGTACGCGCGGGTCATTTTCCTGGCCGCGAATCTGTTCCAGCAGCGGCTGCACCTGGGGCGAGGTTTCCGTCAGGCCAAACAGAGCTTGATAGGCGCCCAGGCGGACGTAGAACAGCGGGCTGGTGCGGGCCAGTATATCGAGGGCAGCAATGCCGTCGGCGCGGAGGTCCGGAGCCAGTTGCAGCAGAAAAATGCCGTACTGCTGGGTGAGCGAGTAGGCTAGTACTCCGGTGGCGCCGTCGAGTTGGCGGTTGAACCACGTCAGACGGTCGGCAGAAGGGTGGGCGGCGTAATAGTCGGCCAGGGCCTGCACGATCTCGATGTTCTGGCTGCGTTCAAACCCCCGGACGAGCGGCTCCAGATCCTCATCCTGATGAGTTTCGACCAGGGCGCTGAGGGCGGCGCCTATGATGCGGTACGACGACGTGGTATCGGCCAGCGCGCGGCGGAAGATCGGGGCGCTGGCTTCGGCATCACCGAGTTGGGCCAGGGTATGCATCGCGGCGGCGCGCGGGCCGGTGTCGGCGTCCTGCTGAGCCACGGCGCGCAGAGCTTCCCGCACTTCGGGCAGCGCCTCGCCCTTGAATTTGTCGAGGCGCTCGGCGGCGGTCTGGCGGATGTACCAATGCGGGTCGCGCAGGGCCGTCAGCACCACGGCGCGGTCGGCGGCATCGTCGGAGCCCAGGCGCTCGGCGCAGTGCTGCAAGGCATCGAGGCGCGCGGCGTAGGTGCCGGCGTGGAAAAACTGATAGCGCCAGACGGCTTCGTCCTGTTCCGGTGCCACCGTGCCGACCACCACGCCATCAGCGTCGAAAAGGACCAGTTCGGGCGCGGCGGGCACGGCGAACGTGAACGTCTGGCGCGCGCGGCGCAGCGTCACGGGCCACTCGCGGCGGGTGCCGTTCACCCAAGCGGCCAGTTTCACGGGAATGGTATAGACCGGCGTGAACGTCGAATCCTGCCGCTGTTCTACCGTGACCCGGAGGCTGTCGCGCTGGAAGACGTGACTCACCGTGAGGTCGGCGTGGCCGGGGCGCAGGAAATACTGGTCGAAAAACCAGTTCAGGTCCTGGCCGGTGACTTCCTCAAAAGCCAGGCGCAGATCGCTGATTTCGGCCGTTTTAAACTTGTGGCGCTCCAGATAAAGCTTCAGCGAGGCAAAGAAAGCCTCGTCGCCGACCACCGACCGGAGCAGGTGCAGCACCCGCCCGCCTTTGGCGTAGGAGTGCGAGTCGAACATATCCTCGCGCTGCTGATACCGAAGCCGGATCAGCGGGACCTGTTTGCCTTCAGCTTCGGCCAGATACTGTTCCAGCTCGCGGCGCTGGATATAGCCGGCGCCGTCGGGGCCAAAGCGGTGTTCGGCCCAGAGCAGCTCCGAATAATTGGCGAACGATTCGTTCAGCGGCAGGTTCGACCACGACTCGCACGTCACCAGGTCGCCGAACCAGTGGTGGAACAGTTCGTGGAAAATGTAGTCGTCCCAGTCTTTGTCGGGCAGCTCCCGGCGTTCCTGCTGCAACCCTTCGGTGTGGAGCGTGGCCGAAGTGTTTTCCATTGCGCCGCTCACGTAGTCGCGCACCACGATCTGCGAATACTTGTCCCACGGGTAATCGACGCCCAGCTTTTTCGAGATAAACTCGATCATTGCCGGCGTGTGGCCGAACGTGGCGCGGGCAGTGGCGGCGTATTTCGGCTCGACGTAATAGTCCACGGCCTTGCCGCGCCAGGTGTCGTGGATTACGGCAAAATCGCCGACGGCCATCATCACCAAGTACGGCGCGTGGGGCTTGTCCTGCTTCCAGGTGTCGGTGCGGGTGCCGTCGGGGTTCTTCTTCGAGGAAATCAGCAGGCCGTTGGAAAGCGTCTTATAACGGCTTTCGACCGTCATCGCGATTTCTTGGGTCATTTTCTGATTCGGCCGGTCGATCGTCGGAAACCAGCACGAGTTCGACTGGGTCTCGCCCTGGGTCCAGATCTGGCGGGGCTTGTTTTTTTCCTTGCCGTCCGGGTTGATGAAATATAGGCCTTTATCGGATGTGATGGCGTCGGAGCCGCCGGCCTTGCGCTCGTTGGGGCGGGCCGTGTATTGAATCAGCACCCGGTATGTCTCGCCGGCTTTGTAAGTGCGGTCGAGGGTGATGAGCAGGTTTTCGAGGTCGGCGTAGGTGTAGGCCAGCGGTTTTTCGGCGCCCTTGGCGTCCAGCAGCGCCACTTTTTCGATCAGGAACTGCTTGGCGTCGAGCCGCAGGGTGGTCTGCGGGTAAAAATGCGGCCGGAGCGTGATGATGGCCGTGCCGTAGAGGTACTGCTTCGCGTAGTCGAATCGCACGTCGAGCTTGGTGTGGACCAGGTCCGAGATGCGGGTGGCCGTCGGTTGGGGCGGGGCCGGCGGGGGCAGAAATTCGGGGAGGCCCGGCTGTTGCGGGGGCGCCTGTTCGGTCATTGCCCCCATTGCGCCGGGCCGGTCGGAGCCGGTGGGCATCGACGTCGGCAACGGGCTGTGCCCGCTGCGGCAGGCACTGGTCAAAGCCAGCAGCACGAAGCTGCGGCGTACGAAGAAGGGCAAAGGACTCATTCCAGAATAACAGAAAATACCGGCCAGCGTGGCTTCTGGTGCGGCAATGGCGTAAGGGCGACGGAACGCCGGGCCAAGTTGCAGCCAAATGAGCGAACCGGCTACCTTTACCGCCCCAAACCGGCTCCTGTTACCGCGCCGCCCGAACCCGAATCTGCTGATGCTCCAGGCCACCGTCGGCGCTGACCCCGCCCGCTCGCTTTCCTTTGACCGCGCCGGGATAGCTTTCCTCGACGGCGCTCCGCTGCCCTGGGATGTGGCCGTCACCGGCCCGCGCACGTTTCATATTCTGCTCGGCGGGCGCTCGTTTTCGGCCGAAGTGCTGGACGCTGACCTTCCGGCCAAGACCTTCCAGCTGCGCATCAACGGCGCCCGGTACGCGGTGCAGCTCAAAGACCGTTTCGACCTGCTGCTCGACCAGCTCGGAATGAGCAACGTCGGTGCGAAGGCCGTCACGGAGCTGAAAGCCCCGATGCCGGGCCTGGTGGTGGGCATCCGCGTCGAAGTAGGCCAGGCCGTGCAGAAAGGCGACCCGCTGTTGGTGCTGGAAGCGATGAAAATGGAGAATATTCTAAAAGCACCCGCCGACGCCACCGTCAAGGCCATCCGCGTCGGGCTGCGCGACAACGTGCAGAAAGGCCAGGTGCTGATTAGTTTCTAGTTGGTGGTTTTTGGTTTATGGTTGCTCGTTTCAGACCATAAACCAAAAGCTGAAAACCATAAACCACAAACCCCAAACCGTTGCAATACCACCGCATCCTTCTCAAACTCAGCGGCGAGAGCCTGATGGGTCGCCAACATTTCGGCATCGATGCCGACCGGCTGCACGAATACGCCACCGAAATCAAGTCGGTGGTGGACCTGGGCGCGCAGGTGGCCATCGTGATCGGCGGCGGAAATATCTACCGGGGCGCGCAGGCCGAAGCCTTTGGGCTGGACCGCGCCCAGGGCGATTATATGGGGATGCTCGCCACGATGATCAACGCCATGGCGCTGCAAAGCGCCCTCGAAAAAGCGGGCATTCAGACGCGGCTGCAGTCGGCGATTGCGATGCCCCAGATTTCGGAGCCTTACGTGCGTCGCCGGGCCTTGCGCCACCTCGAAAAAGGCCGCGTCGTGATTTTTGGCGCCGGTACCGGCTCGCCTTATTTCACCACCGACTCGGCCGCTTCGCTGCGGGCCATCGAGATCGAAGCCGACGTGGTGCTGAAAGGCACCCGCGTGGACGGCATCTACTCGGCCGACCCCGAAAAAGACCCGACCGCCACCCGCTACCCGCGCATCACGTTCGATGAGGTGATCGACAAAAACCTCAACGTGATGGATATGACCGCCTTCACGCTTTGCCGCGAGAACGCAATGCCCATCATCGTGTTCGATATGAACAAGGTCGGAAACCTGCGTCGCCTCGTGGAAGGCGAGGAAATCGGCACGCTTGTTAAAAATTGAGTGATTGAGCGATTTGCGATTGAGTGATTGCTCGGTCGCTTGGTCAATCACTCCATCACTCCATCACTCAATCAAAAATCGCTTCAATGGACGAAGAAATTGATTTGTACCTGACCGACGCCGAAGAAACGATGGCGAAGGCCCTGACGCACACCAACGCCGAGTTAGGAAAGATTCGGGCTGGCAAAGCGTCGCCGTCGATGGTGGAAGGCCTGCGGGTCGATTATTACGGCTCGCCGACGCCCATCGCCAATATGGCTACCGTGAGCGTGCCCGATGCGCGCTCGCTCATCATCAAGCCCTTCGAGAAGCAGATGGTGGGGGAGATCATGAAGGCCATCAAAAATTCTGACCTCGGGCTGAACCCGTTGTCGGAAGCCGATCAGGTGCGGCTCAATATTCCGCCCCTGACCGAGCAGCGCCGCCGCGACCTGGTGAAGCAGGCGAAGAACGAGATCGAGAACGGTAAAATCGCCGTCCGTAACATCCGTAAGGACACCAACGAAAGCCTGCGCAAGCTGCTCAAAGATGGGGCGGCCGAGGACGCCATCAAGGCCGCCGAAGCACAGGTGCAGAAGCTGACCGATGCCCATATCGTCAAGCTCGACTAGGCCATCGGCAAGAAGGAAACGGAGATTATGACCATCTGAGGTCCGGTCGTTCTGATGGATCAGCCCGCTGCCGTTAGGGTTTTGCCCACGCCGGCCCCGCTCATTGCGTGGGGCGGCGGCGACGATGCGGAGCTGATTCGTTGGCTGGCCAACCGCTACGCCGCCCCGCTGGCCGCCGCCGGCCTGGCCGTGGAAGTGGTGCCTTCGGCTACCCCGCGGAAGCCCCTCGCCTCGGGCCGGGCCTACGCCGATGCTTTTCGGGCGGCGGGTTTCGCCCAGGCGAACGTGTTGCACGTGGTGCCGCCCAATGCTGACCTCACTGCCGATACAGCTACTGCCGCCGTGCCCGGCCTCCGGCGGCGTTATGTCCCGGACAGTCCGGCGTATCTGCGCCGGGCCGAGACGGCCGGCCTGCTTTTCTTCAGCGGCGGGGACCAAGAGCGCCTTACGGAAGCGTTGTTCGGTACCCGCCTGCTCGACCGGCTGCGCGCCCGCCACCGGGCCGGCACGCTGGTGGTGGCGGGTACGTCGGCGGGGGCCGCGGCGCTGCCCGACCGGATGATCGTCAGCGGCTACGGCTACCGCTCGCTGCTGGCCGGGCGGGTAGAGGTCATTCCTGGTCTGGGCTTTCAGATGCCCGCGCCGGTGCTGCTCGACCAGCATTTCACGGAGCGTGGCCGCTTTGCCCGCCTGACGCACGCCGTGCTGCTTGATCCCCGCCGCCGCGGCCTGGGCCTGGGCGAAGAAACCGGCGCCGTGCTATACCCGGACGGGCGCGTGGAGGTCATCGGCGAGGGGGTGCTGACGGTGCTCGACGGCCGCCGCTCGCAGGCGCCTGCCCTGGTCGGGCTGCCCCGCAACCAGCCCATCAGCGGTACGGGGGTCCGGCTCGACCTGCTCACGGCCGGGCAGGTGGCTCAGTTGTAAAGGGCTCCGGCGCAACGCAATTGTCGGCTTACCGCGTACATTTACTCCGGACGCCTATTGGGCGCAATCGATTCGTTTTTTTCGTACTCTTCCTCTTCGCTTCAATCTTATGCGAATCCTTCGGACTCGCCGTTCACTTACGGTTGCACTGCTGACGGCCGCCATTTTTCCCGCTGCGGCGGGGGGCTTTCAACTGAATCTGGCTGCGCAAAAAAACATCGGAATGGCCCACACGGGTACCGGACTGGCCCTGGATCAAGGCGCGATGTTCTTCAACCCCGGTGCGCTGACCTTCGTCAAGGACCGCGGCATTGTGCTGGGGGCATCGGCGACGTTCAGCCGCACCGCTTACCAGAATGAGACCGGTACCATTTCTCAGTTCAAGCACAAGACGGCTACGCCGTTTCAGCTTTACGCCGGTTTCGGGCCGAAGGAAGGAAAGTTTCGCGCCGGGATAGCCATTTACACGCCGTTTGGCGCGCAGCTCAACTACGGCTCCGAATGGAGCGGCCGTTACGCGCTGACCAATATTCAACTCGCGGCGGGCTACATTCAGCCCACCGTGGCGTACCAGCTTACGCCCTGGCTGGGCATCGGCGCGGGTTTCGTGTATGCGCTGGGCTATGTGAGTCTCGAAAAAGACCTGCTTTTGCCCTTCGCTGACCCCGCCACGAGCCGGGCGCGCATCAAGCTGGAAACCGAAAAGCCGGCGTCCGGCACGGGCTTCAACGCGGGCATCTTCTTGAAACCGATGGATAAGCTGACGGTGGGCATCTCGTACCGCTCGAAAGTGGATATGAAAGTGAAAGAAAGCCAGGGCAAGCTGACGACGACCGAAATCGGCACGGTGGACGCTGTGAGAAGCGAGTTTCAGGATACGCAGTTCAGCGCCACGCTGCCGCTGCCGGCCACTACCAGCATCGGGGTGGGCGTGATGCCCAGTGAGAAGCTGACCATCGCGGCCGACTTCAATTTCGTGCAGTGGAGCGCCTATAAAGAACTGCGCTTTGACTTCAAGACCCCCATCGGCGGCAATCTTTCCTCCACTTCGGTGCGTAACTATCAGGACGCCTGGACTGCCCGCCTCGGCGCCCAGTACCGCGTGGCCGACGCCTTGACGCTGCGCGCCGGCACCTACTACGACCGCACGCCCGTCCGCGATGGCTACGTGACCCCGGAAACGCCCGACGCGAACCGCATAGCGGGCACCGGCGGGCTGACGATTCACGCCGCCGAAAACTTCGACATCGACCTCGCCGGCGAGTTTCTGCACTTCCAGAAGCGCTCGCAAAGCCAGCAGGATCTGATCTCGAACAACGTGTCCATCGACCGCGTGGCCGGCACCTTCGAGACCAATATCGTTATCATCGGCGGTGGCATCAGCTACAAGTTTTGAGCGACTGAGTGACTGTTTCTTTTTGCTGCTTTTTTTATGCATCCCCTCCGACTTTCCCTTTTTGCTGCCGCCCTGACGCTGGGTGCCGCTTCCTGTAAGCCTGACCTGGACCAGGCGCCCACCGCCAGCAAGGGCGACGCTGATTTTTCGCGTTACATCGCCGTCGGTAACTCGCTGACGGCCGGTTTCGGCGATAATGGCCTGTATCTGGAAGGCCAGTTGAACTCCTACCCGGCCATTATGGCCAAGCAGTTTGCCGAGGCAGGCGGTGGCGCGTTCGAGCAGCCGTTATTCACGGAAGCCCAGCGTAACGGCACCGGCTACCTGCGCCTCGACGGGTTCATGGCAGATGGTTCGCCGATTCTGGGTTCGGTTACCACGCAACTGGCCGTGCGCAATCTCGGGGCGGCCATTCCGCTTTACACGCAGTTCCCTGGCCCTATCAATAACCTCGGGGTGCCGGGGTTGCGGATGGCCGATATCAAGCGGCGCGACGTGGCCCGACCCGGCGCCGACCGGTTCAACGCGCTTTACGAGCGCATCACCACCGTCGCTAATCAGCGTTATCTGGAGCGGGTGGCGGCTTCCAACCCTACCTTCTTCACCTGCTGGCTCGGTAATAACGACGTGCTGGGTTACGCCACGTCCGGCGGGGCCGTCGCCGAACTTTCGGCGTCGTCCTTTGGCCTGACTTCCGATACCGTGTTCGTCAACCGAACCAATGACCTGCTCAATGCTCTGACCGCCAACGGCGCCAAAGGCGTGGTAGGGGCTATTCCGGACGTGACGGCCATTCCCTTCTTCAACACCGTTGGCCCGGTGGTAAAAGCGAAGCTGAAGACTGATAACATTACCCAGATGGTAGTCACTACCGGCGCGTTCACTTTCGGCCCCGCGACGCTCAAAACCATTACGGTCAGCGATATCAAAGACGCTACCGGCGGCCGGCAGCTCTTCACCCTGACGGCTTCGGCTTACGCGCCGCTAATCGGGCAGACCACCGGTAAGTACTGGCGCGACTTCAAAGCCCAGTCGGGTTTCGACGCTATTGCGGCGCTTGGTCTGGACACCACGAAGGCCTTCGGGCTGACCGCCGGCAATCCCTGGCCCAGCACCCTGCTGCTCGACGATGCCGAGCAGGTAGTAGTGCAGGCCAAAACCGCCACCTTCAACAACGCGATGCGCGTGAAGGCGGAGGCGAAGGGGCTGGCTTTCTTCGATGCCTACACTTTCTTCAACGAGATCGCTGCCAAAGGCTTGGCTACTAATGCCAGCGCCAATTCCACGGCTTACATCACGGGCAATCTGTTCTCACTCGATGGCGTCCATCCGTCGCCGCGTGGCTACGCCGTGATCGCCAATGAGATGATCCGGGTCATTAACGCCAAGTACAATAGCTCCGTCCGGGGCGTGAACCCCAACACGTATCGCGGCGCGCGGTATCAGTAGCCAGGCTGGCCCCATGAACGCGCTACCCCCCGCTTCCGCCTGCTGCGGGGGCGGGGGGTATTTTTTAGGGGGCGGCGCGTGCGGCAGGCGCGCCGTCCGCGTGCGCCGATGCCGGTGTTAGGGCTGCCGGATAGGCGTTGCGGGTTGCCGGATAGGCGTTGCGGGCTGCCGGGCGCCTTTTGATCTTGGAAAAAGATAATCGGGAATTGGAAAAACCTGATCGGGAGCCGGCAAAAGCTTCCCGGGAGCCGGCAAACGCCTCCCGGCAGCCGGCAATGGATGGGCGATACGCGGCGCCGGCCGCCCGGGCATCGGCTGCGGAGCATCGGGAGCTCGCAACGGCCCCCCGCCGGCGCGCCGGCTAGAACCCCAGCCCGACGCGCAACCCGCCCGCCGCGCGCCCGGCGCCTTCGCCCACCTGATAGCTGCCGAAGACATCGACGCGCACCAGCTTGACGATGTGCTCGATGCCCGCGCCCAGCTCCAGGTACTGGCCGACCTGCGGCGTGTACAGGAAGTTGGCCGTGGCTACTTCCTGCCACTTGAGCTGCCGCAGAGCAGGGATTTTGTTCAACAGAAAGCCATTGAAATGGTGGCTGACGTGCGCTTCCAGGTAGCGGCTGAGGGTGGAATACTGATAGTAGGGCAGGAGCTGAAAACCGGCTTCGTAGCCGGAGGCCAGCACGGTTTGGTTGCCCCGGAAGTGCTGCCGGTCTACGAACGGCACGTGGTGCTGCAACGGAAAGAAGCCCGCTTCGGCCCGCAGCTCGGTGCGCCCGACGAGGCCAAAATCGAGCGAATAATCCGATTCCAGGCTCACGAAGACGTAGCGCGTGGCGACGTCGGGCTGGCCGTTGCCAAAGCCCGTGCGGCCGATGCCGGTGCGGGTGCGCAGGGCCAGCGCCGGGTAATTGCCACCGAGGTTGAGCTTGCGGTCGGGCCGCTGAATGAATTCCTGCCCCGGCTGCCAGCGCACGTAGGTGTTGAAGGCCATCACCCGCGAGCGCCCAAAGAGCCGGGCCGAATCGGCGGCGTAGGCGTTGAGGCCGAAATAGGCGTCGCGCGAGGTAACGGGCGCCGTCAGGAGCGGATTGTTTGGCGTCAGGGCGCGGCCGGTGGCATCGCGCCAGATGCGGTCGGTGGCGTTGCGGCGCTCGCGGCGGTCGGCGTAGCTGAGGGCCACGGCTATCTGCAGGCCGTTCAGCACTTCCATCCGCCAGCGGGCGCCCACGTAGTCGCGCTCGTAGAGCTTGAGGTAGTTGCGGTTCGCCAGCAGCGTATAGACCGAGTTCACGAACGGCACGAGCGGATTGGTGCGGTTCAGGTCGAGCATTTCGCGGCCCCCTTCCAGCGTCACGATGCCCTCGTGGAGCGGGTCGTAGCGGTAGTCGAGCGTCAGGCTGGGCTTGAAGCGGTGGTCGGCCAGGCCGTAGCGCAGCACGGGTCGCACCACGTAGTAGCGGCGGTTTTCGTAGCGTTGCCGGAATACGGCGGGCAGGTTCAGCACCGTGCCTTCCACGGTATTGTATTGCAGCATCCGGAAAACCGGCGGCACCGAAAACGTGCGTTTCAGGTACGTCCGCTGGTAGTCGTAGCCGGTCAGCAGCAGCGCGCCGGGCGTCAGGCGGTTGCGGGTGCGGTCGAGCGAATCCTGGTAGGGCCGGGCATTTTTGATGGTTTCCACCGAATCCTTCGCCACGTAGTCGCGGGCTTCTTCGGTGGTCAGCGGCACCGGCCGGACGGTGGTCCAGTAGGCCGAATCGCGCTGGTTGGCTTCGCTCTCGATGCGCTGCACCTCGCCGCGCCGCAGCTGAATCTCGCCGGGAAAGAGCGAGTCGCGCGGCGCGGCGGCGCGACGTACGGCTTTCAGGCGGCGCTCGTCCTGGCGGTTTTGTTGACGTTCCTGCCGGATGCGCTGGGAAGGTTTGAGGGTGAGAGGGTTTGAAGGTTTGAGGGTGGAAGGGTTTGAGGGATTGAGGATTGGGTCCTTGACCGCTTCGGGTTTGGGCGTGGTCAGTGCGGCGAGGGCTTCCTTCGGATACGCAGCCCGCACCTCGTACTGCGAATACACGGTGTTGAACAGGCCGTAGCCCTTGAAGCCGAATGCCTCGCCTTCGGCCCGGATTTTCTGCGACAGCGGGCGCCAGACCCGCGCCTCGGCCCCGACCGGCCCCAGCACCTGCTCGATCCGAATTTCGTCCACGTACTCGATGCCGGAATCCTTGTCGAGGCGCACGTCGATGCCGGTCAGGCGCCACGAGTCGTCCTGGATATAAATGAAACCTCGAAAGGCTGGGTCGCGGCGGTGGCGCGGCTCGACGCTGATCTTGTTGATCAGCACGCCATCGGCCCCCGGCGTGGCGCCCACCAGGCGGTAGCGGTAAAACGTGAGCGCGCCGTTGGCCAGCGGCGATACCACGCCGCGCTCCGAGAAGCCGGTTTTCACCAGGTTATCGTAAAAATCGAAGTTCACGCCAGCCGCGCGGTTGAACGACAGCCCTTTTGAACGCCCGCTGACGCGCGAGGAGATCATCCGCTCCTGCACCCGGTTGGGCTGGCGAAAGGTTAGTTCCGACACCGATTCCGACAGGTACACGATGCCCGGCTTGAGGTCGGGCGGGAGCTTCAGCAGCCCGCCCACGAGCTTGCCGGGCGTGTCGGTGAGGCGGCCCAGGCCCTTGGCGTAGGTCTGGCAACGGTAGGCGCTGATCTCGTCGCGGTAGAACTTGCGCCGCGCGATGGCCGCCCGCACGATGCCGTAGGCCGGGTCTTCGTCGGAGGCCCGCACCGTCACCTCGCCGAGGTTATAGGCGCTCTCGGCCAGCGTGATATCGAGCGCGATGGGCTTGTTGGTCACCGTCACGCGCTCGGTGCGCGGCGCGTAGCCGACGAACTGAAACAGCACCTCGTACTGCCCCGGCGGCAAGGCCACCGTCTGGTAGGCGCCCTGCTCGTTGGCGGTGGTGTTCTGGCCCGTCGTCTTGCAGTAAACATTGCAGAACGCCAGCGGCTGACCGGCCGCATCGCGCACGGTGCCGCGCACGGGGAAGCCTGCTGTGGGTGGCGGCACGGGCGCTACCGGCACGGCGGCGGGCGGCGGCGTCTGGGCCCCGGCGGGCAGCAGCGTCAGCCAGCCGAGGAGAAGAAAAAGCAGTCGGCGCATCAAGGAAAGAACAGGCGGAAGCAAATGACCCCGCGAAGATGCGGCCGAAACGGCTGGGTTGCCCGGCTACGGACAAACCGAATTCGGTTGATGCCTTGTATCGACTACTCGTCGGCCGCCAGCAGGAATTCCAGTGCTGTGGCGTGCAACTCGCGCAGTTCGGCCGTGACGGGGAAGTCCTCGTCGTCGATCCGGTTGGCGCCGTTTTCGGTCACTTCCCCGAGCCACGTGAAGGGCTGATTCCGCTTGGTCAGCTTTGCTTCCACGGCGGCTACGTCGGCCGGGGCCACGGTCAGTACGATCCGGCTTTGGCTTTCGCCGAAGAGGTAAGCGTCCTTGCGGAAAGCGGGGTCGGTGCAGATCCGGAAGCCGAGGTTGCGGACTTCGCCCGCCGCGATGGCGCTTTCGGCCAGCGCCGCCCACAGGCCTCCGTCGGCCACATCGTGGGCCGATTTGGCGAGGCCTGCTTTGATCAGTTTTGCCACCGCGCGCTGGGTGGCCAGCTCTTCTTCCAGAATGAACGTGGGCGCCGGCGAGAGTTCCACCCGGCAATACGACGTCAGGTATTCCGACGAACTCAGGCAGTCGTGCGCCCGCCCGACGAGCAGAATCCGGTCGCCAGCTTCCTGAAAGGCCAGCGTGGTGGCCGTCTCGCGGAAGTCTTCGAGGAGCCCCAGCATCCCGATGGTGGGCGTCGGGAAGACAGGGCCGTCGTCGGAGCTTTGGTTGTAGAAACTCACGTTGCCGCCGGTCACGGGCGTCCCCAGGGCTTCGCAGGCGCGGCTCATCCCCTGAATGGCGCCCACGAACTGCCAGTAAACCTCCGGATTATAGGGGTTGCCGAAGTTGAGGCAATTGGTGATGGCTACCGGCTCGCCGCCGGCGCAGACGATGTTGCGCGCCGCCTCGCAGACGGCGATGGCCGTGCCCACTTCCGGGTCGGCGCGTACGTAGCGGGCGTTGCAGTCCACGGTCAGGGCCAGGGCTTTGGTGGTGCCTTTGATCCGGACGAGCGCGGCGTCGGCGGGGAAATTGGTGGTCAGCGTGGCGGTGCCCACCATCGAGTCGTACTGGCGCGCCACCCAGCGGCGCGAGCAGCCGTTGGGGTGCGTCAGCAGGTACTCGCCGATGGTCACGTAGTCTTCGGGCAGGCTGATGTTTTCGAGCTTGAACTGCTGAGCCTGTTGATAATAAGCCGGTTCGCGCCATTCGCGGTGGTAAACCGGCGCGCCGCCGCCCAGCACGAGGTCATCGGCGGGCACGTCGGCTACGAGCTGGCCGTGGCGGTAGTAGCGCAGGCGGCGGGTGTCGGTCACGGTGCCGATGCGGGCGCAGTAAAGGTCCCATTTGGCGCAGATGGCCTCGATTTCGGCTTCGCGGCCGGCCGTCACCACGATCAGCATCCGCTCCTGGCTTTCACTCAGCAAAATCTCGAACGGCAGCATTCCGGGCTGGCGCATCGGCACGGCGTCGAGGTCGATTTCCATCCCTACTTCGCCCTTCGCGCTCATCTCCGACGTGGAGCAGGTGATGCCCGCCGCGCCCATATCCTGCATCCCGACGACGCAGCCCGAGGCAATCACTTCCAGCGTGGCTTCGAGCAGCAGTTTTTCCTGAAACGGGTCGCCGACCTGCACGGAAGGCAGTTTTTCGGTCGATTTATCGGAAATATCTTCGGAAGCGAACGTCGCGCCGTGGATGCCGTCCTTGCCCGTTGCTGACCCCACGATGTACACCGGGTTGCCCACGCCGGCGGCCGTGGCGCTCACCGTTTCGCCGACTTTCACGATGCCCGCCGAAAACGCGTTCACCAGCGGGTTGGTGTTGTAGCAGGCGTCGAAAAACAGCTCGCCGCCCACCGTAGGCACCCCAAAGGCGTTGCCGTAGTCGCCGATGCCGCGCACCACGCCGCGCAGCAGGCGGCGGGTTTTAGGCAACGTGGGGTCGCCGAAGCGCAGTGAATTGAGCTGCGCCACGGGCCGGGCGCCCATCGTGAAAATGTCGCGGTTGATGCCGCCTACGCCGGTGGCCGCGCCCTGGTACGGTTCGATGGCCGACGGATGGTTGTGCGATTCGATCTTGAAGACGCACGCCAGGCCGTCGCCCAAATCCACCAGCCCGGCGTTTTCGTCGCCCGCCTTGGCCAGCATCCGGGGCGAGTCTTTGGGCAGTTTTTTCAGCCAGACGATGGAGTTCTTGTAAGAACAATGCTCCGACCACATCACCGAGAATACGCTCAACTCGGTGAAATTGGGCGTCCGCCCCAGAATCTGCTGAATACGGGCGAATTCTTCCGGCAGCAAGCCCAGCTTACGGGCGGTCTCGACGGTAGGAAACACTTCGGCCGGGGTGGGAGCGGGGGCGGCATTTTGCATAGCCGCAAAGGTCAGGGGGAAAAGCGGGTTTCGAGTGGTGGGTTGCGAGTAGCGAGTTTCGAGTGGCGAGTTTCGCGTGGCACGTTTTGGGGGTTGGACAAAAAAGAGAGGGCCTGAAGGCGAAACCCTCAGACCCTCCCAAATCTTCCCCCCTCAAACCCTCAAACCCTCAAACCCTCAAACCCTCAAACCCTCAAACCTTCCTACTCGAGCGTCAGCTTGCGGCTGGTCTGGTGGCCTTCGGCATCGGTTACGCGCAGCACGTAGAGACCGCGCGCCAGGCTGGTCAGGTCCAGCTCGGCTTCGGTGGTGCCGGAGCCTTTCACTTGCTGGCTGCGGATGCGGCGCCCGCTCAGGTCGGTCACCGTCAGCGTGTAGGTGCCGGCGCGGTTCAGCGCCACCCGGAAGATGCCCGTGCTGGGGTTCGGGTACACACTGATGCCCTGGGCGAAGGCGCCATCAGCCGTAACCGGCAGGCCCAGGACGATGGGCGTGGCCCGGATCCGGATGTTATCCAGGAAGTTGGCATCGCCGCTGCCGTTCACAAAAGCGCGGTTTACGTTCGACTGGAACGTGATCGTGATGCGCCCCCCGGTGCGGTACGGAGTCAGGTCGATGGAATCGGTACGGAATACCGTCGAGCCGGGGTTTGTGGCGGGCGGACGGTAAGTTGGCCCCACTTGCACCCCGTTGATCAGCACCCGCAGGTTCGTGTTGGTGAACACAGCACCCGCCCCTGACGACACCTGCCGCAGGTCGAACAGCACCCGGAAAGGCGCCGTTAGGCTGGCATTGCTTGGATCGAGGCAAATCGCGGCCGAAGCCAGGTGGTTGCCGTTCAGGTTCCAGACATCGGCGCCGGTGCCGGTACTGCTGGGGGCGGTCCAGGTGCCGCCGTTGCCGCTCAACAGCAGCGCCACCGAGTTGGCCGTGCCCCGGCCCGACTGCAGCCCGACCGTGGCCAGGCTGCCAGCCTGTGTGGTGAGGCGGTTCAGGCTGGTGGCGGCGGTCTGGAAATCGATGGGGGTAAAGGCCACCACGTTCCGGCGGGCATTGACGATGGTGGTCGTCAGGGTGTTGTTGGCGGCAATGGCGTCCGGAGTCGGGGTAATGTTCACTGTCAGGCCCGTAATCGGCGTGCTCAGATCAAGGTTGCCCAGGGCGATAACGGCCTCGTCGCCGGGCTGAATGACCGGGTTGATAGTCGTGCTCACCGGCGCGCCGCCATTGATGGTATAGGAAGCCGGGAAAGGCGTACTGGCTTGGTTACCAAAGTTTTTGAGGCGTACGCTCACCTGTTCGGCCGAGCCGAAGCCGCACGTGCCGGGGTTCAGCACCAGGCCCACAATGGCCAGATCGTTGGCCGGGCGGTTGAATACCAGCACGTCGTCGAAGGCAAAACCGTCGTCGGAATCCGTAGCCGATAGTGGCGTTGCGGCCGTGGCCGTGAACACGACCCGGAAGCGTACCGAGGTTTGTCCCACCACGGGGGTGCCCGCCAGATCGTGACTCACCAGCACGTACCCGCCCGCCTCGGTGCCGCCCGTCAGTACGGAGCCGGTCCAGCCCTGACCGGAACCGCCCGGGGCGGCTACAATAGTCGAGGAGTTATACCAGTTCGTGGGGTAGGTAGGGTCGTTCTGGCTGCCCAGTGTCTGCCAGCTGCCACCGTTGTCGATGGAGTATTGCAGCGCTGCGCCGTCGCGGTCTTTTTCGGCATTCCACCACACTTTCATTTGAATGACGGGAGCCGTCAGCGCGCTCAGGTCGAAGCAGGGGCTGACCACGGCCGAGTTCTCCGTGGCCGCGTGCGGCGTGGTGCCCAGGCCACCGGTCACCCAAGCATTAGTGCCGGAGGCTGCCCCCTGGATCACGGCTTTCTGCGGATTGCCCAGTGTCCAGGTACCCGAACCCGACCAGCCGTTGCACGCGCCGTTGTCGAAGGTTTCCTGATACGGGAACTGGTTGATGAGCAGGTTCGCCAGATCGAGCCGAGCCGTGTCGTTAGCCCGTACTTCGTCGGCGGCCAGCGTGGCGTAAGCTTTGAACGCGTAGCAGCCCCGCACCGACAGGTTTTGCAATGGGCTGAACACTACCCGGGCCTGGTTGCTCAGGCCCGGCAGCAAGGGGCCGGCCAGCGTCGCCGAAAGCGTCCGCACCGTTCCGGCGGGCGTGGTGTACTGCACGGTGAGCGGGATATTGCGCTGCGCCTGCGTGCCCAGGTTGGCCACCAGCACGCTGACGCTTTCGGACGACGTGAGCGAACAAGCCGGGGCGGGGTCGAGAATAGCGCGCACCGATACGTCGTTGGCGGCGGGTGCGGGCGGACCGACTCCGCTGAAGATCCGCACATCGTCGAAGGCAAAGCCATCGTCGGTGACGGAGCCGTCGGCCCCGAACACTACCCGCAGCCGGACGTTCGCGCGGCGGGCCAGGGTGGGCATCTCGTGGCGAGCCAGCACGTAAGCGCCGGAGCCGGGGTTGGTACCGGTGCCGCGCCCGGTCCAGCCGCTGCGCTGGCCGCCGGGTTGGCCGGAAATGGTGCTGCTGTTATACCAGTTGTCGGGGTCGCCGGCGGCTCCCACGGTCTGCCAGGTAGCGCCGCCGTCGATGGAGCTTTGCAATGCCGCGCCGTCGAAATTATTTTCCGAGTTCCACCAGATATTGAACTCGATGGTGGGCAGACTGAGCGTCGTAAAGTCGAGGCAGGGGCTAAGGACGTAGCTGTCCTCATCATTATTGTAGGGGGGCGTCAGGCCCGTCACCCAGGCATTGCTGCCCGAAGCAGCTCCCTGGATGGTCGTTTTGGCGGGTGTGCCGAGCGCCCAGGAAGCATCCGTTCCCCCGCTGATCCAGCCGCCAGTGCCGTTCTCGAAGTCCTGATTGTAAGGGTAAGTGGCAATGGGCTGAATGAAGGAAACCGTCACGCTGCCGGGCGCGGCATCGTTGGTGGCGTCAGCGTCGCCGGTCAGGGCGGTTGTGGCGGTTACCACGTTGGCACCCGCGACGGGCGTGAAGGTGCCCGGGAACGTGAAAGAAACCGTGGTGCCAGGCGCCACCGGACCGGGTACGGTGGCCGTCAGCGGCGTGCCGCCGTTGATGCGGTACGAAACGGGGATGTTCGACTGCGCCGCCGAACCAAAGTTGCGCACCGTGATGGTGACCGTCTGCGCCCCTTGTGCGCACGATGTGCCGGGCGCGGGCGAGGTAATCGCGCTCACGCCTACGTCGGCGGCGGCGGGTTGGTCGATGGTGAAATCGTCGAAAGCAATGCCGTCGCCGGCGGTGAAGCCGTCGGACGCGAAGACGACCCGGAGGCGGACGTTGCCCTGGCCCGCAAGGCCGGTCAGCAGGTGGCGCGCCCGCACGTAACCGCCAGATGTAGGCGGCGTGCTGGTGGTGGATGGCCCGGTCCAGCCGCTGCGCTGACCACCAGGTTGGCCGGTAATCGTGCCGCTGTTATACCAGTTGTCGGGGTCGCCTAGGGCCCCCACGGTCTGCCAGGTAGCGCCGCCGTCGATGGAGCTTTGCAAGGCTGCGCCATCGCCCACGTCGGCTTGCCACCAGATCGAGAGCGCCACGCGCGGCTGGGTCAGGGACGAAAAGTCGAAGCAGGGGCTGACCACGAAGCCCTGCTCGCTGTTGCTGTACGGCCCGGCAATGCCCGTCACCCAGGCGTTTACGCCGGAAGAAGTGCCGACGATGGTGTTTTTGGACGGATAGCCCAGCACCCAGGAGTTATTGGTGCCGCCACTGGTCCAGCCGCCGGCGCCACTCTCAAAGTCCTGATTATAAGGAAAAGTAGCCACGGCCTGAATAAAGGAGACCGTCACGGCATTGGGCGCAGCGTTGTTGGCCGGGTTGGCATCGCCAGCCAGGTTGGTGGTAGCAGTCACCACGTTGGCGCCCGCTGCGGGGGTGAAAGTGCCGGGGAAACTGAACGAAACCGTGGCCCCCGCCGCCAGCGGGCCGGGTACGGTGGTCGTCACGGGCGCCCCGCCGTTGATGCTGTACGAGACGGGGATGTTCGACTGCGCCGCCGAGCCGAAGTTCTGCACCCGAATGGTGACCGTTTGCGGCCCCTGGGCGCACGACGAGCCATTGCTGGGCGACGTGATGGCGGCCACGCCCACATCGGTGGCGGCGGGCTGGTCGAGGGTGATATCGTCGAAGGCGAAGCCGTCGTCCGTGACCGAGCCGTCCGAGGCAAAGGCGACGCGTAGCCGCACGTTGGCTTGCCCGGCCAGATTCGGCAGGTTGTGCTTGGCCAGCACATAGCCGCCGGAGCCAGGGTTGGTGCCGGTGCCGCGCCCGGTCCAGCCACTACGCTGGCCGCCGGGCTGGCCGGAAATGCTGCTGCTGTTATACCAGTTGTCAGGGTCGCCGGCGGCGCCGATGGTCTGCCAGCTGACGCCGCCATCGATGGAGCTTTGCAGTACCGCGCCGTCAAAGCTGTTTTCGGCGTTCCACCAGATTTTGAAGCTGATGCGCGGTTGCGTCAGGGACGAAAAGTCGAAGCACGGGCTGGTGACCTGGCTGCTTTCGCTGTTAGCGTAGGCGCTGCCCAAGCCGGTCACCCAGGCGTTACTGCCCGAGGCGGCGCCCTGAATCACGGGTTTGGCGGGCGTGCCCAGCGCCCAGGAAGAAGCGGTGCCGCCGCTTATCCAGCCACCGGGGCCGCTTTCAAAGTTCTCGACGTAGGGAAAGCTGGCGATGGGGGCAGTGCAGGGAAGCGGTGTCTGAGCGCGCGCCCCACCGGCCGCCGCCAGGGCCAGGGCCAAAGGCAGGAAGAAGGTAGATTTTTTCATTACAACACGTTTGATACTGGAAGAAGCTGGAAAGTCCGGATCAGCACCCATCAGGTGCTGAATAAAGCAGTTGGATATTTCCCGACAGGGCGGGGCACGGGCCTATTGCGCACTAAAAGTAGCACTGCCGCCTCAAAAAGACTACGTTTCGCCCCGGGTTGGCCGCGCGCCGCGTGGTGCGTACCTTTGCGGCTGCATTGCCACGCCCGCGCGCCGGTGGTGCAGCCACTGCGCGCTAAGCGCCTGTCAACCAAGCAATTCATTCGTTATTATGGCCAATACTGGTAAGATCACGCAGGTCATTGGGCCGGTCGTCGACGTCTCTTTCGCCGGCGAAACCGTCAAGCTGCCGAATATTCTCGACGCGCTCGAAGTCACCAAGGACAACGGGCAGGTCGTCATCCTGGAATGTCAGCAGCACCTCGGCGAGGACCGCGTGCGCACCATCGCGATGGATTCGACGGAAGGCCTGACGCGCGGCGCCGAAGTACGCGACCTGGGCGCGCCCATCTCGATGCCCACCGGCGACGGCGTGAAAGGCCGCCTCTTCAACGTGATCGGCGAGGCCATCGACGGCATCCCGCAGCCGCAGTCCGGTGTCCGGCTGCCGATTCACCGCGCCGCGCCCCGGTTCGACGAGCTGGCCACGACCTCCGAAGTGTTCTTTACCGGTATCAAAGTCATCGACCTGCTGGCGCCCTACGTGAAGGGTGGCAAGATCGGCCTCTTCGGCGGCGCAGGGGTAGGCAAGACCGTGCTGATCCAGGAGCTGATCAACAACGTGGCGAAGGCCTACTCCGGGCTGTCGGTATTTGCCGGCGTCGGCGAACGCACCCGCGAAGGCAATGACCTGCTACGCGAATTCATCGAAGCCAACATCATCCGCTACGGCGATGCCTTCAAGCATTCGATGGAAGAAGGCGGCTGGGACCTGTCGAAGGTGGATATGGAGGAAATGAAAAAGTCGCAGGCGACGCTCGTTTTCGGCCAGATGAACGAGCCGCCCGGCGCCCGTGCCCGCGTAGCCCTGTCGGGCCTGACGATGGCCGAAGCCTTCCGCGACGGCGACGGCTCCGGTGCCGGCCGCGATATCCTGTTCTTCATCGACAATATCTTCCGCTTCACGCAGGCGGGTTCCGAAGTGTCGGCGCTGCTCGGCCGGATGCCGTCGGCGGTGGGCTACCAGCCCACGCTGGCCACCGAAATGGGCGCGATGCAGGAACGCATCACTTCGACGAAGCGTGGTTCGATCACGTCGGTGCAGGCCGTATATGTGCCCGCCGATGACTTGACCGACCCCGCTCCGGCCAATACCTTCGCTCACCTGGACGCCACGACGGTGTTGAGCCGCAAGATCGCCGAACTGGGTATCTACCCCGCCGTGGACCCGCTCGACTCGACCTCGCGCATCCTCAATGCCGCCACCCTCGGCGACGAGCACTACAACACGGCCCAGCGCGTCAAAGAAATCCTGCAACGCTACAAGGAGCTGCAGGACATCATCGCCATTCTGGGGATGGACGAACTGAGCGAGGAAGACAAGCTCGTCGTGGGCCGCGCCCGCCGGGTGCAGCGCTTCCTGTCGCAGCCGTTCTTCGTGGCCGAGCAGTTCACGGGCCTCAAAGGCGTGCTGGTGGACATCAAGGACACCATCCGCGGTTTCAACGAAATCATCGACGGTAAACACGACCACCTGCCCGAAGCTGCCTTCAACCTGGTGGGTAATATCGAAGACGCCGTGGCCAAAGGCGAGCGCCTGATTGCGGAAGCCAAGTAGGTTTTTGGTTTTGGGTTTATCGTTTTTAGTTAAACCCAAAACCAAAAACGATAAACTAAAAACGACAAACGATGTACCTCGAAATCATCACTCCCGACCAGAAGGTCTTTGGCGGCGACGCTACTTCGGCCACATTTCCGGGCATCGACGGCTCGTTTCAGGTCCTCAACAATCACTCGCCGCTGATTGGCGTGTTGCAGGCTGGCCCCATCGTGGTGCAGCCCGCCACGGGCGCGGCGGTCACCTACCGCGTCGATGGCGGGGTGGTGGAAGTGCTGAACAACAACGTAGTCGTGCTGGCCGAAAGCCTGCTGGCCTAATTGTCGGGGGCTGCCGGGGGCAATCAGCCCCTGGCCGCCGTTGGTTGCGTTGCACGGAAACGCCCTCCCGCGTCACGACGCAGGAGGGCGTTTTGGCATTCAGAAGCAGCAACCGTAGCGGCCCTCAGCCTTACTTCACCAATCGTCGGGTAGCCGTGCGGCCGTCGGGCCAGGTCAGGCGCAGGGCGTAGATGCCCGCCGCCTGCGCGCTCAGGTCCACCACCGCCCGCCCGGCGACGGCGACCTGCGTCAGCACCACCCGCCCCAACGCGTCGGTCACGGTCAGGTGGGCGCCCGCCGGGGCGTGGAGCGTGAAGCGCCCCCCCGGCGCCGGGTTGGGGTACACCTCTACGGCCACCACGGCCGGCGCGGGCGCCACCCCCGTCGGGCACGGGCAGGCCCCGAGCGGGTAAAGCCGGGTGCTGACCGTGCAACCCAGGTTGTTGAACACGGTGCAGGTCACTTCCACGGGCACGGGCGTGGCGAAGGTGCGCGTCACGGTCCAGCCCGTGTCGGCGGGCGCGCCGTCGGAGTAGGTCCAGCGCACCAGGCTCACCACCCCGTAGCGTGGGCCGGCCTGCACCCCGGCCTGGGCGAGGGTGAAGGTGAATTCGTTGCCGCCCGGCCCGCCCGGCCCGCTGAAGCCCGCCGCCTGGGCTGCCAGCCGCGGCGGGCGGGCGCACAGGTCGTAGGGCGCCGGCCGCCCCAGCCCCGACCACCGCGCCCGGTAGCGGTGTTCGCTGGTGTTCGCCGCAAAAGCCGTCACGATATCGCCCCCGGCCACCACGGCCGAGCCGCTGGTGTCGGGCCGCGCCACGTCGGGCCAGACCAGCGGGTGGCGCCACTCGGCCACCACCGTGGCGGTGTCGCCGGGCGCACCGGTGCCCGGCGGCGGCGCCACTTCGGCCACCAGCGCGTGGGGCCGGTCCTGCGTGGGTGGCCCCACCGAGGTGTAGCCGATCACGCGCACGTGGCCGTTGGCCAGTTCCTGGGCGTGAATGATTTCGCTGCCGGCGCTGGAATAATCAGGCCGGGGAAAGCGCTTTTCCCAGCGCACGGCCAGGGTGCTGTCGAGTTTGAAGACGTAGCCCTGGGGCGGACGCCAGCCCCCCAGCGGGAAGCGGTAGCGGCGCGAGCCGCTCACCAGAAAGCCGCCGTCGGCGGTGGGGGTGGTGTAGAAGCCGATGTCCTGCCAGTCGGGGGCGCCGAAGCGCACCGAGGCCAGCGTGTCGCCCCCGGCCGTGAAGCGCATCAGGTGGTTGTCGCGGTCGAAGAGGCTGTTGTTGGGCAGCGGGTAGCGGTCCAGGTCCTGGTAGGTGAAGGCGTAGGAGCCGTCCTGGCAGGCGGCGATGTTCACGTTTACGTTGTATTCCGCGTAGGGCGTAAAGCGGCCGAAGAAGCTGTAGGTGGGGTGGCGAAACTGCCACTCCACCCGCCCCCGCAGGTCGATCTTGACGATGCCGCTGCGCCCGTCGTTGAGGCCGCCCAGGGTGTTCTCATTGATGAGAGTGCAGGGCAGCAGGTAGCCGTCTGGCGTGGCCAGCCCGGCGCCGAAGAGTGGCAGAAAGCCCGTGGTGCGCACCCGCCGCTGCCAGTTCAGCGTGCCCAGCGAGTCGAAGTGCAGAAACACCATCGACCAGCCCACCGAGTCCTGGTCGTAGTTCGTACACAAAAACGAGCCGTCGCCGGCCGCGCTAACGACGCCTTCCTGCGTAATAGTTATTTCCGGAAACACTTCGTTCAGCACCCGGTTGCTGAGCGTATCACCGGCGGCATTAAAGAACAGTAAATGTCCTTTTGTGAAGCCCAGGTTGGGCGGAAAACCGGCTGCTTGATACCAGCCGCCAAACCCTAACTGCACATAGCGAGTAGGCGAGAGTTGCAGCAATTGGGTGAATATGCGCGTCGGCTGAAAGGCCGGCTGACTTGGCAGAATAGGCGCCACGTGTTCCCAAGCTACTGACGGAGCGACCGTAGTGGGTTGCGCGATCAGTCCTTTTGTCAACAGCGAAAGCACGGCAATCTGTACCCAATATAGGGGACGGAATACTGGCCAGCCCACTAGGGCCGGCCAGTACCAACGAATAAATCGGGCCATCTGCTTTACCGCACGATTTGCAGCCGCACTGATTCCGCCCATTGCCCCACTATCTGCACGGTCAGCAGATACAGCCCCGGCGCCAAGGCATTAATTGGCAAAGCGATTTCCCGCGTCCCAGGTGCGACCATCCGCCTTTGCGCCACTAGTCCGGTGCGGCCTTCGCGAATCAACAGTTCTGCTTCGCCAGACGGCAAATCAGTTGGCAACTTAACCGTCACCCATTGCTCGGCAGGATTGGGCCATACAGTCATTTTCTGTGAACCGGAGTCTGCCGTTTTGTATAATCCACTTGGGCGATTTTGGATTCCTGTGTTCGGAAATCCATCCAAAGCACAAGTTTGACCGGCGAATGTTCCTCCATTGTCTACCCTAATGTTAGATGAGGTGAAAGGCGCTACGCTGCTCGTATTGGTTTGCGAGGCATTTGAGAATGTGGTGTAGCCAGTTAGATACGTATTAGCGGCGGCGCTGAACAGGTAATGGTGCCACACCGTGCCAACAGCCGCTTGCCCGGTGAAGGGGATGAAGCGGTTTTTCATCAGGCTCCCATTCGGCACTCCGCTGGGATTAAGCGTGGCGAAATTCACCTTTACCCCCGGCTCGATATAGATTCCTGCGCTGCGCGTGCCGGGCACGTTCAGGGTCCGCTGAAAATCGTTGCACGACACCCAGAGCGCATTGGTAACGCCGTCGCTGGTGGTGGTGGGGTCCCAGACGCGCAGCCGCAGGCCATTGCGGCAGTTGGTGAAGGTATTGCCCTGCACCCGGCCGCCCCGGCTCACGCCCATCACGAGGCCGCCCCCGAGTTGGGTGAAGGTGTTGTTGAGCAGCCGCGCGCCGTCGCGGGTCCCCCAGCCGTAGATGCCTACCGGAGTATTCGTCAGGGCATCAATGGTGGTACCCAGCGCGGCCGTGCTGGTGAAGGTATTACCCGTGATCTCGTTGCCCAGCCAATAGGCGTAAATGCCCACCGGCTGGGTGGTTAGGCCCGCCGGAATCCAATTGCTGTTCCAGGGCGTGTTGAAGTAAGTGTTCTGAAATGCCGTCAGTTGCGTGGCCGAGCGGGGATAGCCAAGCGGCACCTGAAACGTGTTGCCCTGCACGGTGCCCATCATACCGTAGGAAGAAATGACCATCACGCCGCCCACCGCGCAGGCGAAGCTGTTGTTGAGGAGCGTCATTCCGGTGCGGAGATGATCTTCGCCCAGGTTACCCAGACGGGCGCCGCCGAAGATGCCCACGAAAGCCCCCGAGAAACTGTTGCCGCTGATCGTCCAGGTGCGCAGGTCGTAGTTGCTCAGGTTCAGATGGACGTTGGCCAACGTGTAGGAGCCGTTGGGTGACGACCGGAACGGGCCGCTGGTGGTGAACGTGCAACCGGTGATCTGGCTGGCCACCGTCGCGGGCCACGACGCGGAACCGCCAAACGGGATGGCTCCCAGTTCGAGGGCGCGCAGGTTGTTGGTGAACGTGCAGCGGTCGAGGGTCAGCGGCACCCCCGCGTTGGCCAGGTAAATGCCGCCCTCGCTGTGATTGAACGCGGTTTGGGTCAGGCTGAGCTGGCTGCCCGTCTGGGCCACGATGCCACCCCACATTCCGCTGCAGGCGGCGGTGAACAGCGCGCCCGTGGCTTGCAGCCGCACACCGGTGGCCAGCGTCAGGGTCCGCCCCGCGTCGAAAGCCAGCGCGCAGTTGGCGGGCACGTTGAAGGTGGTGCCCGCGCCGGTAAACGTCACGTTGTTGGTGAAGCGGTAAACCCGCCCGGCTTGCAACGTACCCAACTGCGCCGTGGTGTAGCTGGTGCCATTCAGGACCGTGAGCGGGACGCACTCCTGAATCGCGCAGGCGCTGCCACTGGTTAATACAAAGGCGCCCGGCACCGTCACCTGCGAGGTGCGCGTAAACGCCGGCCGGCCGGCTTCCGGGCTGGGCACCGTCACGGTGAGGGTGTAGGTGGTGGTTTGGGCCGGTTGCACCGTGGTGTTGGTCACGGGCACGTTGTTGCCGGTCGTCCAGCTGTACGTGGCCTGGCTGCTGGTCGGCAGCGCGCAGCTCACGCGCAGCGTGTAGACGCCGCTCTCGCAGACGGTAGTAGCTACGGGAAATGCGCGCAGGATCACATTATCCAGGTTGTAATAAGCCGCTCCGGAGGACGGGGGAGGCATAGACCCGTAGCTAGCGTAAGGAGCGAAATTGCCGATAGTCAGAAATTGCTCAGAACCGGTGGCCTGGAAGCAACCGGCCGTCCGGCTCCAGGTGGTGGTGGAGTTAAAGGCATTGTCGCGGTCGGCGGCAGTCGGCTGGTAAGGCTGGTTAGTAGCCGGGTTAACCAACAAAGTCGTAGTAGACTGATAAGGGTCAGCTTGGGTAAACAAGGCGCCGAGTCGGGGCACCGTGAAGTCAGTAGAACTGGTTACTTGGCGACGCGAGCGAAACTCCAGGTAATAAGCCTGCCCTGCGATTAGAGGGCTGCTCAGAACTTGTGTTAAGTATTCTACGTAAAAATCTATATTAGAAAACAGTGCGATTGACGCGCCAATTGAAACGTGCCGATTGCCGTTCGCTTCCTGGCGCCAATCCGGGGTGGCGACGTTGGTGCTGCCCCAGGCGTCAAGCTCGTTGAGCAGATCGACTCGGTTGCACACATTAGAAGCCGTAAGCGGCGTGATTGGTGTAGTAATCAGACGGTTTTGCAGGTCAAATCCGCCGTTGTACACCAGATTGGGGCACGCGCCGGTGGGCGGCAGGGCGCTGGTAGGCGTGCAAGCGTTGGTGAGTTGGTTGGGGGCCGCGAACACGCCACCGGGCTGCGCGAAGTCGGCGCGGGTGCGCGTTAGGCTAAGGGAGTTGCTCGTGAGCAGGGCGCAGCGCTGGAGCCACGGCCCGGTGAGTGAGATCGGGCCGCCCGCCAGCACCACCCCCGGCAGGCCCCCCGCGTTGGTGGCCGTGACGCTGCCGCCCACGTTCCAGATGATCTGCTGGCCCGGGATGTCGCCAACCACCAGCACCACCGCCCCGGCGGCCAGCGACAGGTTGCCGGTGATGTCGATGATGACCTGCTGCGCCGCGTCGGCCTGGATCACGAGCGGTGCCTGACTGGTCAGGGTCACGTTGCCGGTCACGCGATAGACGCCGCCGGTCAGCGTCTGGCCGTTGAGCGAGGCCAGCGCCGTGGCCGACACCTCGGTGCAGTAGGCGCGGGCGACCGCCAGGTCGTTGAGGGCCGCCGCCAGCGTGGGCGCGTTGGACGTAGCCGGCCGGAAGAGGCCGCCGTCGGCGATGACCTGGCCGGTCAACGTCCCGCCCGCACCTGCGGCGCCCAGCACGCGCACGGTATCAACGGTCAGGTTGCCCTGGCTCAACAACCCGAACTGCGCGGCTTGCCCGAGCGGCACGGTCGAGATTTGGGCCCACGCGCCGCGCGGCACGGTCAGCAAGCCCAGCGTCCACATAGCCAGGAAGGCAATGTATAGTGAGGGGGGGGGTATTTGGCGGCGGCTCCGGGGCGCGGCCAGGGGTAAAGTCGGCATATGGAAAACGGAAAGGGATGAAATGAAGTACACCGCCCAACGTGGTACGGCAAATGCAAATGTAGATAGCAGCTTGTCAGCAATCAAGCGCCCGGTCCGGCAAAATCATTATCTTTTAGCGATAGCCAAACCAGCCGTTGCCATCCCGGTGCTTGGGAGCGGTGGGCGGCGGTCCCCCTCCTCGGCATCGCTTTCGCACCTGGTTGCGGAAGGGGCGTTTGGTTTAGGGGCGAGGGTCAGGTCCAGCGGTCGAGCAGGCGCTGAAACTCATCTTTGAATTGCGGGCTGACGGCAATCGTGATGCCTCCGACCTGCACCGTGTTGCGGGTCAGGGCGGTGATGCGGTCCAGATGCACGATGAAGGAGCGGTGCAGTCGCAGAAACCGCGCGGCCGGTAGTTTGGCTTCCAGCGCCTTCAGGCTGGTGAGTGAGAGCAGCGGCCGGGGTTCCGACCGGCGGTACACCTTCACGTAGTCCTTCAGCCCTTCGATGTAGAGGATGTCGGCAAAATCGACGCGCACCAGTTGGTACTCGACGCGCAGAAAAAGCGCCTCGGCGGGCGGCAATTCCGGCGCCGCGCCTGCTGGAGCGCCCGGTGCGAGCCGTTCGAACCAGGCGCGGGCGCGTTCGGCCGCTCGCAGAAACTCGTGGTAGGTGAAGGGTTTGAGCAGATAATCCAGCGCTTCTACCCGGAAACCTTCGAGCGCAAATTGTGTGAAGGCCGTCGTGAAGATGATGCGCGGCCGGACCCCGGCTGGCGTCGCCAGCATCCGGGCCAGTTCCAGCCCGTTGAGGTCGGGCATCTGGATATCGAGAAAAAGTACGTCCACGGGGGCGGCGCCGGGGTCGTGGAGGGCGCGCAGCGCCGCCACGGCACTCCCGTAAGCCGCCGTCAGCTTCAAAAAAGGCGTCTGCTCGATGAAAGTGCTGACCAGGCCCAGCGCCAGGGGCTCATCATCAACGGCTACGCAGGAAAGCAGCATCGGCGGGAAGTAGGGAGGGCAAGTGGTTTATCCGGCCAGTTCCAGGGTCAGCAGCACCCGATATTCGGCGGCGGGCGTCGCGTCGCTGATCTGGAGCAGGTGCTGGCCGGGGTAGAGCAACTGCAAACGGCGGCGCGTATTGTTCAGTCCGATGCCGTTAGACGCTTCCAGCGCGGCCCCGGCGGTGGCGGGATTGCGGTCAGTAAAATGGGTATTGACGACTTCCAGCACCAGCGTCCGGGGCAGGGGCTGGCGTACCGCAATCCGGATACTGCCCACTTGTTCGGTGCTGACGCCGTGCTTGAAGGCATTCTCGACGAATGGCAGCAGCAGCATCGGGGCCAGCAGCGCATCCGGGTAAAGCGGCGGCTCGGGCAGGTCGAGGGTCAGGTGCGTGGTGACGGGCAGGCGCAGGTGCATCAGGTCCACGTAGTCGCGCAGGAAAGCTAGTTCCGGGGCCACGCGCGTCAGGCTGGACTCGGTATCGTAGAGCACGTAGCGCATCAGGCGCGAGAGTTGGTGCAGCGCCTGCCGGGCGCGGTCGCCGTCGAGCAACGTCAGGGCGTAGATATTGTGAAGGGTGTTGAAGAAAAAGTGCGGATTGATCTGGGCTTTGAGCAGCGCCAGTTCGGCAGTCGTTTTTTCCTGCTCCAGTTCCTGCCGGGCCTGGGCGTCGGTTTGGGCATCGGCTTGGGCCTGCCGGGCCAGACCCCGGCCGGCGCCGGCGGCCAGCAGCAGTACGTGCGTCAGGAGCAGGATCGTATCGAAGCGCCCACCGCCTCGGCCCAGCGGCCACCGAACGCCGCCACTAGCCGGTGGTGGCGGTAAGCCACCGGCCGGGGCACGAGACCCTTCAGCACTGCCAAATAGCCGGATGCTGGTGGGCCGGTGCCCCAGGCTGATGGCCAGCACCAGCGCCGCACTCACCAGCAGGTAACGCCCAGGCTGGCCGGCCAGCAGCAGCCGGGGCACCAACACCAGCACATTGAGGTAGTACGAAGCCAGCAGGAGGCCAAAAAGCAGGGTGTTCCGTTGCCAGACAGGCCACGGAATGATGTCCACGTTCGGCGGCGGCTGAAACAGCACCAGCGCTAGCACGACCCACATCAGGGCTTGCAGCAGTACCGGTAGCCACCACCGTCGGAGAAAAGCGTGATCAGGCATAAGCGGCGGCGGACCGGACGCGCGGCCCGGAGCTGGAGAAAGGATCAGACCGGTTCTGCGGGCCAGACGCGGGTTTTTTCGGCGACGGCGGCTTCCTCATCGGCCGGAATGCGCGCGATTTCTTCCGAAAGACTGGCAGCCGGCAGTTCCAGCCGGAACGTAGTGCCGCGGCCCACTTCCGAGTGCAGCACCCACAGGCGCCCGCCGTGGTAACCTTCGATGATGCGCTTGGCCAGGGCCAGTCCCAGGCCCCAGCCGCGTTTTTTGGTGGTGAAACCGGGCGTGAACACGTCCTTGAGGCGGTTTTTGGGGATGCCCTTACCGGTATCGGCAATATCGACCTGAATCAGATGCTGGCGCGGCAGGGCGCGCAACGTGATGGTGAGGCGCCCGCGCCCTTCCATCGCATCGACGGCGTTTTTGCTCAGGTTTTCGATCACCCACTCAAAAAGTGGAATGTTTAGACAGGCCGTGGTGTCGTCGGGGAACTGCGTGTCAATCGTGATCTGCACCTTGCGGCTCATCCGGGTTTCCAGGTAAGCCAGGGCGTTGCGCGTCACTGGGCCAATCGGTTCGGGGTTCACGGTGGGCACCGAGCCGATATTCGAAAACCGCTCGGTGATGATTTCGAGCCGGCGGATATCCTTGCCCAACTCTTCGATGATCGGTTCGCCCACGAAGCGGTCGGAGCTTTTCAGGTATTCCTGCCACGCCATCAGGCTGCTGAGCGGCGTGCCGAGCTGGTGCGCCGTTTCCTTCGCCAGACCCACCCAGACGCGGTTCTGCTCCGCCCGTCGGGACGACGAAAAAACCAGGTACGTCAGGATCGCGAAGCACCCGATCACCGTCAGCTGCACGTAGGGGAAGCGCCGAAGCTGCGTCAGCAGGTCGGAGTTGCGGTAGTAAATCAGGTTACGGAAGCCTTCGCCGGCCACTTCGATGGGCGGGTGTTCGGCTTTCATCTGGCTCAATTCGCGGGCCAACAGCCGGGTTCGCTCCGCCGCTGAGGTGGTGGGAGCGAGCGCGAGGTTTTTGAAATCGATCACGTGGTCCTGCTCATCAGCGAAGATGATGGGCACCGTGGTGTTGGCGTTGATGATTTCTTCGAGGATGAAGCCCGTCGAATTATCGCCGTCGGAGTTGATCACGAACCGCTGCGCGCGGGCGTAAAGGTCGATGGCTTCCTGTTCGCGGGCCGCCAGGCGGGCTACTAACAGGTTGGTATACAGGACGGTAGCGGACCCTATCAGCCCGGCAATCAGAACGATGATCAGCTTGAGCTGACCTTTGGCCGACGTGATGGGCAGTAGCACAGTGCAAAAGAACGGGAATAAGGGCGTTGGTCGGCAACCGCACGGGGGGCGAGCCGGTTCTACGACGCTCCCCGGCCGCAAACGACCGGCCAGCCCGAAATCAAAGGGTTTGGACGTATTTTATGGGGCTGGGCGCGCGGGGGGGCGTAATTTTGCTGCCCGGTTTCGCTCCGTCCGTTCGCATTGCCTGCGCCGGCGCTGTCCGCTCTCTATGCACGCCAATCTCAAAGCTGTTAGTCTGTCCCATCATCTGGCGCCGCTGGCGGTGCGCGAACAGGTGGCACTCGACGAAGCCGGCTGCCGCCGCCTGCTGCTGACCTTGCAGGAGGCCCTGCCCCACGGCACGGAATTACTGGTATTATCGACCTGCAACCGCACGGAGGTCTATTATACCGCCGATGACGACCTGACCGACCCGATCCTGACGGCCCTGGCGGCCGAGAAAAAGCTTCCCGCCATCCGGCACGAGCTGCGGGCCTATTTCACGCCGCTGCTCGCACACGCTGAGGCCGTGCTGCACCTCTTCAACGTCGGCATTGGCCTGGAGTCGCAGGTCGTCGGCGACTTACAGATCACTGGCCAGGTCAAGCAGGCCTACCAGTGGGCCGCCGACGCCGACACGGCCGGGCCGCTCCTGCACCGGCTGCTGCACACGATTTTCTTCGCCAACAAGCGCGTGGTGCAGGAAACGCGCCTGCGCGACGGGGCCGCGTCCACTTCCTACGCCACCCTGGAACTCATCGAGGAGTTGACCGCCAACGGTCCGCGCCCGCGCGTCCTGCTGGTGGGCTTGGGCGAGTTAGGCGCTGATGTGTGCCGCAACCTGCACGCTGCCGGCTTCGAGCACTTGACGCTGGCGAACCGTACCCGTGCCAAAGCCGACGCCCTGGCCGTGGAATGCGCCGGGGTGCGGATAATCGATTTTGAAGATATTCTGCCCGCTCTGGCCGAGGCCGACGTCGTAGTCTCGTCGCTGGCCACCGAAAAGCCTTTCTTCTCGGCCGAGATGCTGCGGCGGCTCAACATTCTGTCGTTCAAATTTTTCATCGATCTGGCCGTGCCGCGCTCCGTCGAGCCAGAGGCCGAATCGGTGCCGGGCGTGCTGGTCTATAACCTCGACGCCATTCAGCGTCGCGCCACGCGGGCACTAGAAATCCGGTTGGCGTCCGTGCCGGCCGTGCAGGGCATCATCGCCGAAGCCATTGCCGGGTTCGACGACTGGAGCCGCGAGATGGTCGTTTCGCCCACCATTCAAAAGTTCAAGCAGGCGCTGGAAGCCCTGCGGCAGGAGGAAATGGACCGCTACCAGCGGCGCCAGTTGCCGGAGGAAGAACTCAAGCGCCTGGACGAGGCCACCCGCGCGCTGCTCCAGAAAATTCTGAAGCTGCCAGTGGTGCAGCTCAAAGCGGCCTGCAAGCGCGGCGAAGCAGAGGCGCTCGTCGAATCGTTGACGGCGCTCTTCGATCTGGAAACCGAACGGCAGGTGGCGTAACGGCGTCTGCGCGCCCCGCTTTTCTTGCCGCGTTCACCCGCAGGAATACCTTACAACACTAACGACCGCTCCCGGGGCCCGGTTGGTCCCCGCTGAGCGGTCGTTGAGTCGTTGCAGACGCCGTTAGTTCGGCAGGAAGGAAGGGAAGCAGGCGAGAGCAAAAGTGGCAGACAACGGTAGCCCGCATCCGGGTGGACGCGAGCAAACCAAGGGAATTACATCCCCAGGATACCGTCTTCCAGGCAGCGGATCACTTCCGTGAGGCGCGGAACCTGCAGCGAGTAGTAGATTTTCGTGCCTTCTTTTTTCGAAGACAGCACGCCCCGATCTTTGAGCGTGATCAGGTGCTGCGAAGCAATCGCCTGCGGCATCTCCAGTTGGGTGTAGATTTCCGTCACCGTCAGCCGCTCCTCGCGACCAAGCAGATCAACGATGGCCATCCGCTTCGGGTGAGCCAGTACTTTGAGCATCGCGGCAGCGCGCTCCATTTTTTCGCCATCGATGCGGGTCAGCAAGGTGGCGACGTCTTTACCTTTTTTTCCCGACTTGGCTTTGTCGGCAGTTGCAGTTGACATTTGTTGAAGAAATTTGGGCTAAACGGACGAAAAAGATTGAACAAAAACGGGTTTTTACGCCCGAATAGACAATGATAAGCCCCAAAATCCCAAATCATCATACCGAAGCCTACGATACTTTGGCCGTGGTGGGCCTAATGTCCGGGACTTCGCTCGATGGCGTGGACCTGGCGTTGGTTTTTTTGACGCCCCCATCGGCCGTTGCCGGGGTCTGGCAGGCGCAGCTGGGACCAGCCACGACGGTGCCCTTCCCAGCCGTCTGGCGCGCCGCGCTGACGGCGGCTCCGGCATTGGTGGGGGCCGACCTGCAACGGTTGCACGTCGCGTTTGGACAGTGGCTCGGCGAACAAGTGCAGGCTTTTCTGACCTCGGCTGGCGCGCGGGCCGCGCTGGTCGCTTCCCACGGACACACGATTTTCCATCAGCCCACTCCGTCCGCTGCTGAGGGTGTTGCCAGGGCGCCCGGCTTTACGTTTCAGTTGGGTCACGGGGGCGCCCTGGCTGCCGCTTGTGGCTTGCCGGTAGTGGCCGATTTCCGGACGCTCGACGTGGCCCTCGGCGGGCAGGGCGCCCCCCTGGTGCCCCTGGGCGACCGCCTGCTGTTTGGGCAGTACGGCCTTTGCCTGAATCTGGGCGGGATCGCCAACCTTTCCGGCGAAACGCCTGCCGGCCGCCAGGCTTATGATGTATGCGCCTGCAACCTGCTGCTCAATGCCCTGGCCGCGGAGGTGGGGTTGCCCTACGACGGCGGCGGCGCGCTGGCCCGCACCGGCCGGGTGGTGCCCGCGCTGCTGGCGGCGCTCGATGCGCCCGCTTATTTCGGGCAGGTGGCGCCCAAGTCGCTGGGTCGCGAGTGGGTGGAAGCCGAGCAGTTGCCGCTCCTGCAAAAAGCCGACTTGCCACTGCCCGACCGCATGCGCACGGCCGTGGCCCACATCGGCGGGCAGATTGGCCGGGCCGGGCGCGCCGTGCTGGCAGCGGCCCCGGCTGGCGCCGACCGGCGGGTGCTGGCGACGGGTGGCGGCGCATTCCACACGCTGCTGGTCGAGGAAATTGGTCAGGCCCTGGGCGAGGCGGCTTCGGTGGTCGTGCCCGACGCCGCCCTCATCAACTACAAGGAAGCCATCGTATTTGCCTTGCTGGGGGCGCTGCGCTGGCGCGGCGAGACGAACACGCTGGCCTCGGTGACGGGCGCCCGGCGCGATTCCAGCGGCGGCGCGATTTATCTGCCGTGAAATGCGGGCGGCAGGCCGCGGGGCGGGCATTGTCTTTCCCGGCTGAGTAACGCACGGGCAAAATGTCCGCCCTGCCTTGCCGACCTTTACGGGTATGAACACCCTCATACCAACCCAATCAACTGCCTACGCTTCCCTTCCTGACCTACTGTATGCCTACGAGCACCGGCAGCCGGAAATCACGTTTGAGTGGCACGACCCCGAAACCGAAGCCGTCGGTTGGGTCGTGATCAACTCGCTGCGCAACGGCTCGGCCGGCGGCGGCACCCGGATGCGCAAGGGCCTGGACCGCCGCGAGGTGGAAAGCCTCGCCAAGACGATGGAGGTGAAATTTACCGTCGCCGGGCCGCCCATCGGCGGGGCCAAGTCGGGCATCTGTTTCGACCCCCGCGACCCTCGCCGCGACGGCGTCCTGCGTCGTTGGTTCCGGGCCGTACTGCCGCTGCTGCAAACCTATTACGGCACCGGCGGCGACCTGAATGTGGACGAAATCCACGATGTAATCGCTATCACCACCGAATACGGCCTGCCGCACCCGCAGGTGGGCACGGTGCGCGGGCATTTCGGTGCTGCCGATGCCGCCAATCCGCAGCGCGTCGATCAGCTCCGGCGCGGCGTGGTACTGCCCGTAACGGCGCCCGCTCTGACGCCCGACGTGGCGCGGGCCTACACCGTGGCCGACCTGATTACGGGCTACGGCGTGGCCGAATCGGTGCGCCACTATTATGAATTGTGGGGCGGCACGGCCACGGCGGGTTCGCTGGCGGGTAAGCGCGTGCTGGTGCAGGGCTTCGGCAACGTAGCGGCGCCAGCTGCTTACTATCTGGCTCAGCAGGGGGCGCTGGTGACGGGTATCATCGACCGCGAAGGCGGGCTGCTGCGCCCCGCCGGTTTGGGGCTGGCCGAATTGCGCGATCTGCTGCTACACCGTGCGGGCAACGCGCTGCACCCGGATACGCCGGGGTTTGTGCCGTTCGCGGAGCTGAACGAACACATCTGGGCCGAGGCGGGCGCCGAAATCTTCGTACCTGCTGCCGGCTCGCGGCTCGTGACGCGGCAGCAGGTGAGTGCGATGCTGGGCGCGGGCCTGGAGGTCATCGCGTGCGGCGCCAACGTGCCCTTCGCCGATCCGGAAATCTTTTTCGGCCCCACCGCCGACTTTGCCGACCAGCACTGCGCCGTCATCCCCGATTTCATTGCTAACTGCGGAATGGCGCGCGTCTTCGCGTACTTGATGCAGCCCGGCGCCGACCTCATCGACGAAGCCATCTTTCAGGATGCCAGCCAGGTGATCCGCGCGGCCCTGGCCCAGGCGCGGGCGCTGACCACCCAGCCCCGGCTGGTGGCCCGCACCTCGTTCGAGGTGGCACTGCGGCAACTCGTGTAGCGCCTGCGGCGCCCGCCGTTTCGTCCCGATTTCACCCTCTAAACTTTAGCTGCCTGATGATACGCCGTCGGCTCGTACTTGTCTTGGCGGGGGTGCTGCTCACGGGAGCGGCGCTGGCCCGGCCCCTGTCGTTTTCGGTGGAAGCCACCCGGCTCCGGCTGAACGCCGCGCAGGCGCTGGTCGAATATTACGTGACGGTGGATGGCGCGTCGGCGCGCTACGAACGTACGGGCGGCGGTTTTGGCGCGCGCGTGGCCGTGACGTTTACCGTCACCGACTCGGCCGGGGCCACGCGCTTTGCTAAAAAGCTGCTGCTTAAAGCGCCGGTAATGGCCGACACGGGCGGCGCGCGGCCCTCGTTCCGGCTCCGCGAGCGGGTGGCGCTGCCCAACGGCACCTACACCTTCCGGTGGGCGGCTACTGACCAAGTGGTGGGGCCGCAGGCGCCCGAGATAGCCCTGGAAATGCCACTCTCCGTGGGCTTTCCGGAAAAACGTGGGGTGCAGGCGGCGGATATTCAACTGCTGGAAACGGTGAAAAAGGCGGCCGTGCCGGATGCTTTCACGAAGGGCGGTTTTACGCTGGACGGACGCACGTCCGACTTTTTTCCGCAGGAAGTAGATGCCTTGCGGTTCTACACGGAGCTTTACTATACGCCGCTGGTAGCGGCGGCGGGCGAGCCGCTGACCGTGCGTACCCGACTGCTCTGGACGAACGAGCGGACGCCGGTGATCGTCGGCGAGCGCGTGCAGAAACTGCCTGCCGCCGACGTGGTGCCCGTGTTGATGGAGCTGAACCTGGCCGCTGTGCCCTCCGGCAACTGCCTCCTGCTGGTGGAAGTGCTGGACACCACCGGCCGGGTGCGTGGCGGCGGGCGGCGGGCTTTTCAACGCTCGAACCCCGGAATGACGCTACCCAGCTCGACGCCCACCAGTCTGCTGGCTACGGCCCCGCCGGTAAGCGACGACGAGCTGCGCGGCACCTTCGTGATGGCGCTGGACTCTGCCAAACTACCGCATTACCTCATTAGCCTGCGGCCGGTGGCAACCAATGTGGAAGCAGGTTTTCTACAGACCCTGGCTCGCGAAGGCACCACGGGCCAGCGCCGCGCTTACCTGCTGCATTTCTGGATGCGGCAAACCGATAACGACGCCCGCGAGGCCGCCGCGCGCTGGGCCGAATACCAGAAACGCATCGAGTACACCGACCATACCTTCGCCAACGCCACCTTCAAGGGCTTTGAGACCGATTGCGGCCGGGTTTATTTGCAGTACGGCCCGCCCGACCAGATTTTCAACGAGCGTAACGACCCGCAGCGCGCCGTGAACAACTCCGACGTGCGCCCTTATCAAATCTGGAACTACTACAAACTCAAGAACCTGACGGCGCGCACCAACCAGACCAACCGCACCTTCGTGTTCTACCAGCGCAACCTCGGCGACCCCAGCCCCCGGCTGGTGCATTCCTCCGCGCAGGGCGAAACGGCCGACCCCAACTGGCGCGCCGCCATTGGCGATAAATTTTCCGGCCGCAGCCGCTTCGACCGGAACTCGGGCCAATAGGGGAAACCGCTCCGGTTCCCGCTTTCCTGCCTCCTTTTTACCTGTTATGCTGTCCCCCCCGCCGCCCGTTCCGTCGCTGCTCCGCCGCCACCCCGGTTGGTGGAGTTTGTGGGTGCTTTCGTTGCTTCCGCTGCCTTTACTGCACCTGCTGGCCGACGGCCTGGCGCTGATCCTACAATACGTCGTGGGCTACCGCCGGCGGGTGGTAGAGCAAAATCTGGCGAACTCGTTTCCGGAAAAAACGGCCGCCGAGCGCGCCCATATCGCGCGGCAGTTCTACCGTAATCTGGCCGATATTCTGGTGGAAACCATCAAACTAGCCACCATCACGGCCGACGAGCTGCAAGCCCGATTCAGCTACCAGGACACGGATATCCTCACCGAACGCCTGCGCGCGGGCCAGACCGTGCTGGTGCTCGGCTCGCACCAGAACAACTGGGAATGGGTGCTGCCGTCGGGCCAGCAGGAATTCCGCGCGTTCCGGATCGATGGCGTGTACCGCCCGCTGTCGTCGGCTTTTGGTGAAGCCCTGCTCACTTATCTGCGCACCCGGCTGGGTGGTATTTTGGTGAAAATGCACGAGGTAGGCCGCAATATGGTCCGGCTGCGCGGGGTGCCCCGGGTGTTGAGTATGATCGCTGATCAAACCCCGACCTCGGGCGAAATCCAG
>JANPLI010000071.1:0-5495 GCA_031426455.1 Hymenobacteraceae bacterium | reverse complement strand
TGGTCCAGCGACACGTCAACCAGCACCACGACGAAGATGATCGCCACCAGACCCTTCACGGCGCGTGACTTGTAGATGCGCGACCAGTCGGTTTTGCTCTCGATTCGCTCCACATCCTTCTCATCGACATCAGTGCGGTTTTTCAGCGTACTGGTCAGGATGTTGCCGATGATGATCAGCGTCACGACCATCACGATCAGCACCACTACCAGGGCAATCAGCAGGATGTCGAGGTATTCGCTGGCGCCGCTCTGGCTGGCGTCAGCGCTAGCCGAAGCCCCGCCATCGCCGGCACCAACCGCTGGCCCCGCAGCAACAGCAGCCGGCGCATCCGACTCTTTCTTGATATAAGCTAGAACCGATTTCACTTCCGCGTCGGAAAACGCGAAAGAAGGCATCTGTTGTTTGCCGTACTTATTGTAGAGATCGACCGCATAGGCATCGCCGGAGGCGACGACTTTGCTCGAATTCTTGATCCACGGCACCAACCAAGCTACCGTGCGGCGCTTGTGCAGGTCTTTGAGTGCGGGACCAACCACGACATCATTGATAGCGTGGCACTGGGCGCAATTGCCCTTGAAAAGCGCGTCGCCAGCCGCAATGGCGGCATCGTCCGTGGGAATGCCGTCACCCTGCGCAAATGCGCTCAGGGTTAGCAGGCTACAGAAAACACCCAGGAAAAGGGTTCGCGCGGCGACCAAAAGTCGAGCAGGAGTCATACCGACAGACACTGGTGATGGAGCTAAAAATACCCGAAAGGAGCGCCCCGTAACGGGGGGCAAAGGTAATGGCCGAATCGTTGCTAGGCCAATTGCCGTAGCACGTTCTGCCAAAATCCCCGGCTTAGCAACCTATTTAGAACGCGTCTAAACAACTGGCAAGCTGGCTGCCACAGAATAACCACCCTGGGGTTGATTGGTTGGCCGGAAAAGCGTACCTTTGCGCCCCGTTTCGGAAAATTATTTTGTTCACCCTCTACTTGTTAATCCCGCCCAATGCAGGTTAAGCAATACGAGACCGTTTTCATCCTGACGCCCGTGCTGAGCGAGGCCCAGGTAATGGAAGTGGCCGAGAAGTTCAAGCAGGTGCTTAAGGAAAATAGCGCCGACCTCCTCCACGAGGAGTCAATGGGTTTACGCCAACTGGCGTACCCGATTCAGAAAAAAGCCACCGGTCACTACTTCCTGCTGGAGTACACCGTGGGCGCCACCAACGCCGTCGATGTGCTGGAACTGGCCTTCCGCCGCGACGACCGCGTGCTGCGCTTCCTGACCGTGGCGCTCGACAAGCACTCGGTGGCTTACAACCTGCGCCGCCGCAACGGCGAGTTCAACAAAGTGGCTGTGCCGGCAGAAGCCGGGGTGGCGTAAGCTTTACCTATTTCTGAATCGAATCGTGAATAGCCCACGCAACAACTCCCGCAACCAGAGCAACGACCGGTCGGCCAAGCAGCCGGATCAGCGCAAGAAGTACTGCCGCTTCAAGAAAGCTGGCATCGAGTACATCGACTACAAGAATGGTGACTTCCTGCTCAAGTTCATCAACGAACAGGGCCGGATCCTGCCGCGCCGCCTAACCGGTACGAGCCTGAAGTTTCAGCGCCGCGTCGCGCAGGCCGTTGCCCGCGCCCGGCACCTGGCCATCCTGCCGTACCTGGCCGACGGGCTGAAATAGTTTTTGGTTTTTAGTTTTTGGCTTTTGGTTTTTCGTTAAGCGGTCCGCCCGTTATTGACTAAAAACCAGAAGCCACAAACCATAAACTTTTCCAAATAAAAAGAAATGGAAGTCATTCTCAAAGAAGACGTCAAGCACCTCGGCGACAAGAACGATGTCGTGACTGTGCGCCCCGGCTACGGCCGCAACTACCTGCTGCCGCAGGGAATGGCCATTATGGCCACCGCATCGGCCAAGAAAGTGGTGGCCGAGAACATCAAGCAGGCGTCGCACAAAGCCGACAAAATCCGTCTTGATGCCGCCAACCTCGCCCAACGCGTAGGTGAGCTGACGCTGGAGCTGAAAGCCAAAGCCGGCGAAAACGGCCGCATCTTCGGCCGTGTGACGAGCCTGCAAGTGGCCGATGCCCTGAAAGCCAAAGGCTTCGACATCGACCGCAAGCGCGTAGATCTGCCCGCCGACATCAAGGAGCTGGGTGACTATACCGCTACCCTGAACCTGCACAAAGAAGTGAAGCACCCCGTAACGGTGCGCGTGGTGGCGGAGTAACTCCCCGCTCCTACCCCACTTCCGGTAACTGAAACGGCCCGGCCGCGCTTTTTGAAGCGTGGCCGGGCCGTTTGGCGTTTGGTTGCACCCGGTGATATCAGCGCACCAGCTTGATGATGACCGTTTTTTCTGCCCCCCAGCGCAGCCGCAACAAATAAAGCCCTGGCGGGGCGGCGCTCAGGTCCAGCGCCGTTTCCGCACCGGCCCTTACCGCTTGCCGGTACACGAGCCGGCCCAGCGCGTCGCGCACCTCGGCCTGGGCCCCGCCCGCCCCGCCCAGCGTATAGCGGCCGCTGGCGCTGGGGTTGGGGTACACGCTTACGCCCGCCCCGCCCGCGTCGGGCGCCACGCCCAGCCACGTGGGGCGCGGGCAGATGCGCGCCGGGGGGGCGCCGCCGGCTATCAGGTAGCCCAATGAGTCGGTGCGGAACGCCCAGCCGTCGCTCGTACCTGTATCCGGAAGGTAGGGAAACAAGAAGCCCGTGCCCAGGAAGCCGCCGTTGGGCGCAGCGCAGAAGCCCTGCAGGTAGTGGTCGCTGCGCGGGCCGTTGAGCAGCCGGTAGGTGCGGTACCAGACTGAGTCACCGTCGGCGCACACTTTGTAGGCGAACGCTTCGTAGCGCACATCATTAGTGCCCAAGGAGTCCTCGCGGCCGATGGAGCCGGCCACCACCAGCGAGCCGTCGGCTAGCTCCAGGGCAGTGCCCGAAACGGGCAGCGACCGCACCGGCCCCAATTCGCGGTGCCAGACCTGGGTGCCGTCGGGGCGGAACTTGTAGAGCGATTGCCGGCCCCGGTCGTTGATCAGGGGACGACCGGCGTTAGCGGCCACCACGTAGTTGCCGTCGCGCGTCACCACGCTTGCCCCCGCCCCGTTGAGCACCGTCGCGTCGCCCAGGAATTTCTGCCACTGCACCACCCCGACCGCGTCCACCTTCAGCACGTAGCTCTGCGATTGACGCGCTAACACCGGGGTGCGTACATCCCCCGTGACCAAAAAACCGCCATCCGGAGTGGCGGTGACGAGTGCCGTCCAGGTCCGGTCGTGGGTGCCGTAATACCGCTGCCAGACCACATTACCGGCCGCGTCCACCCGCAGCAGCATCGCCTGCTGGTACTGGGTACCGTTCGGGCGGCGCGGAAAAGCCGCGCCCACCAGCACGTAGCCGCCGTCCGACGTGGCGCACATTCCCCACCCGCTAGCGGACACCGCGCCGGGATAGCGGCGCGTCCAGAGCGTATCGCCCTGCGCCGTGAAGCGCCACAACATTGGTATCGCAACAGTTCCGTTGCCGCCCGTGTCGGGAAATACACCCGTGCCGTTCATCGCGTACCCACCGCCCGCGATGGGCAGTAGCCCTTGTATTAAGGGGCCGTAATAAGCAGCCCCCGCTCGCCAGTAGGTGCGCAGCCAGCGGGTGCGCCCGTCCGGGGTTAGACCCCGCAACTGGATGGCGGGCCGCTGGTTAGCGCCGTAATCGTTGACCTGACCGCTGACGACAAACCCGCTGTCGGTAGCCACGGCTGGCCCCAGATAGCTCTGGCGCCCGCCCACATCGGCGTACCGATCATGAAAGTACTGCGCCCGCGCCGGGAAAGTGGCTAAAACGGCCATCAGCCCCCACCAGAAAAAGAAGCTTTTCATCGGAGTAGAAAAAAGCGGCCCCAACCCGGCTCGAAGCCAAAGCGGGGCCGCTTTTCTGCTTTAGGGCTGCACCAACAGCGTACCGCGCTCGCCTTTTACGGCGCCCGACCACTGCGTATAGTAATATACACCCGGCCGCAGGCCCCGCGTGTCCAGCAGCGTGGTGCCCGTGGCGCCGTGGGAGCGCCGTAGCGTACGGGGCGCTTTCTTTCTTCGATTAATGGTGTTTTTCATTTGACTAACTTGATCATGACCGTTCTTTCCGCCCCCCATCGCAGCCGCAGCAAATAAAGCCCCGGCGGGGTGGCACTCAGGTCCAGCGCCGTTTCGGCCCCGGCCCCTACCGTTTGCCGGTACACGAGCCGGCCCAGTGCATCGCGCACCTCGGCCTCGGCCCCGGTCGCCCCGCCTAGCGTGTAGCGGCCGCTGGCGCTGGGGTTGGGATACACGCTTACGCCCGCCCCCGCCCCGCCCGCGTCGGGCGCCACGCCCAGCCAAGTGGGGCGCGGGCAGATGCGCGCCGGGGGCGCGCCGCCCGCCACCAGATAGCCCAATGAATCGGTGCGGAAGGCCCAGCCGTCGCTGGTGCCCGTATCCGGGAGGTAGGGAAACAGGTAGCCCGTGCCCAGGAAACCGCCGTTGGGCGCGGCGCAGAAGCCCTGCAGGTAGTGGTCGCTGCGCGGGCCGTTGAGCAGCCGGTAGGTGCGGTACCAGACCGAGTCGCCGTCGGCGCATACCTTGTAGGCGAACGCTTCGTAGGACACATCATTGGTGCCCAGCGAATCTTCGCGGCCGATCTGCCCGGCCACCACCAGCGAGCCATCGGCCAGCTCCAGGGCGCTGCACGGAAAAGACTGCTTCCGCACCGGCCCCAGTTCGCGGTGCCAGACTTCCGTACCGTCGGGCCGGAACTTATAGAGCGATTGCCGCCCCCGGCCCCGGTCGTTGATCAGGGGACGGCCGGCATTGGCGGCCACCACGTAGTTGCCGTCACCCGTCACCAAGTTCGCCCCCGCCCCGTTGAGCACCGTCGCGTCGCCCAGGAATTTCTGCCACTGCACGGCCCCGGCCCCGTCCACCTTCAGCACGTAGCTCTGCGAGTAGCGCGCGGAGATCGGGGTGCGTACGTTGCCCGTGACTAGAAAACCACCGTCCGGGGTGGCGGTGACCAGTGCCGTCCAGGTGTAGTCGTGGGTGCCGTAGGTGCGCTGCCAGACCACATTACCGGCCGCATCCACCCGCAGCAGCATCGCCTGCTGGTACTCGGTACCGTTCGGGCGGTGCTGCAAGGCCCCGCCCACCAGCACGTAGCCGCCATCCGACGTGGCGCACATTCCCCACGCGATGGTAGGCACCGCACTCGGATAAATCCGCTTCCAAAGCGTGTCGCCCTGCGCCGTGAAGCGCCACAGCATCGCCCGATACCCGTTACCGCCCGGCTGGGAGAATAAGAGGGAGCCACACATTGCGTACCCGCCGCCCGCGATAGGTAACAGCCCTTTCAGCAAAGGGCCGTAATAGGTAGCCTCCGCTCGCCAGTAGGTGCGCAGCCAGCGGGTGCGCCCGTCCGGGGTTAGACCCCGCAACTGGATGGCGGGCCGCTGGTTAGCGCCGTAATCGTTGACCT
>JANPLI010000070.1:0-36058 GCA_031426455.1 Hymenobacteraceae bacterium | reverse complement strand
GTAGTATTCTTTATGATCTTTGCAATTTGAGAAACAGATTCAAAATCGCCAGGGCTTGAAACAGGAAAACCGACGTGCAGCGGGCGGTCCACCAATAGGGGGCGACGAGCGGCGGAGGGGTCGGTGCCGGAACTGCTTGGCCTTCGCAGGTGCCGGTGGGGCCGCGTTTTTGCGACCTTCTGCATCCCAGAGCCGACCGACCAACGGGCGGTTGCTCGAAGGCCGAAAAAATATTTCCCGCCTCGGCCGTCAGCAGGCGCCACGCAAAAACGGCTCGTTTTCCCTTCGGAAAACGAGCCGTTCGTAATCTACCAACTTGGTGTGAAGGGCGATTTTTCGGCCGGGCTACCTACCACAAGACCCGCTTCTTTGCTGCATTACTCCTCGGCTTCTTCGCAGTGCGTGATGATGGCCTGGCGCAGCACCCCCAGCCCTAAGTTGCGCGGCGCCACGGCATAGAGCAACTGCGTGCCGCCACGAATCAGGCGCACGAAATGCACCTCGTCGGTGAGGGTGAGGATCATTTCCTGCATTTCCTCGTCGGGCTGTTGCCGCGGTTCGGCAGTCTGCTGCCTGGTCCGGATCAGGCGGGCGTAGTGCGCAACGGCTGCCCGGGGCGCTTCGGCGGGCGAAGCGCCCGAATGATCGGCCCCGAGCAGGATACCGGTTTTGGTTTCGGCCAGGGCCAGCATCTGCACATCCGGCAATGCCGTCCGGAGGCGAGCCAACAACTGGGTGCCTTCCTCGTCGAGTCGGGAAATCGCTTCTGCACGCGCCAGCGGGGCATCCATAGCCTCCGGCATCCGGAACCCGGTGACCGGGATCGGAGGGAAAGCCTGGCGGTCGGCTTCTTCCGCAGCCGCAGAAGAAAATAAATCGAGCAGGCGGAGGGGAAGAATGGAAAGCATAGCAAAAACCAACGAGGCAGGAAATGAAAGGAACCGGAGAGTAGCGAAAGCACCGAAACCGAGAGGGGAGCAGACGTGGCGCGCCTTGCTCCCCTCCTACTTCAACCGTGTCTGCGGGGCGGGGTTTAAGCCGCTACTTCCAGTGCAGGACTCGTCGTCGTGCTGATGTGCTCGCGCAGCACTTCCCGGGCAATGCCCAGGTTCGTCGTGCGGGCATCGACGGCCAGGTACACGAAGGCCCCGCCGCCATTGATGATCTTGATGACGTGCAACTGCGTCGAGAGCGTGATCAACACCTCCTCCAGCAACTGCCCTTCGAGCTTGAGTGCCTGCATCGCGCGCAGCTCCTGTTTCACCACTTCCGCATTGTGCGCTGCCGCGGCTTCCGGGCTGAAACCAGCGCTGTTGGAATGGCTCGCCAAGGTCAGTCCGGTAGCCGTATCGACGACGGCGACGGCGATGGCGGCGGGTAGATCGCCGACAACATTTTGCACAATTTTGTTGTACCGCTGGATATTGGAAGTGGACATTGGGAGAGAATTGAACGATTTTAAGGAAAACTTGCGGAGTTTCTTCATCCTGGCAGAAAGAGGCAGCAGCACGAAAGTCGTTTTTTAGCTCACGAACGGCGCTCTCAGCGGCTTCAACGTCCGAAAGGTAAGCAGAGCCGGGGTTTTGTCAAGCATTTTTCGTAAAAAACTTGAACATTTTTTCCCCAAATAACTTATTCGGGGCTTTTTTGCACTTTTTTTACACAAAATAATTAAACCGATTCTTACACGGCTCGTTTTTTGAACTGATGCTAACGCTCCTCCGGAAATGCCGCCGCCCGCTGCTGGCGTCGGCGGCCGCTGGCAGGGGGCGGCGGTCCGTAACGGACCAAATGAACGAGCGTTCGACCCGGCGCAGGCTGGCTTCAGGTGCCAGATAACTCGCTGGTGGCCGGGAAAGGCTTCAGTCCAAGGCACGCCCGTGAAAGAGCAGGTAGCCGATATGGCCGAAGACGCCGAAGCGTTTGGTACCGTCGTCGTACTGAATGGCGTGCAGCGCCAACGGGCCGACGGGCGTCTGGTACACCAAGCCGGTCTGCACCGTGAAACGCGGCCGGGTAAAGGCCGTCGTTGTGCGGTAGGTTTCGGGGAGGTCGCCGGGTTCCCAGCGGCGCCCGCGCAGGTGAATCCACAGCTCGGAGCGCCATTCGAGCTTGCCGTAAAGGCCCAGGATATAACGCCCGCCCACCGCCACAAACTGCGTGGCGCGGTAGTTATCGAGGAAAAGCGTCCGGGAATCGGGCAGCGGCTGAAAGGCCGGCGAGATGAGCTGCGCGGCGCGGTAGTTTGTGAAGCGGGGCAGCGTCGAGACCAGTACTTCGCCGGCCAGGCCCAGCGTCTGGCGGGCCGTCAGGGCGTAATACTTCTCGGCGCTCAGGCGCAGCATCCCCCAGTGGTGGTCGTGGCGGGCGGCGGCGAGGGTCGAATCGCCGGTACCGGGCCGGAAGTCTTCCGTGCCGCGCACGTAGCGCAGGCTGGCGGTGGCTTGTATCCCGGCGGTGGCGTACTGCTTGCGGTTCAGCGTCGAGCGCGAGTAGCGCAGCCCCGTAATGCCGCCTACGAACGTGGTTTTGGCAAGCAGGTCGCCGTATGCGATGACGCCCTGCGTCGTGTAGCGGTCGCGCAGTCCGATCCAGGCGGCTTCCAGGCCCACGCGGCTCTTGTAGTTGGGCGAGATGCCCGAAAGCAGCCCGATCTTGAGGTCCTGCTGCTCGATCAGCGTATTCTGCACGTCGCGTTGCAGCAGGCCGCCGCCGCTCTGGAAACTCCACTGGTTGAACGTGATACCCGGCTCCACGAAATAAGCCCGGCGCGCGGGTACGGTAATGCGGCCCAGCACCTGACCGGCATTATAGAAGCGCCCCAAGCTGAGGTTGCCGGCTACGGAGTAGCGGAATTTCCGCAGCACGTAGTATTCGGCGCCGAGGTAAAAATTGTCGAGCGGCCGGGTGGCCAGAATTCCACCGATTTCGGCCGACAGGTTGTTGTTTTGTTGCACGTCGAGGTCAAGCGAGTAGCCGTCGCTGGCCTTGTCGTAGCGGATGCGCGGGTAAACGCCCCGGAAAAAATCGTCGGACGCGAGACGGTAGTAGCCGTCGGCAATGTCATCAATCGAATAATACTTGCCGGTTTTACGGAAAAAGCGGCGCACGTACTCGTTCTGGCTTTCCAGCGGCAGGCCGCGCACGGTAATTTTTTTAAACTGCGCCACCGGCTGGCGGGCCTCGAACTGCACCCGGCGGCGGGCCAGATCCACGGAATCGACGCGGCGCTTGATATTGGCTTCGATCAAGGGCATCTTCGCCATAGCGGCTTTGTAACCGATCTCGACCAGCTGGCGGACGCGGGCGAAATCGGTGGAGCCGTAGCCGTCGAGATCAGGCTGAATGAAGACGCCGTTTTTGCCCACGCTCAGGGTATCGGCCCGGTCGGCGCCCAGAAAAAGCAGCGTCGAGGCCAGCATTTGGTCGTCTTTGCCGAACGGGTATTTCTTGAAGGCCGCGTCGCCCACGTTGATGCCAATAATAATGTCGGGCTTGAACGCGTCGCGCATCACATCGACGGGGAAGTTATTGAGGATGCCGCCGTCGAAGAGATAGCGGCCTTCGGCGTTGCGGATGGGCCGGAACACCAGCGGCACGGCCATCGACGAGCGCACGGCGTCGCTCAACAGCCCGGTTTTCAGCACCTCCTGCCGCCGCGTGAACACATCGGCGGCCAGGCAGCGAAAGGGGATGAAGAGCTTGTCGAAATCGTAGTTGGCCCGCGCGGCGGCCGGCGCCAGGAGCCGGGCCAGCACGAAGTTGAGGTTTACGTCATTGATCAGCGTCGGCGAAAGCTGGGCCCTGAATATCGAATCCCGCTTGGTCAGCCGGATGCCCACCCGCAGCGCAGCCGGCGAGGGGTCGGAAGCGGGATAGTTGTAGGTACGGTCAGCAAGCTGCTTTCCGCTGACCCAGCTCTGAAAATCCGCCGTATAAACCATCTCCTCAATGTCGCGCGGGGAATAGGAAGCCGCGTATAGCGACCCCACCACCGACCCCATCGACGTGCCGACGATGTAATCGACCGGAATGTGGTGCTCTTCCAACGCCTTTAGCACTCCCACGTGCGCCAGTCCTTTGGCGCCACCGCCGCTCAAAACCAAGCCGATGCGCTGCGCGGCGGCGGGCTGCAGGGTCAGCAGCAGGAGTAACAGAATGCCGCTGAACAGCGGGCGGGTAGTCGTAACGTGTGGCATCGCCGCCTTATACGGGCCGGGGCGGGGGAGTTGCGCCCGGGGCGGGGCGGGCGGCAGCGGCGCCCCCTTTTTTGGCCGCAAGCCGTTTGCCTTTACCCTCGAAACCCGTAGAGCCGTTATGGCAGGTTTTGGGTGTTGGGCAAACCGATAGCCCTAAACCCCAAAACCTAAACCCCAAAACCTAATACCTAAACACCCAAAGCGATTTCAGCGTCTTTGCTCAAAACTTCAGCCCCACCATCGGGTCACCTTTCGGGGCGGCACCGTACACCAGGTCTGTAACCGCGCTAGAGCCAAGTTCTGCACGCTCAGAAGCAGCACCTGACGGGTCTGCCCGACAGCCGACAGCCGTAATTTTCGCGCCTGATTACGCCTTACTCCCACCGATGACCCGTTCTGCTTCGTCCCTGCCCGAAACCCTGCCCGCCGACCTTCGCGCCGGGCTCGTCACGTTTCTGGTGGCGCTGCCGCTGTGCCTGGGCATTGCGCTGGCGTCCGGGGCGCCGCCGCTGGCGGGCATCATCGGCGGCGTGGTGGGCGGGCTGATCGTGGGTTTGCTGAGCGGCTCCAGCCTGAGTGTCAGCGGCCCGGCAGCGGGGCTGACGACCATCGTGGCGGCCAACATCCTCAAGCTGGGCACCTTTGAAACCTTTCTGGTGGCCGTGATGCTGGCCGGCGCCCTGCAAGTGGCGTTCGGCTTCGCGCGGGCCGGCGCCATTGCCAACTATTTCCCGTCGGCGGTCATCAAAGGAATGTTGGCCGCCATCGGGCTGACGCTGATTCTGAAGCAGATTCCGCACGCCGTGGGCTATGACGCCGACGCCGAGGGCGACTTTGCCTTCTTTCAGCCCGACGGGGCCACTACTTTCTCAGAAATTGGCCGGGCCTTCCACGCTTTCACGCTGGGTGCCAGTCTCATTACGCTGGCTTCGCTGATCATTCTGTTGCTTTGGGCCCGGCCCGCGGTGGCGCGCACCTGGGTAGGCCGCAACGTGCCCGGCGCGCTGGTCGCCGTGCTGGTGGGCGTGGGACTGAACGCCGTGTTTAGCGGGCAGTTTCCGGACCTGGCCCTCAACACCCGGCAGCTGGTGCAACTACCTGTGCTGCTGGGCGGACCGGCTACGGGGGGCGCGGGGGCGTTGCTGCGGCTGCCCGCCTTCGGCACCGGGCTGGGGCAACCGCAGGTCTGGCTCGCGGCCCTCACGATTGCCATCGTGGCGTCGCTGGAAACGCTGCTCAACGTCGAAGCCACCGACAAGCTCGACCCGCTGCACCGTCGCACCCCCGCCAACCGCGAGCTGAAAGCCCAGGGCGTCGGCAACCTGATCAGCGGGCTGCTGGGCGGCATTCCGGTCACGAGTGTGATCGTGCGCTCGTCGGTGAACCTGACGGCCGGCGCGCGTACCAAGCACGCGGCCATCGTCCACGGCATTTTGCTGCTGGGCTGCGTGGTGCTGATTCCGGGCCTGCTGAACCGCATTCCGCTGGCCGCGCTGGCCGGCATTCTGCTCTTCACAGGCTACAAGCTCACCAAGCCAGCCCTTTACGGGGAGCTGTGGCGGCTGGGCCTGAATCAATTTCTGCCTTTCATCACCACCATCGTGGCCGTGCTGCTCACGGACCTGCTCATCGGGATCGGCATCGGGGTGGTCGTCGGCCTGTTCTTCATTCTGCGGGCTAACTTCCGCACGACGTTCTTCTTCCGCCGCGACCCCACGCCGGGCATCACCGACGCCATCACGATCAATCTGGCCGACCACGTTTCTTTTCTCAACAAGGCCAGTATCATCACCATCCTCGACCAGTTGCCCGATGACTCGGTGGTGCAGATTGACGGACGGCAGTCGTCGTACATCGATTACGACGTGGTGGAAACCATCGAGAACTTCCGCGAAACCGCGCGTCTCCGCAATATTCATCTGACCTTCCTGCCCGGCCCGGGCGCGTCGGCTACCGGCCGCTATGCCGCTGCCCCGGCCCTCGACGTGGCCCGCAGCCTGGCTTCCAACCCAGTTACCGAACTGCTGGACGCCCCAACGCCGCCGCCCGTACCTGCCGACGCTGACCTGACGCGCTACCACGAACTGTTCGCTAACAACCGGCACTGGGTGGCCGAAAAATTACGGCTCTCGCCCACCTATTTTACCGATATGGCGCGCGGCCAAAGCCCGCAGTTTCTGTTCATCGGCTGCTCCGATTCGCGCGTCACCCTCGACACGATGACCGGCACCAACCCCGGCGAGATCTTCGTGCACCGCAACATCGCCAACCTGGTCATCCCCACCGACCTCAACGCCCTGAGCGTCATCCAATACGCCATCACGGCCCTGAAAGTGCAGCACGTCGTGGTGGTGGGCCATTACGGCTGCGGCGGCATCCGGGCCGCCATGGCACGCCAGGACCTGGGGCTGATCAACAAGTGGTTGATTCCGATCCGCGACGTGATGCGCCTGCACCGCGAGGAGCTGCAACGCCTGCCCAACGAATCGGACCGCTTCCGGCGCCTCGTGGAACTGAACATTCAGGAACAGGTGTACAACCTCTGCAAAACGTCGTTCGTGCAGCAGGCCTGGGCCGGCAAGGAACACCAGCACGTGCACGGCTGGGTTTACGACATCCGCGAGGGGCTGCTGCGCGACCTCGAAATCGATGTCCGCGACCTCCTGCACCGCGACGACGACCTGTTCCGCCTCACGGCCGGCATCGCCGGAGACGGGCACTGAGGCGGCCGATGGCCTACATTCGCTGCCGTTTCACTTTCCCCTGACGAATGGACCCGCTCGCCTACCCCATCGGCCGTTTCGACGTAGCCGTTCCCATTTCCGCCGCCGACCGTGCCCGCGCCGTGGCCGACGTCGCGGCGCTGCCCGAACAACTTCACCGCTTGGTGCAGGGCGCCACCGACGCGCAGCTCGACACCCCTTACCGCCCCGGCGGCTGGTCGCTGCGGCAGGTGGTGCATCACCTCGCCGATTCGCACCTCAACGCCTACGTGCGCTACAAGCTGGCGCTGACGCAACCGGAGCCGCTGGTGAATACTTACCAGGAGGCCCGGTGGGCCGAGTTGCCGGATTCAGCGCTACCCGTCGGGCCATCAGTGGCGATTCTGGCCAACGTGCATCTGCGCTGGACCACCATCCTCGCGGCCCTCACCGAGGCGCAGTGGCAGCGCACCGTGCGCCACCCGGACCTGGGGGTGGTCAGCCTGCACCAGTACGTCGGCCTCTACGCCTGGCACGGCCGGCACCACCTGGCCCACCTGCGACTGGTACTGGGCGACGTGGCGCCGTGATGCCTGACCTGAGGTCCGGAGATGGCGACGGAACCTACCGCCGCTCGGCGCGTAAGCCTGGTATCGGTGGCCAATCCGGCGACCGGTTTTTTCCTTGCTGCGATGCTTTTCCTCCCATTTCCCGGCCTGGCTGCTCACCTCTGCAACCCGATGCACATTTACTTCCGGCTGCAACTGCTTGATTTGTTTTAGCGCGCATTCGGTCTGCGGTCCGGTCCGGCTAATTCACTGGTCTGAAAGACGCCCTCCAGTATTTCACCGCCTGCGCCGTGCCCGCCATTGAAGCCATCATCACCCGCGACCCGCGCGGCTTTGCCCTCAGCGCGCTGCCGGTGTTGCCACCTGCCGAAGCGTTGCAAAGAATAGGCGCCTAAACGCAAGCAGCCCGGTCCTGATGGGCCGGGCTGCTTTGATTTTGAGAGTGGGACAGGCTTTTACGCGCCCTTCGGCGTGATCAGCTCGATGACGCTTTCTGAGATGCCCACCTGGCCGAAGCCGCCGTCGTGGAGCAGGTTCTGCATCGTGACGTAGCGCGTCAGGTCCGAGAAGAGCGCGACGCAGTAATCGGCGCAGGCATCGGCCGAAGCGTTGCCGAGCGGGGCCATCGCGTCGGCATAGTTGTACATCACGTCGAAGCCTTCGATGCCGGTGCCGGCGGTGGTTTTCGTCGGCGACTGCGACACCGTGTTCACGCGCACGTTTTTCTGCTTGCCGAGGCGGTAGCCGTAGCTCCGGGCGATGCTTTCGAGCATTGCCTTAGCCTGGGCCATATCCGTATAATCCGGGAAAACGCGCTGGGCGGCGATGTACGACAGCGCCACCACGGAACCCCACTCGCTCAGGGCATCGAGTTTTTCGGCCACCGCCAGCATCTTGTGCAGCGAAAGGGCCGACACGTCGAGTGTTTTCTGGAACCAGTCGTAGTTCAGCTCGCCATATTCCTTGCCTTTACGAATATTCGGGCTCATCCCGATGGAGTGCAGCACGAAGTCGATTTTGCCGCCCAACTGCTCCTGGGCGCCGCTGAAGAGCTTCGTGAGGTCGGCCATATCGGTGGCGTCGGCGGGAATCACGGCGGCGCCGGTTTCTTCGGCCAGCGCGTTAATTTCGCCCATCCGCATCGCCAGCGGGGCATTAGTCAGCACGAAGGTGGCGCCTTCCTGGTGGCAGCGCTGGGCCACTTTCCAGGCAATGGAGTCTTTGTTGAGGGCGCCCGTGATGATGCCGCGCTTACCGGCCAGCAGATTATAAGCCATAAAAAAAGAGAGGGAGATGTAACGGTGGGCCTCCGGGCCACTGCCGCAGGGTTTGCGCCGACAAAGCTACACGCTACGCCCGCCCGCCGGAAAACCAGGCCTGCCCCCACGCCCGGGCCGCGTCCGAAGCCCCCAAATCCGGTTCGATACTCAGCTTCCTGAAAAACCGCGCGCCCGTGGCTTGCAGCCGCACCGCGAGCAGGCGTTTCTGCCGGAAAACGGTCAGTTCCACGCTATCGCCGGCTTCGTGCAGCAGCAACTGAAGGTTGTTTTCGACTTTGCGGCCGTTCAGCGCCACCACTTCATCTTCGAGCGCCAGCCCGCTTTCGGCCGGGGAGGCCGGCGCGATGGCGATCACGTCGGGTAGCTCCTTCTGCTGATTCAGGCGGAAACCGAAGTGCCCCTCAGCCCGCGCAAGGTTTTCTTCCACCCGCAACTGATAGCCAAACGGCGCCAGCGCGGCCGTCAGCAACGGTTCCAGCGGCGCGGTGCCTTCGATGACATCGGCGAAGTAGGCGTCCTGTGACTGGCCAGCCACGGTTTCCACCACCCGGCGGTAATCGACGGCGGTGTAGCCCCGCCCGGTCTGGCCAAATTCGACCCAGAGCGCCCGCATCACGTCGTCAAGCGATTTTTGCCCACCGGTTTCGGCCCGCAGTTGCAGGTCCAGCAGCAATGCCGCCAGCGCGCCTTTGTGGTAGATGCTCACCTTGCGGTGGGGCGCGCCGGCTTTGTAGCCATCGAGCCAGAGGTCCATCGAGGCATCGGCCACGGACAGAAAGCGCGCGCCGTCGTCGTCGAAATGCTTGCGCAGCGTGGTGTTCAGTTCGGCCAGGTACTGCTCCGGGCTGAACACCCCGGCCCGGGCCAGCAACAGGTCGCCGTAATAAGTGGTCAGGCCCTCGGCCACGTAGCCAGTGCGGAAATATTGCTCCCGCGCGTAGTCGTAAGGTTGCAGCTCAGCGGGCCGGATCAGCTTCACGTTCCAGACGTGGAACAGCTCGTGACTGGCTACGCCCAGCAGCTCCTTGTACAGCCCCCAGGTGCCCAACTGCTCGCTCGGCCCCAGCGCCAGCACCGTGGACGCCGTGTGCTCGACGCCGTGGTAGAAGCGCACGGGCAGCAGCTGCACCAGAAAGTGGTACGCCGGGCACGGAAAGCCGCCAAACAGCGCCACCTGCGTTTCACTGAACGCCCGGAAATCGGCGGTGAGCCGCTCCGCCGGCAACGGGCCCGTGGCGCCCTGCACCCAGACGTGAAAGGCGGTTTCGCCCACGTCATAGGTCAGGTGCTGCAAGGTGGGCGAGGCCATCAGCGGCGAGTCGGCCAGTTCGTCGTAGGACGCCGCCAGCAGCGTTCGCGCGTGCCCGGAATCAGCCGCGACTACCGGCAACGCGCAGGCTATCAGCCAGTCAACAGGAATATCCAGCGTCAGGCGGCAGCTTTCGGCTTCGCGCCCCACCACCAGCGGCAGCGCATTGACGGGGTTGAGATAAACCTGGTCTTCGTCGGCCCACGAGCCACCGGCATCGAGCTGGTGGGCGTAGAATTCGTAGCTGACGACCAGCGCATCGGCCCCGACCGACGCAATTTCCCAGCGGTCTTTCGTCACCTTGCGCACCGCCAGCGGTTGGCCAGCGGCGTCCGTGACGGTCAGGGCGCGAATTTTCTGCCCGAAATTCTGCAGCTCGTAGCGGCCGGGGCGCCAGGCGGGCAACTGAAGCGCCACCAGGGCCGCCGCTTCGGCGGCAAACGTCATTTGAAGCTGAAGGTAGCCGGTCAGCGGCTGCGGACGGGAGAGGTAGTACTGAATCACGGCCGAAATGTAGCCCGCCGCACGTTGGCGGGCCGTGCAATAAATCCACCACCCGCATCGTTCCGATAGCCCGCAGGGGTTTACATCCCCCCTTCGGCCTTCCTGTCCGATGACTGCTCTTGACCTGCGCGGGCTGCGCCGCGCCACCCTCGACGAAATTATTTTCGAACACCGCAATCAGGCCTACGGGGCTTTCGAGTTGCGCCGCACGTACGAGCAGCGCCTCAAACGCTCGGTGGCCGGAATGCTCCTGCTGTGCGCGCTGATTCCGCTCTATCCCGTCGTCAGTGGCTGGCTGACGGGTACTGAGGCGCCCGCGCCCGCAGGGCCGGTACTGACGCCGAACGAAGACTACGTTTTGACGGAAATGCCGCCGATAGAGGTGCCCGTGACGGTAACCCCCGCGCCGCCCATCACGCACGTCAATACCAAGCAGTTCACGCCGCCGCGCGTGATCAGGGACGCGGCTCCCGAACCCGTAGCCGCGCTCACCACGATGGCGCAGGCCAACGAAGCCACTAACCTGGGGCCGACGACCGTGACCGATGGCGCGGAAACGCCGGCCACCCTTTCCGTAGTCGAGGCGCCCGCCGCGGCTCCTGCGGAACCCAGCGACGTGCCCCTGGCCTGGAGCGAACAGATGCCGGAATTTCCCGGTGGGCTGGAAGCGCTGCGGCTATTTGTGGCGCACCACACCAAATTTCCGCCCCTCGCCATTCGCAATAGCGTAGAAGGCAAGGTGTACGTGAAGTTCATCGTGGACGAAACCGGCGCCGTGCAGCACCCGGAAGTGGTGCGCGGCATCGGGGCCGGCTGCGACGAGGCCGCCCTGGCCGTGGTGCGGGCATTGCCGCGTTTCACGCCGGGCCGCCAAAACGGGCGCGCCGTGAAAGTATATTTCTCGCTGCCGGTGTCGTTCGTGGTGAGGTAAGGCGGCCGCTTACTTCGACAACGAGGAACCCAGTTTCAGCAGGGCCTCGGAAAGCTTTTGCAACGGCTCTTCGTACTTTTTATCGACGGTCGCGTTGCCCACTTTCTGGCTTTCGTCGGCCAGCGAAGCAATGGCCAGCGCAATGAGGTGGCCGTCCGGCGTGGGCGAGGAAAGCTGTTCCTGCAAGATGCGGAAATCCTGCCGGATTTTACCCAGGCCCGCCTTGGTAGAATCTTCGAGGATGGAGTCCCACATTTCGAGCTTTTTCAGGCCTTCGGCGGGCGTTACGCCGGCCTTATTACCCAGCAGCGCGGCCGTCGCTTCGATGAAAAGCAGATTTTGACGGGCCGACACATCGAGCGGCGCGGGCGGCAGGGAGATGTCGTCATCTTCGAGGCCATCGGTGAGGGGATCGTCGGCGGCGTCATCGTCGTCTTCGCGCGGGTCCGGGAGGTGGTCGTTGGGGGTCATCATCAGAAAGGGAAGGGAATTAAAAGAGAGCAGCTTAACGGACTGTAAAACAGGGGGGGGGCGTATTCGGCGGAGCCATTGCCTGGCCCGGCCTAGTACTGCCACACTCCGGCGCGGGTTGGGCCACGGGGCGCAATTCGTGGAAAAAAACCGCCGACTCAACCCGGCGCCGACTTCGGCCGTAGGCAGTCCGGACCGGGGCCATTGCTCCGGCACGATTCATCACCTTTTCAACCTCTACGACGATGCAAGATCCAACCAGCGGTTCCGAATGGCGCGCCCGTGGCGACTGGGACCAGATCAAAGGTAAAATGAAACAGGAATGGGGCAGCCTCACCGACGATGACCTGACCTACCAGGAAGGCCAGCACGACGAGTGGCTCGGCCGCGTTCAGGAAAAAACCGGCCACGCCATCGCCGACGTAAAAGGCTGGTTCGCCCGGCATTTCGGCTAGACTTCCCGCTGATTACCGACCGTTTATTTCCGCGCCCCCGCCCCTGACCCGGCGGGGGCGCGTTGCGTTCGGGTGCGCCCGACGCGCCATCTTCGCGTCCTCTTCGTCCCCTCTTCGCGCCGTGCAAATGTCCGTCTCTGCCTACGCCCCTTTATTGCCCGCCGTGGCCGACCTCGCCCGCCGCGCGGGTGCCTTCATTCGCCAGGAAAGCCTTCAGTTCGACCTGAGTCGGATCGAGTACAAGGGCCAGTCGGACCTGGTGTCTTACGTGGACCGCGAGGCCGAACACCTGCTCGTGGCGGGCCTGCGGGAACTACTGCCGGAAGCCGGGTTCCTGACCGAAGAGGGCACCGTAGCGCCGCCCGAAGGCGGCGAAACCTCCACCGCCCGTTGGATCATCGACCCCCTCGACGGCACCACCAACTTTCTGCACGGCCTGCCGTGCTACTCAGTCAGCGTGGCGCTGGAAGTGGCCGGGGTGCTGGAGCTGGGCGTGGTCTATGAAGTCAATCTGGACGAGTGCTTTACGGCGGCGCGGGGCCAAGGCGCGCACCTTAACGGCCGGCCATTGCGCGTCACGCCCGACGCCACCCTGGGCCGCTCGCTGCTGGCCACCGGCTTTCCGTACACGTTTTTTGGCGCCCTGGATGCCTACCTGCGGATTCTGGCCGAGCTGATGCAGGCTTCGCACGGCGTGCGCCGCATCGGTTCGGCAGCCGTGGACCTGGCCTACGTGGCAGCGGGCCGTTTCGAAGCCTTTTTCGAGTACAACCTCAATGCCTACGACGTGGCCGCCGGCATTCTGCTGGTGCGCGAAGCGGGCGGCGTAGCCACGACCTTCGACGGCCACCCGGACGCCGTGCACCGGCGCGAAACCGTAGCGGCGGCGCCCGGCATTCACCCGGAGCTACTGGCCGTGATCGGGCGCCACTGGCCGGGCAACTGGCAGTAACGCCGGGCATTAGATGCGTTACAGTTGGCCACCGATGACGACGCGCGTCACCGGGTTTTCGCCGAGCCAGTACGGAATTTCGGTATAATCGCCCACGGCCAGCTCCAGAATATCGGCGCGCTTGCCGACTTCCAGCGACCCTACTTCGTGCCCCTGCCCAATGGCGCAGGCGGCGTTTTGGGTTACAGCGGCGAGGGCTTCCAGCGGGCGCAGCCCCATTTTCAAGCACGCCACCGACAGCGCCAGCCAAAGATTTTTGGCCGGGCACGAGCCGGGGTTGAAGTCGGTGCTAACGGCCACCGGCACGCCGGCTTCGATCAGCATCCGGCCATCGGCGTAACGGTCCTGGCGCAGAAAAAGCGGCACCAGCGGCAGCAAAACGGCCACCGCGCCCCCGCCCGTAGCGGCGATGCGCGCAGCGTCAGGAGCCGTCAGGTAATCGGCGTGATCGACGCTGACGGCGCCCAGCTCAGCGGCCATTGCGCAGCCGCCCAGGTCGTGGAGCTGCTCGGCGTGAATTTTCAGGCCGAAGCCCATCGCGCGAGCCGCCGTCAGGTAGCGGCGGGCTTCGGCCAGCGGAAAGGCGCCTTTCTCACAGAAAATATCGACGTAGGTCGCCAGCCCGCGCGCGGCGGGCAGCACATCGGTCAGCAGGTAGTCCAGATAAGCGCCCGGCCCGGCAGCTTTGAACTCGGGCGGCACCACGTGCGCCGCCAGCAGCGTGTGAACCAGCCGGATAGGCTGTCGGCGCCCGGCTTCGTGAGCCACGCGCAGCAGGCGCAGCTCAGTTTCGCGGTCGAGGCCGTAGCCGGTTTTGGCTTCCAGCGTGGTGATGCCGTAGCGCCGGAAGCCGGCCAGGTGCCGTAGCGCGTTGGCCAGCAGGGTTTCTTCGGAAGCCGCCCGCGTGGCCTGTACCGTACTCAGGATGCCGCCGCCGCCAGCCAGAATGGCGAGGTACGACTCGCCGGCCAGTTTGCGGCTGAACTCGTGGGCGCGGTTGCCGCCAAAAACCAGATGCGTATGGCATTCCACCAGGCCGGGCATCAGCACGCGGCCCGTAGCGTCGAGGACGCGGGTTTCCGGCCCGATCAGCGTGTCGTCCAGCTCGGCCATTGGCCCCACGGCGGCGATGCGCTCGCCCCTGACGGCCACGTAGCCATTCGAAATGATCTGCCAACTCCCTTGCGCCGCCCCCGTAAGCGGTTGGCCGGCGGATGCGCCGGCCAGCGTCAGCACTTGCCGGGCATTGCGAAACAGGAGCGAGTAAAGAAGCCTTTGCATTCGGCAAAGGTGGGGTAGCGCCGGGTGGTACGCCCGCTTATTTTCGCCGCCGCTGCCTTAACCGCTTGTTGCTCATTTCGTAGTACCTTGCCGACTACCTACCGCGCCACCCTGAGCGCGCTCCATTTTATTCATTTTTTCAATGAAACCGTCCTACCGCAACTTCTTTCTGGCCGTGTTGGTGACCGTCACCCTGTCAGCGACGGCGCAAACCGTCATTCCGTATGCCGTGACGGCGCCCTGCTCGCCGGCAAATGCGCCCTCGAATCTGCAGCGCATCGTGGGCAATGCGCTCGTCAATGTGGGCGCAATCACAGTGGGTGGCACTCCCGTCACGGTCAATGGCCTGGGCTACGACTCCGGCGACCCCAGCCGGTTGTTTGCCCTGGGCGTCAATACGGCCAGCCCCGGCACCGTGCCGCTGTACCAGATTTCGACCACGAATGGTACGGCCATCAATCTGGGTAACCTGGTGGGGCCGCCCACGCCGACCACCAACCTAAACGGCGTGGGGCAGAGCTTGGTATTCAACCTGATCGGCGACGGCTCGAACAACCGCCAATACTACGTGATGGCGATGACGGCGCGCGTGACGCCGACCTTCACGATCAATGACGCGACGCTGTACGTGGGCGAGATCGACGTGTCGGTGCCGGTGGTCAGCAACTCGCCCGTCTGGCGGGCAGCGACGCTGGACCCGGCGGCGACGGCCATCGTCAATGCGTTTCTGCTGCAAGCCACTGCCTATTTTGCCGGAACCGGCCCGTTGCCACAGGGCGGTATTCAGGACTGGCTTTTCGACCCGATCAGCGGTCATTTGATCTCGTATCTGGGCATCGAGCAGCGCTTTCTGACCATCAGCAATATCAATAGCGCGCCGAGCGGGGTCATTTCGGTGCCTTCGCCGCAGATTCCCGTCACGCGGGAAGTCGGGGGGATGTACCGCGACCAACTGAATAACGTGTACGCCATCGTCTCTGACTTTGGCGCCGTCTATCAGATCGACCGCACGACCGGTGATTACACGGGCAATACCTTTAGCCTGGGAGTGGCGTGTCTGCGCGGCGATGCCGCTGCCGCCTCCTTACCGCCCACGCTGCCCGTCGAACTTATCCGGTTTACGGCCACCCCCAATACCCAGGGCGCCGTGGAGCTGAACTGGAAGACGGCTTCCGAGGAGGATGTCGCCTATTTCCGCCTGGAGCGTCAGTGCGCTACTGACGCGGGCACGGAATGGAAGGCACTGGAAACGCTGCCGGCCCGCAACCAGCCGGGCGGCGCGGAATACCAATTGCGCGACCGCCAGCCCAATGCCGCCGCCCTGCACTACCGGCTCGTTACGGTGGACCTGGACGGCCGCGTGGCGTATTCCGCCACCGTGGCGGTACGCTTCACCGGCGACTCTAAACTCGGCCCGCTCACGCCAAATCCGGCGAATGAACAGTGTCAGCTGACGTTCAGCGCACCGCTGCTGACCACGGGCCTGCTGGAGGTGTACAACAGTCTCGGCGTTCGGGTGCAGCACCAGGTGCTGACGGGCGCCACCACGCTGCGCACGGCCAGTTTGCCCGCCGGCTACTACACTGTCGTGGCCACGGTGGGCGGCGCTCGGCAGACCCAGCGCCTGCTGGTGGCACGGTAACGTCTCCTTCTGATTTCCCGGCGAAACGACCTTTTCGTCTGGACCGCCCAGCTCAAAAAGGCGCTGCTGATCAGCGGATTTCCCCTACACGGCCCTATGCGGCTTTGTACTGCATCTGGTGCAGTTGGGCATAGAACCCGCCGGGGTGACGCAGCAGCTCCTCGTGGGTGCCCTGCTCCTGCAATTCGCCTTTGTCGAGGACCAAAATCTGATCAGCGGCGCGGATTGTACTCAGGCGGTGGGCGATAACCAGCGACGTGCGTCCGGCCATCATCCGGGTAATGGCCGTCTGGATCAGCTCTTCGGTTTCGGAATCCACCGACGAGGTGGCCTCGTCCAGAATCAGCACCTGCGGATTGTAAACCATTGCCCGCACGAACGAAATGAGCTGGCGCTGGCCCACGCTCAGGGTGGCGCCGCGCTCCATCACCGGGTATTGTAAGCCGCCGGGCAGGCGCTCGATGAAGCGGCGGGCGCCCACCAGATCGGCGGCTGCCCAGATCTCCGCTTCCGTGATGCCGGTCGCGCCGAGGGTGATGTTTTCGGCAATGGTGCCGGAAAACAGAAATACGTCCTGCAACACCACGCCCACGTGGCGGCGCAACTCCGCCAGGTCGTAGGCGTGCAGGTCGTGCCCATCGATCAGAATCCGGCCCTGATTGATTTCGTAGAACCGGCCCAGCAGGTTGATGATCGACGTTTTGCCCGCCCCCGTGGCGCCCACGAACGCCACCGTCTGGCCGGCGTGGATGCGGAAGGAAAGGTCGCGCAGCACCCAGTTTTCATCCTTGTAGGCAAACCAGACGCGCTCAAATTCCACGTCGCCGCGCAACGGAGCGGCGGGCCGGTAAGCACCGGTCTGCTGCACGAACTCCTGCGAATCAAGCAGTTTCAGGATCCGCTCAGTGCTGACCACCCCGAGCTGGAGCGTGTTGTAGCGGTCGGCAATCTGCCGGATGGGCCGGAAAAACATCCCGATGTACACGATGAACGCGATCAGCGTCCCCAGCGTCACGGTGCTGTCGATGACGCCCTTGGCGCCGTACCAGACCAGCAGGCCGGTGCCGGAGGCCGCAATCACGTCGGCCACGGGGAAATAGACCGAGTAATACAGCACCGACCGGATGTTGGCGCGCGTATGTTCCTGGTTGATGCGTTGAAACTTGATGCGCTCGCGCCGCTCGTTGGCGAAGAGTTGCACCACGTTCATCCCCGAAATATGCTCCTGCACGAAGGTATTGAGCGCCGCCACGGCGGTACGGACCTCCTGAAATGACTCCTTGACTTTCTCCTTGAAAATATACGTACTGATCAGCATCAGCGGCAGGGTCGAGAGGCAAACCAGCGTCAGTTTCCAGTCGATCCAGAGCATATACGCCAGGATGAAGACCAGTTGCAGGATGTCGCCCACCATCGCGGCCAGGCCTTCGGAAAACACATCGGACAGCGTTTCCACGTCCGACACCGTGCGCGTCACCAGCACCCCGATGGGTGTGCGGTCGAAAAACGGCAGCCGCAGCCCCAGCAAATGGCCGTAGAGCCGCACCCGGATGTCGCGCACGATCTGCTGCCCCAACCAGCCGCCGAAGTACGTCTGCAGGTACGAAACCAACGTGTGCGCCAGCAGCAGCACCCCGAGGCCAATGAACACCCGGTTGAGGCCGGCAAAGTCGCCGCGCAGAATCTGTTCGTCGATGGCCTGCTGAATCAGGAACGGGCGCACCGCCGCCAGCACCGCCGCCGCCAGCGTCAGCCCGATGGTGAAGAAGTAGATGCCCCGATAAGGCCGCACGAACGAGAAAAGACGCCGCAGCACGGCCCAGTCGAAGGCAGCGCCGGAAGGCGTGGAAGCAGCAGGAGAAGCGGAGTCGGTGGCCATTGGCAGAAAAGGCGGGACGCGAATGTAGCCGGTTGCGCCGTCCCGGCGCCGCGCCCACCCGCTGCCAGAGCAGATTCAGCGCCCGGCAGCCGGCTGGAAAAGAATTTAGCGGCCGGGTTGCGCCGTTCGGGCCGAACGGCGTACTTTTGCGGCACGTTCGGCGGTAGCGCCGCGTCCAGAACGGGATGTTAGCTCAGCTGGTTTAGAGCGCTTGCTTCACACGCAAGAGGTCACTGGTTCGAATCCAGTACGTCCCACCAACGGTTAGGCACCAAAAATCAGGCAGTTACGACATACGTCGTGACTGCCTGATTTCGTTTATACCAGGACTGGTGTAAACAAGTCGTTCCGGAGCTGCTGTGCTTCGTCAGCCGAATTGCTCCTGCTGAACCCACCGCGCGTGGACAGCTGATCGCGGGTTCGCCTCAGCGGTGCAACACGCGCTGCGTGAAGGCGCCGCCCGCCGTTTCCAGGCGCAACAGGTACAGGCCCGGCGCCAGCCCAGCGGTGGGTAGCGTCACGGTGTTCGGCCCGGCGGCGAGGGCCTCGCGTCGATAGATGGTGCGCACGGCGCGTCCCTGGGCATCGGTCAGCGTCAGGCTGACGGGGCCGGACGCGGCCAGCACGAAGCCCGCTTTCGGGGGCGTGGCGGCATCGGCGGGGTTGGGGTAAACCGGGTAGAGCTTGGTAGCCGGGCGGGTGAGGCCGGCGGGCAGATTCGCTTCCACCCCCAGCGGAATCAGCTCATCGCCGGGCTGGTACGGCACCACGTCGAAGTAGAAGACGAACATCTCGGCCGTCGTCTGGTCGCCCCAGGTCACCTGGCGAGGTGGCGAGAACGGGTTCAGCGGGTTGGCGGCGGTGTTGTCGTAAGTGGCATCGACGAAGACCTGCGTACCGGCCGGCAGCCGCAGCAGGTTCGGGAAACGGTAAGAGCCTTGCCAGGCGAAGTTCCAGTCGTCGATTTTGATGAGCGGAATGGTGTCGCCGCCGGGCTTCACGGCCCAGGCTTTCCAGGAGCGGCCCAGCAGGTGGCAATGCGGCAGCACCGAGAGCGCGCTGATGTCGGCCGGCACTGTGAACCGCGCGTGGAAAGTCTTGACCTGATTGGCGGGCAGCACGAACGGCCCGTTGGTGAGAGAATACACCGAAATCGGGAACGTCTGTACTTCCCGCGTGGCGGGCTGAGGCGTGAAAAAGACGTTCACGACCGACGAATCGGTCTGCTCCTGAAACGTCGGGCCGTAATGCACCTGCACCAGCACATCGGCATTGCGGTAGAGCTTCTTACCGAGGCCCGGCGGGAAAAAGCGGTCGCGGGTGCCGGGCACGTAGCCGGACAGGTTGTCGGTGGTGGGCGTAAAGCCGAAGCCGCCGAACTGGGTATAGCCGTAACCAGCGGCGGCAGCATCGCGGGCGCGGCCCCGGCCGGTGGTGTCGATGGCCGTAATGGCGTGGTGCACGATGCGGCGGTTACCGGGCCGGAATTCCACCGCCGCCACGTCGCGCCCGGCGGGTAGCTGCGTGGGCAGCACGAAAACGCGGTACATATCCTGCCCATTGCCCAGGTGGGTGTATTTCTGCGCCATCGGCAGCACCAGATCGGGAGTGCCCAGGGCCGAGTTACCCACCGGGAAAACCGGCGCAGCGGGTTCCAGCGTGGAATCGCCGCGCGGCATTCCGGCGGCGAACCAGTCCTGAATGGTCTGAATCTGCTGATCGCTCAGGGTATTCTCGTCCAGGAAATGGCTGTACGTGGGGTCGGCCTTCCAGGGCGGCATATAGCGCGTCTGGGTGGCCGTGGCCACGGTAAAGCCGCGCCGTACCACATCGGCGTAACCCATCAGCGGGAACGGCGCAATATCGCCCTCGTGGTGGCAGCGCGAGCAGTGGTTATAGATCAGCGGGGCCACGTCTAGGGCGTAGGTGGGCGTAGTGCCCTGGGCCTGGGCGCTGGTCCGTAGTCCCGGCAGCAGCCCCGACAACAAGAGCAGCAGAATGACAGCAAAGCGGCTGGAAGTGGAAAAGTGCGGCATCGGTGGCGGATTTATTATCAGCAAGGTACGCAGAAATCAGTGGCGCGCCGGCCCGAATTCGATAAAGCAACCTACGGCTTCGGCGCGGGGTATGGCCACGGCCCGCCCGGCGTCAAGCGCGGCCAGGGCGTCGGCCAGCTCGTGGTGCTGTACCACGGTACGCCGGACGCCGAGGCGGGCATAGGAATCGTCGATCCGGCCCCGATATACCGTCTGGCCGTAAGCCGTCAGCACCACGGCTTCGGGCGTGATGCGGGCACCCAACCGCCGGGCCAATACCTGGCGCGGGTCGGCTTCCAGCGAAAAGGCGAGTTGATAGTCGCGCCCGAAGTCAATGATTTCCTTGGGCTTCAGCAGTCCGTCTGGAAACACGCCCACGAAGCGCACGCCGCGCGGGCCGTACTGCGCAGTCAGCGCCCGCAACGCCGGGGTGACCGCCTGCGAGATCGGACAGGTGGGCGCCAGGAAGACATAGACGGTAGCGCGGGGCGACGGCGGCGCAAAAGCCAACAGGCTCAGCAGCAACGCGGGCCAGAAGCGAAAAAAGCGGCGGAACGACATAAAAAATAACACAAAAGCCGAAGCCCGCCGGCCCCGCCGAGGTTCCCGATACCCTACCTGGTGCGCAGGCTGGAGTGCGCTGGGGCGGGCCTAAAGCGGCGCGACGCCCGCCGCGTACATCCGCTCGATGATATCGACCACTTTCAGTCCTTCCAGCGCGTTGGTGGTGGCGTGCGTGCGGCGCAGTAGTGTATCGACCACGTTTTCAATCACCTGCACGTGGTTGGCGGCCGAGCCTTGATACGGGCCATAGTCGTTGGCGGGGTTGGTGGGCGGCAGCACGGGCCGCTCGTAATTCGCCACGTGGCAGACTTCCACCTGGTCGAGGTATTGCCCGCCGAGCTTGACGGTGCCGCGCTCGGCCAGCACGGTGATGGTCGATTCGAGGTTGCGGTCCCAGGCGGCGGTGCTGTACTGAAACGTGCCCGCCGCGCCGGGGTGCTGCGTCAGCTCGAACTGAATCAGGCCGGAATCCTCGAATTCAGTCAGCGTGGCGTGGTTGAAATCGTAGAACCGGCTCTGAATGCGGGCCACATCGCCAAAAACCCAGTAGAGCAGGTCCACGAAGTGCGAGAACTGGGTGAAGAGTGTCCCACCGTCCAGGGCGCGGGTGCCGTGCCAGTGGCCAGGCGTGTAGTAGCGGGCATCACGGTTCCAGAGGCAACTGAACTGCACCAGGTGCAGCCGGCCCAGCGCGCCGCTCGCCACCAGCGTCTTCAGCCAAGCGGCGGGCGGCGAATAGCGGTTCTGCATCACGCCAAAGACCAACTGACCGGTTTGCAGCGCCGTGTGGACGATGGCCTCGGCATCGGCGCGGGTGGTGGCCAAAGGTTTTTCGACGACGACGTGCAGCCCTGCGCCCAACCCGGCCACCGCCTGGGCGGCGTGCAAGCCATTGGGCGTGGCCACGGTCAGCACGTCAGCGGGCGGACCGGCGGCCAGGTAAGCTTCCAGGGACGGAAAAACCGGCACCCCGAACGTGGCCCCCAGCTCGGCGTGGGTTTCGGCGCGGGTTTCCACCAGGGCCACCAGCGTGGCCCCCGGCTGGCGGCGCACCAGCGTGGCGTGGCGCCGGCCGATATGCCCTACCCCGCAAACGACGAAACGAACGGGAGCAGCAGACGCAGTAGCGAGCATTGGCACGGAGAAGGTGACGGCAGCCAGCCCGGCGCCCATTACCAACCGCAAAAGTCGGCAATGGCGTCCGCTACCGTCGCCACCTCAGCGTTCGTCAGCGTAGGGTGCAAGGGCAGCGCCAGCACCTGCCCGCACAAGGCCTCACTGACCGGAAACTGTCCGGCCCGGCCCAGATGGCCGTAGGCGGGCTGAAAGTGCAGCGGCAGAGGGTAGTAGATGGCCGTCGGAACCTGCCGCGCGGCCAGGTGCGCCCGCAGGCCGTCGCGGGTGGCGGCGTCGGGCAATTGGATGACGTACTGATGAAAAACGTGGCTCGAATGCGCCGCCCGCGCCGGCACCCGAATGCCCGGCAGGCCAACCAGCGCCGCATCGTAGCGTGCGGCCAGCGCCTGCCGACGGGTGGTCCAGGCATTCAGGTGGCGCAGCTTGACGCGCAGCAGCGCGGCCTGCACCGTGTCGAGGCGCGAGTTCAGCCCGACGCACTCGTGGCGGTATTTCACCCCGGCCGGCTGGCCGTGATTGGCGATTTGGCGGAGGCGGGCCGCCAGGGCGGCATCCGTCGTCAGCAGGGCGCCACCGTCGCCGAAGGCCCCGAGATTTTTCGATGGAAAGAACGACGTAGTGCCCACCGTGCCGGCCGTGCCCGCAAAAACGGTCTGGCCAGCGCCCAGGTCATAGGTAGCACCCAGCGCCTGGGCGGTATCTTCTACGACGGCTACGTCGGGGTGGGCCGCCAGCACGACGCGCAGCCCGCGCAGGTCGGCACACTGGCCGAAAAGGTGTACCGGCACCACGGCGCGGGTGCGCGGCGTGAGGGCAGCCGCCAAGGCGGCTGGCTGAAGATTGCCGGTAGCCGGGTCCACGTCGGCCAGAACCACGGTCAGCCCAAGTAAGGCAGCGGCCTCGGCGGTCGCTACGTAGGTGAAGGCCGGAACGATGATCTCGTCGCCGGGGTGCAGGCCGAGGGCCAGAAAAGCGAGCGTCAGCGCATCAGTGCCGTTGGCGCAGGGCACCACGTGCGCGCCGCCGAGGTAGGCGCTCAGGTCGGCGGCAAAGGCGCCCACTTCGGCGCCCTGGATGAAATCGCCCGCGTCGAGGACCCGTGCCAAAGCGGCATCGAGTTCCGCACGCAGCGGCGCGTGCTGGGCGGGCAGGTCGAGCAGGCGAATCGGCAACGAAGAAGCGGCGCGTTAGGGCAAGCCGAACGCAAAGCTAGCGGAACCCCTGATGGGCCGACTGAAATGTGACCATTGCTGGGGCTGGACAGAACCGAGAATGCCCGGAAGCGGGGCGGGCTCAGTTCAACTGCGAAGCCGGAACCGCAAGCGGGGGGCGGGTCGTGGCTGTGGTACCGCTCAGGACACTCATTGTCCGAAAGGGCGTCGCTGGCCGGGTTCTGGCAGAACCTATCACATTGGCTGGCAGCCGATTGGGGCGCTTGCCTGCCTGTTCGGCATCACGCGCGGCGCGGCCCGCCAGAATCATCAACAACAGCAGTCCTACGCGAAGGGTGTTCAGTAAATTCATTGTTCATATAAAATGGGGTGGCTGAGGAAGTAACCCGGCAGGAAGGAGCGCGCCAGCAGGCGAAGAGGCGCAAAAGTACAACCAATATCGACAGGGCAAATGCCGCCACCCGCCGCATTGCCGCGCAAACGTACGGCGTCTGCCCCTGTTGATGTTACGGCCGATTCATTATCTTTTCGTTACCTGACCCCACGACGGTTGGCGCGCCGGCAACCGAAACAGGGGCCTGCAGCCGCTGCCGGGCGGATATTTGCGGGCGCGCGCCCTTTCGTCGGTCGCCCTTTTTTTGATTCAGTTTTTTCTCTTTCCGGTGATTTCTCTCCTTCCCACCTCGCGTTCGCTCGCCGTTTTTTTGTGTCTGATCGGGCTGGCGGCGCCCGTCGTGGCCCAGGTCAAGGTCAAGTCGACACCCTTTTCCTACGTGCCCGACGCCACCGCCGACCCCTACGCCGAGCGGGTGCCGAACAAGCTGCTGCCGCTGGCCGGAGGCGCGTTTCTGCTGCTCACCCGGCAGTCGGCCACGCAGTACGTGGTAGAACGCTACGCGGGCGCCGAAATGAAAAAAAACTGGGCCTGCCCCCTGACCCTGGCCCCCGGCGAAGGCATCGACGCGTTTGCCACGACGCCGGAATCGGCCACGATCCTGACTTACCAGGCCGACCCCGTGGCCGGCACCCAAGCCCTTTACGGCTACCGGATTGCCGTGGGCACGGGCCAGGCCACGTCGCGCCGCGAGCTGCTGGGCGGTACGCGCGGTCGGCGCCTCTACGCCAGCCTTTCCGACGACGGCACCCGCGTGGTGGCGTTCCGAACCAACCTGCGCCAAACTCAGATCAGCAGCCTCGATGTGGTGACGTTCGACAACGCTTTTCAGGAGCAGAACCGCTTTCCGGTGGACCTGCAAGGCGCCGGCGCGGGGCCGTCGGTGACAGTTCGCATATCGAACGCCGGCGATGTGGTGGTGGGCCTGATCACGGACGGTGGCATTCAGCTCACCGTCCGCCGTTACCCTGCCAAAGGCACTGATGCCCAGGTGCTGGGGGTGCCCATCGGCGGTACTTACGGGGGCCACAAGGTGTATATCTTCGATACCGCCTACCGTTTCGACGAGGCCGGCGCGCTCTACGCCGCTGCCATCTGTATGGATGAGGAATCCGGCGACTACCACTCGCTCAAGGTGGTGAAGTACGATTTTGCCGCCAACGATATGCGCTTCGCCGACGAATTCCGCTTCACGCCCGCTTACCTGAAAGAGCTGGAAACCGACGCCGCCAAGCACCAAGCCACCGCCCCGAAGCGCCTCGCCGACACGTACTTGTCCGACGTACTGCTGACGGCGGAGAAGCAGGTCGTAGTGGTGGCCGAGCGCAAGGAAGAGGAAGGCGAAAAGTCGCCCCACTACGCCAAAGAAGTGCTGCTCTTCGGTTACAACGAGTTTTCGGCGCCCACCTGGCACGGCGTCCTCTGGAAAAACCAGCAAGCGCCCGCCGAAGAAGGCTACGCCGGTATCGGCTACAAGGCGCAGGTGCAGGGCACCACGATTCACCTGCTGACGCTGGAAACGCTCAATAAAAAAGCCGATCTTTACGACCACCCTTTTTCGGCCCTGACCGGCAAACCGCTGCCCGTGCGCGCCCTGGGCCTGAACGTCACCACGAGCCAGCCCGTGAGCTATGTCAAAGACTTCACCGCTTGGCTTGATGCGCGCACGGTGCTGGCCGTCAGCCGCCCAGCCAAGAAGTCCAACACCCTGAATCTGAACCGAATCGTGCTGAAATAACTGCTTTAAGCGGTCAGCTATAAGCTGCAAGCTGCAAGCCAATCACTGGACCGATGACTCGCGGCCTTACCGTTGGCAGCCACCACGAAGAGGCGGTCACCGAAGCCGCCGGTGAGCTGATTGAGGTAGTAGGTCGGGTACTGGCCCACCAACTTCCCCACCTGTTCCAGCGGCGAACCGCCGAGGCGAATCTGGGCGGGCTTTTTCACGGAGTTTTTCAGGTCCACGATCTGAAAACCGTGCTTTTCGAGCAGCCGGCGGATGGTGCGCGGCGTGAACTCGTAGAGATGGTAGGGCGGCAGGTCCATCTTCCGCTCCTTGCCCAGCGCGCCGTAAGCCCCCAGCCCGGCGCGCATCGCGGGCAGGTTCAGGGTCGACGGCAACGCCAGCACCAGCAGCCCGCCGGGTTCGAGCAGCCGGGCAAACTTCGCCACCGTGGCCGACGGCGAGAGCAGGTGCTCGATCACATCGCCCATATACACGAGGTCGAACTGGTTCTCCCGGAAATCGGTGGTCGTCTCGATATTGCCCGTCACGACGGGCAGGTGCAGGTGGCGGCGGGCGAAGTCGGCGGCGTGCTCCGAGATTTCGAGGCCGTGGGCTTCCCAGCCCTGGTTTTCAAGGCTTTTGAGCGTGTAGCCCGGTCCGCAGCCCACTTCCAGGTATCGAAACCGGCGGTTGGGGTAGTGGGCGAGCATATAATCGGTGAATTTATCGGGGCGGGGCTTGCTCAGGTCGAGCTTATCGGCTTCCTCGATAAATTTCCGATCCTTTTCGGTGCGGTTATAATTGGGCCGGTCCGTGAAATATTCCTTGCCGTAGAGGCGCTCCAACTGCGCGGGCGTGGGCAGCGGGTCCAGAAACATCAGGCCGCAGGCGCGGCAGCCGGTGCCCTGCAAATGGGCGCCCTCGAAGTCGTAGTAGAAAGGCAGGCGCTTGAAATCGGCACTACCGCAGAGGTCGCAGGTACGGGAAACGGGCATCGGTGAGGCGCCCCCACGGCGCGAACCCGCGCCCGAACGGGACGGGCGGGCGAAATTACGGCCCCGATGCCTGCCGCCCCTGTTTTCGCTGCTACCGCCGTCGCTAACGCTGCTGTCCGGGCGGCCTACGTGCTGGCGCACCTGCGCCGCCACTTTCAGGGCGTGCCGCCGGATGCCGACGCGGCCTGGCTACCACCCGCCACGCCCGCTGCCGACGCGTTTTTTGCCGCCACCGCCGCGCACCCGGCCCCCGCGCAAACGGCCACCCTCACCGTGCTGGGGCAGCCCGTGCCCGTGTTTTTCGGCGGCGACCTGGTTTCGTCGATTTTCTTCTGGCTCAGTGGCTGGCAGGAAGTGTATTCGGCCGCACGCGATGGGAAGGGGCGCTTTCCGTTCGCGGCCAGTATACAGGCCGCGCTGGGTTGCGTGGCCGTGCCCGTGGCCGACTACCTGACTGCCGCCCTGACCGATGCCCTGACCACCCAACACCAACTCCAACTGACGCTGCGGGCACCGGGCCTGAATCTGCGCGTCTCCCACGACGTGGACCACCTGCTGACCGGCTGGCGCGCGGCCCTACGTCGGGGCCACGGCCGCGCGGCCGTCGGGCGACTGCTCGGCCTGCGCCCCGACCCCTTCGACAACCTGATGGCCGTCGCCCAACTGGTGCAGCAGGCCACGGGCGGGCGCTCGACCTTTTATTTTCTGGGCGCCCAAGGCCACCACTCCCTCGGCCCGAACGCCGATTACGACCTGGCGACGCCCACCGTTCAGGCTCGCATCCAGCAGCTAAGAGCCGATTTTGGGGCCGAAATCGGCCTGCACGGCTCCTTCGGAAGTTCCGACGATGCCGCCCAACTCCGGACCGAGTTGGGCAAGCTGGGCGTCGGCGGCGCGCCCGTGCGGTTTCACTACCTGCGCTTCGACCCTGCTCGCACCCCCGCCGTGCTGGCAGCGGCGGGCGCCCGGACCGATACCACGCTCGGCTTTGCCGAACGCGCGGGCTTCCGCCACGGCACGGCGCGGGCGTTCGCGCTCTTCGATTTCAGCAGCGCCGCGCCGTTGGCAAACCCCGTCGTGGCCCGGCCGCTGCACCTGATGGACGTGACGTTCGTGAACCCGGCCTATCAGCCCACGCCCGCCGCCGACATTCCGGCCGTGGCGGCGGGGCTGGCCGCGCACGTCCGCCGCCTGGGCGGGACGCTGGAAATCCTGTGGCACAACGAGTACCTCGTGCCCTGGGAAACCCGCATCGGCGAAGCCACCTTCCGCGCCGTGCTGGCAGCCGTAAGACGTCCGTAGCGAAGGTCGCCGTGCCGACCTTTGCACGCACCACCTCACCACCTCACCACCCTCCGCTTGGGCATCGTCCGCCGGCAAGGCTTGCAGAACACGCTGATTGCGTATGCCGGCGTGGCCGTCGGCTTTGCCAACAACATCTTTTTGTTCACCCATTTTTTGAGCAAGGCCGAGCTGGGCCTCACGCGGCTGCTGCTACAAGTGGCCGCGCTGATTGCCATTCCGGCGGGGCTGGGCCTGCAAAACGCCACGGCGCGCTTCTTCCCGGTCTTTCGCAACAAAGCCGACCGCCACGGCGGCTTTCTGACGTTGCTGCTGGCCGTGCCGCTGGTCAGTTTCGGGGTGGCGCTGCTGCTGTTTTATGGGCTCAAACCGCAGGTGCTGCAGTTCTACGCCGGGCGCTCAGTGCTGCTGCCGCGCTACTACGACTGGCTCGGGGTGCTGGCGCTCTTCACGCTGCTCTACAATCTCTTCGACGCCTACCTCCGCTCGCTCTACAAGACGGTGGTTTCCAGCCTGATTCAGGACGTGCTGCTGCGCTTCGGCACTGCCGGCTGCGTGCTGCTGTACGCATTCGGCGGCATCTCCTTCGACGTATTCGTGGGCCTTTTCGTGGCCGTCAATTCGCTGGCGGCGGTGGGGCTGCTGGTGTACGCGGCGTGGCTGGGCCAGCTTTTCTGGTGGCCCGACTGGCGCCTGTTCCGGCCGGGCGGACGGGCGCGGGAAATCATTCGCTACGGCCTCTACGCCGTGCTGGCGAATCTCTCGAACACCATTATCGCCACTATCGACTCGCTGTTGATTCTACGCTACGGCTCCGACGCGCAGGTGGCGGTTTACACGACGGCCTTCTTCATCACGTCGGTTCTGCTGATTCCGGGCCGCTCGCTCTACAAGATTGCCGCCCCGCAAGTATCCGATTTCTGGGCCGAAAACCGCCCCGACAAACTTCTCGACCTCTACCGCCGCGTCTCGCTGCTGAACCTGGCCACCGGCGGCTACCTGCTGGCGGGCATCTGGGTCAATGCCGACAATATTTTCCGGCTCCTGCCGGCCGGCTACGAAAAGGGCCGCCTCGTGCTGCTGCTGATGGGCCTGGGCCGGCTTTTCGATATGGCCACCGGCATCAACGGAATGATCCTGTTCACGTCGTCGCGCTTCCGGTGGGACCTGTTTTTCAACCTCGCCCTGGCCTCGCTCACGGTCCTGACGTGCTGGTGGTTCATTCCGCGCTACGGCATCACGGGGGCCGCGCTGGCGTCGTCGCTCACGCTGGTGCTGGTGAACAGTGGCCGACTGGCCGGCGTGTGGTGGTGGTTCGGAATGCAGCCCTTCAGCCGCCGGACGCTGCTGGTGGCGGGCATCGGCCTGACGGCTTACGCCGCCGCCTGGGCCTTGCCCGTACTGCCCAACGTCTGGCTTGATCTGGTGGCGCGCGGCGCCGTGGTCACGGCCGTGTACGGCGGGCTGCTGCTCAGTACCCACGCCGTGCCCGACCTCGACGCTCTACTCGGCCTGGTACGATCCCGCTTGCCGAAAAACCGCCCCCGCCCGCCCCGCTGACAAGGGCCAGCCGGCGGCTTCCGACGGCAAGCCAAATTATTAAAAAAAACAAGCCATTGCCCCGCATCTAACCTTCGGCTTTTCACTTGTTTATCAGCGGATTGGCTTACCGCCTGAAGCTTATCGCCTGTAGCTGACTGCTTACCGCGCAGGTCGCCCCCGCCGCGGCCGAAACCGCGCTAAGCTTCCCGCCGGGGTACCTTCACAGCTCCAATGCTGCGTTATTTTCACCGGAACCTGCTGTTGCGCCTGGGGCTGGCCGTGCTGGTGTTTGCGGCGGCGCGGCTGGCCGCCAGTTGGCTGGCACCCGCGCCGCTGACGCTGCTGGAGCTACGCCTGCAGATCGTGGGCGAGCGGTTACATATGCCCGGCATCCGCCTGTACCGCGACCTGTACACCGCGCTGCCCCCCCTCCCCGCCCTACTGGCCTGGGCCCTGGACGGCCTGGCAGGAGGCCGCTCGTGGGGGCTTTACCGCTTGACGGCGGCGGGCCTGCTGCTGGTACAGGCCGTGCTGTTCAACCGGATGCTGAACCGGCGCAACGCGTTGGCCGCCGGGCCGGGCTGGTTACCGGCGCTGCTGTATCTGCTCGTGGGGTCGGTATGGCTTGAGCTGGACACCCTCTCGCCGCTGCTACTGGGGCAAACCTTTTTACTGGCCGCGTTCGGTAACCTAATCACCATCAACCGCAACGAGGGTTACGATAACCAGCACCTCTTTCAGGCGGGCTTTATGCTGGGGCTGGCGGCGCTTTGTTACCCACCGCTGCTGCTGTTTTTGCCGGTGGCCGCGCTAGCGATGTTCTTCTTCGCCGCCAACGTTTTTCGCTCCTTCCTGCTGATTCTGGTCGGCGTGGCGTTTCCGTATGCCGCGCTGGCGACGATCTACCTCTACACGGGCGCACTAACTGGTTTCAGTGCGCAACACCTCCGCTGGGAGGCGCTGCTGCCTTTCCACCCCGTCGCGACGCTGGCCCTGGGGCCAACGCTGGTGGTGATCGCCGTACCCGCCGCGCTGCTGCTGGCCGGCGTGTTCCGGTCGCTGGCGAGCGGTGGGCAGCTGAACTACCAGGTCCGGATCCGGCAACTGGTGCTGGCCTGGGTGGGCGCTGCGGGGCTAATCGTCGCGGCTGGCCCCACGATCAGCCCCGCTACGCTGGTGCTGGTCTGGCTGCCGCCGCTGGCCTTTTTCGGCCCCGCCCTGATCGGTTCCGGCGCGCGCGGCTGGCTTCAGGAAATCGCTTTTGCGCTAGCTATCAGCGGACTAGCGGCGGTGCGCTTTGCGCCGCTACTGCCCCTGGCTCGCTGGGTGCCCACCCGGCCGCTGGTATTACTGGCCGACGTCCCCCCCGGCCAGCCCGACCCCGCCGCGGGGCTGCGCGGCCAGACCGTCTTTTATTTCGGTGACGACCTGCGCGCTTATCGATACAATCGCCTGGGCACGCCTTATCTGGACTGGGCACCGGCCCGCGCCGACTTACGGGGCCTGCATACCTACGCCGGACTGGTCCGCCTACACCAAATGCTTGGCACCACGCCGCCGCCGTACCTGCTCGACCCTACCCGGCGCGCCGTGCCGCGCCTGCAAGCCGCGCTGCCCACCGATTTTGGCGCCTACCGCGAGCAACAACGCGGGGTGTGGCACCGGCAACCGAAATAACTGCCCGTTGTCCGCAGCCGCCGCGCGGCCGTGACTGGTGCTATCGTACCAGAGGCAGCAGGTCGTGGGCTGCATGCGCGAAAGGATGCGTGGGCTGGGCGGCCAGGCGGGCGAACGCCCGGCGGGCTTCGTCCGGCCGGTTATCGGCCCACTGCGCCAGGGCCAGATAGTATTCGGCCCGCGCCCGCAATGCAGAGCCTGCCTGCCGTTGCACGGTCGCCAACGCCTCTGAAGCCGCCCGGGCGCGACGCATCCGCAGCAGAAAAATGCCCCGATAATAATTCAGCGTATCGGGGCTGACCTGATCGACCGGCAGGCGCTCCCAGGCGGCCAGGGCTTCGGGGTAGCGGCCCAGACGGTAAGCGTTCATTGCCTGGCTGAATGGCTTGCGCCGCGCCGCGCCGTCGGCGGGCTCTTCGCTTTCGCTCATCAGCACCGGCAGCCCCGGCTCGGGCAGGGCGTAGCGTTCGACCAGCGCCGGACGATCCAGAAACAGGCCCGGCTGTAAGCGCCAAAACACGCCCAGACTGGCAGCGACCACTACTACCGCCGCAGTAGCCAAGGCGGAAACCCAGCGGCGACGCCACGAAACGGTCAGTTGTGGCACGGCGGCGGTGCCCCCTACGCCCCCACGGGTACCCGTGGGGGCCTGACGCTGCGTCAGTTCTTCCTCCAGGCGCCGCAGCCGCGCGCGGACGGCCAGCCGGCCAGCGGTCCGGATGGTGCGCACGGCGGCTTCGTGTTCCGCTACCTGCGCCCGCGCTTCCGGATCCTGCGCCAGGCGGTCGGTCAGCTGCTGCGCTTCCGCGGGGGGTAGGGTGCCCGTGACATAGGCATCCATTAAGGTTTCATCGAGGGGGGCGGCACCCGTGGGCGACACGTCAGGGGAGGCAGACATCGGAAGCGGTAAGTTGGTCTCAAAAAATGAGGGTTTGATTCCTCCTGGTTAAAGGCGGGAGGTGAGCCAGGGGCGTAACAGCCCTTTCAAACGGGTCAGGCACTGCGACTTGCGGGACTTCGTCGAGTTCACGTCTTCATAAGCAAGCGCGGTGGTAAGCTGGGAAAGGCTCTGACCCTCATAGTAAAAGCCGGTTAGCAATTCCCGGCAGGAAGCCGCAAGCTGGTTCCAGGCCTTGGTGAGCGCTTGCTGGCGGGCAAGCCCCGCGTCATCCGGTGAAGAATCCAGCTGATAAGGGTCTTCTACCAGTTCCGCGAGCAGAGCCTGAAGGGCGTCGGGGGCTGCCGGGGCGGCCTCCGGTTCCGCCTCCCCCCTATCGTTAATGAAGGCAAAAGGCGAAAGGTTAATCGTTTTCTCAAACTTTCTGCCCAGCGCGTAGCACTGGTTGCCGCCGATGGCGAATAAATACGAGGCGGGCGAGGCGGTAAGCGTCTGTAAACGACCACTCATCACATTTTCGTAGAGCACCAGCAACGCATCTTGAAACGCATCGCGGCGGTCCTCTTCGCTGAGCAGCGGATACCGCCGCGCACTCCAGATCAGGAATGGCCCGCGCTGCTGCCGGCAGAGGGCGTCGAGGGGGCGCAGGTCGCCGGAGCGAAGTGCGGCCAGCAGCGCGGCGCCCTGCGGATCGGCAGACGGCGAAACCGGAGAAGCGGAAGAAGTGACAGAGAAAGCCATCAGGAAGATTCAGAAAAGCGACATCAGCCGCCGGAGGTGCCGAAACTACGCGGCAAAAGGCGAACTCCGGGCCGGATGAAGCAGCAACATCCGGCCCGGCCCGGCGTTTGAGTAGGGCTTGCTCCTTCCGCCTGACGCTCGTTTTTCCTCCATCTACCTATGGCTACGCCCAAAAAAAAGCCCGACCCCGAACGCAAAGCCCGTGTTCATAAAGAACTGGAAGGCTTTGAAATGAAAATCAGCCCTACCGGCGAGGTGCTTTCCACCTATTCCCACGACCAACTCAACGAGTTTCTCAACAAGCACGTCAAAGACAAAAAGCTGACGACCGACCAGAAAAAGGAACAGGACGACCGGATGTTCCCAATTCAGCAAACCGAAGACGCGGACGACGACGATGAAACGTTTCTGCGCGAAGCCGGCCTGAAACGCAAGCCCCGCAAAGGGGCCGCCGATGAGGCCGCACTACCCGAAAAAGACTGAACGCACTACGCCCCGCCGGAATCTGTTTCCGGCGGGGCGTTATGCGTTTCAAGCCGTTCCGACGGCGGTTTCGTTAGCGGTTGAAGGCCGGGGCGAAGGCCGTTTGCGCCCACGTTTCCAGGGTAGTCGGCGTGTCGGTACTGGCATCACGCGGCTCATCAATGAAAAGTGCGCCTTCGTTGACGCTCTTCGTCATCTCGATGTAAAGGCCCGCCAGATCCGGCGAAAGCCCCGCTCCCACCATCCCTTGCTGGGCATCGGCGTAGGGGAAGGTCACGTAGGGCAAACCGGGCTTGCCGATAGCCTGAGCCAGTACCTGCGTGGCATCCGCCATCGTGTAGTCGCGGGGTCCGAGGAGCGTTTGCACCTCGTGGCCGTGAAAATCAAGCTTATCCAGGCGATCCACGGCGGCCGCGGCAATGTCCTGGGTGGCAATGATCGGAATGGCCATATCCGCGCGCATTGCGCCGCCGTTGATGCCCATCCCTTTGATCAGCCCGATGGATGAAAACAGGTTTTCCATAAAATAGCTGGGCCGCAGCACCAGTACATCTAGCCCGACAATGCCCCGCAGGCGGTTTTCGAGGCGGTGTACGCTGATAATCGGCCCGGTGCCGGTGGGGCGGTCGCCGCCGAGCGACGAAAGCTGCACCACCTTCCGGATGCCCGACTCGCGCGTGGCTTGCTCCAGTACGGCGCCCACCTGATCGCCGTAGGCCAAGAAATCCGCCGCCGCCAGGTTGGGCGGAATCATCAAGAAAGCGGCATCGGCGCCGCGCAGGGCGGCCGTGAGGCCCGCGACATCGGTAGTCACGTCCAGGGCGTGGATTTCGGCACCGGCCGCTTGCAAGGCATCCAGGCGGGTGCTGGGGCGCGACACGGCACGCACCGTGTGGCCGCGCTGCACCAAATGGTGGACGAGGGCGTGGCCGATATTGCCGGTGGCGCCCGTAACGGTGATAAGGCTCATTCTGAAAAAGTTGGGGAAGATTTACCTTCCACCCGGAAGGCGCCGCAAAGGAACGCCGCGTACTTTCGCAGAAGCAAGTACTTACCCGCTGGTAGGGTACGCACTTATTGGAAAGATTTGCTGACTGTCAGCCGCATTATTTTTGATCGAACGATGAAAAAAACCGCTCATCAGCGTGCCGAGGCGGGCTTCCGGGAAGCTGGCCACCAATTTGACCCCCTTTTGTGCCCGGTACGCGCCACGATGGGCGTGCTGGGCGGAAAATGGAAAATCCTGCTGCTCTCGAACCTGGCGCACGGCCCGCGCCGCTACGGCGAGTTGAAACGGCTGCTGCCGGAAATCACGGAGAAAATGCTGATCCAGGAACTGCGCGGGCTGGAAACCGATGGGCTGGTGCAGCGCACCGTGCAGCACACCGTGCCGCCGCGCGTGGACTACGCCCTCACCGGGCCGGGCGTCGCCATCAAGCCGCTGCTGCACGAGCTGCTGGCCTGGGGCACGGCGTACATCGACTATCTGAGTACGCAGAAAAGCGGCCCGGCCGCGCACACTGACGTGCCAGCCGAGCCAGCGGCTATTTGAGCAGCAACTCGTTCAGGTCCTCGACGCTGCCCGCGAAGACGTTACCATCGACGTAGCCCCGAATGCCGGGCACGAGGACTTCGTCGGAATGCTGCCAGATAATCCAGCGCTCGGCATTCAGGCGGGGCGCACTGACCTGGTAGTTGGCCACCCAGAGGGGGTAGTCGTCGAAATGGCCGTGCAGGTAAGTGAGGTAGAACTTGTGGTTGGTGTACAGAATCGGCTTGACGCCGTAGCGCTTTCCCACGAGCCGAAGCCAGATGCGCAGCCCGCGCCGGATTTCCTCGGCCGAGCGGCCGTCGGTCTTTTCCACATCCAGCACGGGCGGCAGGTTGCCAGCGGCGAGCGTGACCTGATTGACGAAGAAATCGGCCTGCTGACGGGCGTCGCGGTTGGGGCGGTAAAAGTGGTAGGCCCCGCAGCGCAGCCCGGCGGCGCGGGCCGCGTCCCAGTTCTGGTCGAAATAAGGGTCGAGCCAGCTTCGCCCTTCGGTCGCCTTGATGAAGGCGAACTTCACGCCTTTCTCGCGGCCCACCCGGCGCCAGTCGATTTCGCCCTGGTGCGCCGAAACGTCCACCCCACGAACCGGGTAGCCGGTCAGGGCGGGGGTCCGGAGGTTGGCGGAGCCATTGGGCGGGTGCAGGTAGTGGCGGTAGGTGCGGTAAACCCGGCTCACCAGCTTCCGCTGCAACGGCGGCGACACTACTACCACCAACACACTCAGGGCCGCGCCCGCCAATAGCCATCGCACGTAGGGAAACGCGGTCGCTGCGGAGCGGGCTGGAGCAGGACGACGACTCATTCAACCGCAAATTTGACCACAGATTCCGGGGTGTTCGCTGTTGGCCCCCTTTCGGTACCGATCCTTTATGGGCGGAAGGCTCCTTTTTCAACCGCCAGCCGGGTAGCTCCGGCCTTTTTTTCCCTTTTCAATCGATGGATTTTCCCCGCGAAGCCGACGGCCACCTGGTGCGCGAACTGCACGGCATTACGCTGGAACGCATCGTGCGCTACCTGGAAGCCACCTACGGCTGGGCTGGCCTGGACGAGCGCCTGCGCCTCAACTGCTTTGCCGTGAACCCCAGCGTCAAATCGACGCTCACTTTTCTGCGTCGGACACCCTGGGCGCGCACCAAAGTAGAGGCTCTTTACGTCAGCACCCGCGAACAAGAGTTGCGCGGGTCAGCGTAACGAAGCGCGGGTTTCAGCAGACCTGGGGCACGGGTCGGTCGTCGACGGCGGTCAGCTGGTCGAGGCGGAGCGTGAAGCCATCCGTACAGCGCAAATATTCGGCGCGGTCGGTGGGGTCGATAAAAAGATCGGCGATCACCCCGTGCTGCGTTCGGGCCTCGCCATCAGCCGTCAGCCAATAGAGCGCGCACCGCCGGCGCATGGTGGCGCGGGCTTCCAGTTCGTCGTAGAAACCGCAGTTGATGGGTTGATAAGGCATTTTTTGGGCGCCGCAACGGCCTTAGTGCTTCCCGTGGCCGTGCCCGTGCCCGTGGCCCTCTCCACCCTTACCGGGTTTGCCGCCGTACATTTTTTTAGCCTGGCCGGGCGGCATTCCAGCGGGCGGGCCACCCACAAACACAGGTGAGCCACCTTTGCCCTTGCCCGGCTTCGGGTATTTGACACGGTAAACCGGCAGGTGCACCCACGGACGGG
>JANPLI010000069.1:0-14848 GCA_031426455.1 Hymenobacteraceae bacterium | reverse complement strand
ACCGCGCGCCGTTCGGCTCGCTCGAACGCTTCGTGGCCGTGCTGCTCGAACACAACGGCGGCAACTTCCCGCTCTGGCTCGCGCCGGAGCAGTACGCCGTGCTGCCGATTTCGGAGAAGTACAACGACTACGCCCGCCAGGTGCAGGAAGAACTGGCTCAGCACGACATCCGCGGTACCGTCGATCTGCGCGACGAGAAAATCGGCCGCAAAATCCGCGACGCCGAACTCAGTAAAGTACCGTATATGATCGTGGTAGGCGAAAAAGAGCAAGCCGATGGCACCCTCTCCGTCCGCCGTCACGGCCAGGGCGACCTCGGCTCGCTGCCGGTTGCCGCCTTCGTGGAGAACTTCCAGGCGATGGTGGCTGAAGCACTCGGCGAGGCTTCCTAATGCTTGCGGCTCCCGTGCAGCCCATGCTGGCGGCCGTGGAGCGCATCCGGCCCCTGAGCCGCCCCCTGCGCGAGGCACTGGGGGCGGCCTTACAGGTGCAGGACCTACCCGCCGGCCACCACCTACTGCGCCCCGGCGAGGTAGCCCGACACATCTATTTTCTGGAAACCGGCCTGGCGCAGGGTTACGAGTCGCGGCCCAACGGTCAGGAAGTAGCCTCGTGGTTTATGCGGGAAGGCGACTTCGTGATTTCCATCGTGAGCCTACTCACCCAAACGCCTTCTACGGAATTCGTACAGCTACTGGAGCCGGCGCGGGTCCACGTGATTGCTTATGCCCGGCTTCAGCAGCTCTACGCCGAGTTTCCCGAAGCCAACTTCGTCGGCCGCGTCCTGACTGAACGCTATTATGTACTCAGCGAGCAACGGGCCTACTACCTGCGTGCCCGCCCCGCCCGTGAGCGTTACGAGCAGCTGTTGCGCGATTTCCCGGACGTATTTCGGCGCGTCGCCGTACGGCACGTGGCGGCGTACCTCGGGATGGCCCCCGAAACGTTGAGCCGGCTGCGCGCCGCTCCCCACTGACAAACGGGGCACCACGAAAATGACATTCGTCAGAAAAGGCAGGTGAGTGAACCCAGCACCTTTGTGCGGTTCACTCACCTTTACTTTTTACCTGATGTTACCGGTCATTTTCGCCGTTTTCGCCGCTTGTTTTCTACTGGAACGCCTGATACCAGGCTGGCGGCTTCCGAACGTCCCGACGTGGACCGTGCGGGTACTGGCCATCAATCTGGTCCAGTTGGGGGTGGTCGTGCTGGCGGGCCTGAGCTGGGAGCGCTGGCTATCAGCCTACTCGGTTTTCCTTCTGTCGGCCACACTCCCGGCTTGGGTCGGCGGCGTGGTGGCGTACGTCGTCGCCACCTTCGTTTTTTACTGGTGGCATCGCTGGCGCCACCAGATTGACTTTCTCTGGCGGCATTTTCACCAGATTCACCACAGCCCACAGCGGCTCGAAGTCATCACGTCGTTCTACAAGCACCCCGTAGAAATGGTCGTGAACTCCGTGATCGGCGGGCTGCTCATCTACACGCTGCTGGGACTGAGCGCCGAAGCCGGCGCTATCTACACGCTTTGCACGGCACTGGGCGAGTTTTTCTACCACACCAACGTGCGTACGCCGCGGTGGGTAGGATACGTGTTTCAGCGCCCCGAAATGCACCGTTTTCACCACGAGTACGAGCACCACGCCCGTAACTATGGCGACCTCGTGTGGTGGGATATGCTCTTCGGGACATACTACAATCCGGCGCATTTTGAGTCCATCTGCGGATTCGACACCGCGCGCGAGCTACGCCTGCTCGATATGCTGCGTTTCCGTGACGTTCACCAGGAACCACCAACCGCGCCACCTACTGCCCCTGCACACCCGACAGCTTTTTCGGATAACCCGTCAACTGAGCTTAGCTGAAAATGGCGAAACGAAGCCAGCAGTAGTCGGCCCGCTGAGTGGTTAGGAAAACCGTCCTGAAACCGGCTCAGAAACGGCGGACCAACCCGCTGGAATGCGGAAAGCTACCTTTGTTGACCATCTTCCCTGCTGATGTCGCTCGCTGCTTCCCTCCCGCCCCCTTCTTTCGCCGCGCCGGTCCTGATGCTCGACGCCGCGTCCGGCCGCTTCGTGCAACACTGGCTACCACTGTCGCCGGAGGTGGTAGAAGCGCTGCGCAACGCTGGCCACCGCCGCCTGGTGGGCACCCTCAATGGGGTGCCCATCCGCCTGGCACAACACACCATCGAAGGCCAGCCGGGCCTACTACTGAGCCGCCAAACGCTGCGCGCTGCTCGCGCCCGGCCCGGCGACACCCTACAGGCGGTCCTTCAGCCCGACCCCACGCCAGACGCCATCGAGCTGGGCGAGGAATTCGCCGAAGTGCTGCTTCAGGACGAGGCCGCTGCAGCCCGCTTCCACTCCCTGACGCTGGGCCGGCAACGCGGGCTGGCCCATTACGCAACCAGTGCCAAAACGCCCGAAACGCGCCTCAAGCGCGCCTTGGAACTGGCCCGCAAGCTGCGCACCAACACCCTTTACGGCGACCAAAAGTAGCGTGACGGTTAGGCGCGCTGGCCGGCCCACTCCCGCGCCAGCAGGCCGTAAAGGGCTGAATCCGTGATTTCCCCGTTCACGCACCAACGCTCGCGGAGGTAGCCTTCGCGTTGGAAGTTCTGCCGTTCCAGTACCCGCGCGGAAGCGGCGTTACGAGGGTCGATGTCGGCTTCCACCCGGTGCAGGCCCAACCCTCCGTCCGTTTCGGGCGCAAAGGCAAAAGCAAGCAGCCGCCCCAAAGCTTCCGAGGCGTGGCCCTGCCCCCAATGGGCACTACCAAGCGCGTACCCGATTTCAGCGCGGCGATTCTGCGCGCTGAAGGCGTAGAGCGTGCACGTGCCTATCACCGCATCGTCCGCACGCCGGGCTACCCCCCATTGCAGCAGTGTCCGGGTCGAAAAGCCTTCCTGAATTTGCGCCAGCAACGCAGCGGCGGCGGCTTCATCAGCCAGGGGCGCCGAACTCCAGTAGCGCATCACGACGGGATCCGAAAACACAGTAAACAGGGCTGCAACATCAGCTGGCGTAAGCGGGCGCAGCCGCAAACGGGGCGTTTCCAGCATGGGCAAAGCGTCAAATTCGGCGGATAACATCTTGTAAAGGAAACGCCCCGCGCACCTTTCGGCAGCGGGGTGTCGGCCTATCGTGCTGAATGTTCGGCACCAGAGGGCAAAAGGTTAGAGCTTAATACCCAGCTCCTTCAAACGTGCTTTCACGAAGTTTTTAAGCGATTCCTTCACCGGAGTCATCAGTTTTTTGGTGCGCCCATCAGTGGGCCGGGCTTTGAATACCGTGTCGTGGTACTTGGCGGCGCCCTCGCGCAGATCGGTATAATAGTAGGCGTAGAACGATTTCCGCATCACGTCCGGCGGCAGCGTCACGCGGTCGTAGCCGTGGTACGAAATCTCGTTCGTCTCGAAAATCAGGCAGCGATTGAACACAAAATCCACCACCCGCTCGCAGGCACTCATATCCGCGTTCCAGAGTTCCGTACCGCCGGCGCCGTATTCAGCGGCGTTCCAATCTTTGGTCAGGTAGATCAGCAGATTAATCCGCCGATGGATATTGCGGTCCGCGTGGATGTTGAAGTCGATGTGAACATCCAGAAACGAGCCGTCACCGCCCTGATGGAGGCCCGCGCCCAATGCATCCGGCACACTATACAAAGCGTCGATACCGGTAACCGCACTCAGCCAGGCACAAAATTCGGGGCTTTTCAACTCATCCCGCAGTTGCGCAAAAAGCGGGTTAAAATCCTCAAAGTTAGACCCCTCCGCCTTGAACTCATTCAGCCCTTTATACTTCCGATTGAACAGTTCATAAGCCGGAAAGGAAGCATTCAGCGCCTCCACCGCTGCCGGCTTCAGAAAGTTATCCAGCACCAAATGAGCATAAGGGCGCGCCGACCGAAATTCCGCCTGACGCGCGGCTACCTGCTCCGGGGCTACAATCTGCGGGTTGATTAACTCCATTTGAAAAAATCCCCCCTTCGAGGGGCTTGTCCTCTTATCAGGTTCTTCTACTGGTTATCTATTCTCGCTTGTGGGCGTTACCTGTAACAGGGCAAATGCACGCCCCCCAAGGATGGCCTATTCGGCTTTGCGCTTCTTGGAGTCTCCGCGTCTTGACGGGAAATTAGAAAGAAGAGCCGGCCTACCGGCATCTCAGCCTTGCCCATTTGCCCTTACTGGTAATGTGCCCGAATTCGAGCCGCCGTAGCAGCCAACGCATCGACGGAAGGCGAAAGTTTGGGGTTAGCGAAGTTCATATCGGCCACCGTTTGCATCGGAATCAGGTGTACGTGCGCGTGGGGTACTTCCAACCCAATCACTGCCACGCCAATCCGACGGCATTCCACCGCGCTCCGAACTGCCTTGGCTACCCGCTTGGCGAAAAGCATCAGGTCGGACAATTCATCGTCAGGCAGGTCAAACAGATAGTCCGTTTCCCGCTTCGGGATGACTAACGTATGACCTTCTTTAAGAGGACTGACGTCGAGAAACGCTAAAAAGCGGTCGTTTTCGGCCACCTTTTGCGCCGGAATCTCACCAGCTACGATGCGGGAAAAAAGCGTCGGCATTAAGAGAAGGCTAATTTAGGGAGGAGAGAGATGCGTTGATGAGAAAGAAGTGGGGATGGGAAAGATGCGGAGATAAGCAAATGAGCAGAATGGGTGCATCGGTCTTGAGCAGATCAAACCATCCACCAATAACCAAATAAATCTATCAGCAAATCAACACTTTACCGACTGATTTCCAGCACCTCAAACTCCAGCTTTCCGGCCGGAATCGTAATTTCTGCTACTTCTCCCACGGCTTTGCCCAACAAACCCCGGCCAATAGGTGACTTCACGGAAATCTTGCCCTGCGCCAGGTTGGCTTCCTCTTCAGCTACTAACGTGTAGTTTACCTCCTGACCCGTCTTACGATTTTTGAGCTTAACCTTTGACAGAATCAGCGCCTTACTCATATCCAGCGTCGATTCGTCCACCAGCCGGGCATTTGAAAGCACCTCTTCCATTTTAGCGATTTTCAATTCCAAGTGGCCCTGCGCATCTTTTGCAGCATCATATTCCGCATTCTCACTAAGGTCGCCTTTGTCGCGGGCTTCGGCCAGTTGGTAAGCCACATCGGCTCGGCCCCGAACTTTCAGGTCGTTCAACTCCTGCTTGAGCTTTTGCAGGCCTTCGGCCGTATAATAATTAATCGATGATGCCATCGGCGTGGGGCGGGTCAACCAGGCGACCCGGTATTTTAGAAGGATTAATGGAAGAACCAGCGACCGCCATTCGCTGCCTGATAAGAGCAGTAAGGGGCGGTCGCCGGTCATAATGCGACGATTGCAAGCGGCCATCCGGAGGCATCAACTGCAAACAAAAAGAACGGCCCCCGAAGGCGCCGCTCTTTCTGGCCAAACACCCAACGGGTGCCCGACGATGCTACAAAGGTACTACAGGGTAAGCCGGATACCTACCGAGTGGGTCCCGTTCCAGGGATTGGAATGGCGATAAGAATAATCGACCCCAAAGGCGTGATTTTTCTCTGCCCCAAACGGCACCGCCACCGAAGCGCCCGCCGTCAAACCCGTATGAGCTGACGTGCGCGTTTCCGTAGCGTAATTCCCTTTGATATAATCGTAGCCCCCACGCACCATAAAGCGCTCCATAAAGGCGTATTCCAAACCGCCCTGGATCTGGTCCTGACTGAACGTATTCGAGATGAAGTTACCCGCCACACTCAACCGGTGGTCCTCGGCCAGCGCCACGTCGTACATCACGCCAATACTAAGCGAAGAAGGGATTTCGTAGGTGTCGGCGCGGCCTTGGGTAGCTACCTGCCCCGTGTAGCCAATACCATCGATTACCCCACGGTAAGTCAGGCCATCGCCCGTGTAGCGCATTTCCGGACCAACGTTACGCAACGCTACCCCCACCTTAAGATTCTTCCGGTCAGGGTCTGTACCCTTACCTATGTGCGTTTGGTACTGCACCCCGCCATCAAAAGCTACTCCAGAAGCCGAAGCATTCGGCACTGACTCTGTAATGTAGCGCAGCGTGATGCCACCCGTAATGGAGTTAGAGAAAACCTTGGAGTAGGAAAGGCCAACGTTCAGGATATTCATCCTGTAAATAACATCCTGATCCGGGTTTTGCGCCGTAGTCTGCTTAAAGTTGCCTAAGTCCCAGGCAACGGCTGTCAGCCCCAGAACGCCCCCGTTCTTCCCTAGTTGCTGGCCGATACCCAGCGCGTTGATGGTTACGTCAGTACCACGCAACCAGTTGGTAGAAGCAAACAGCACTTCTGTCCCCTGCACGTAGGCAAGCCCACCGATGTTACTATTAGCGCTCTCCACGCCCCGAATACCAGCTGAATTGGCACCTGCCCAACCAGACGAGCGCGCCCAGGGATTCACAGTCAGTTCGGTTGCGCCAGCCTGACCCCGCTTCTGGTCGTTCCCAGCCGAAGCACGATGCGCCCCAACTGACAAACCGACCAAGGTAAAAGCAATTAAAATTTTCTTCATAAAACAGACAAGCCGTCAGAAATTCGGAAGGAAAAGACAGCTTAGAAGGAATCTAAATCTGCTGGGCGAACAATACCAAACCATTTGACAACTGTCTCGCAACCGATATCGGGCCCCTTAACGTGGAAGAGGTAAACTCCTGAGCCAATCGGGATTCCTAAATCATTACGCAGATTCCAATCCAGGTACGTGTTAGCGTCGTCTTTACGCAGCCGTCGAACGAGCGTCCCGTTGAGCGTATAGATATCTACCTCTGCCCGACGAGGGATATTGGTAATCTTAATCCGGTTATCAAGCTGCCCCGTTTCATATTGCGAAAATGCGTAATATGGGTTTGGCACCACTCGCACCAGCTCATCCATTGCCTTGCAGGCTACATTACGCTGATTGGTCACTACAGCCTGCCCCTTCAGTTCGAATCGATATTCAGGGTTAGTATTGATTCCAGTCGGCCGACCGCCGGGATACGAAGTGAACGCCCGGTTCACGCGTGCCCGAATCCGAACTTCTGAGCCCCCCTGAAATTTCGTTTTTCCCGTTACAATCTTAGGGTTATACACCCACATCATTGTGGTGTCGTAAAGTGCGCCCGTCATCAGTTCGAATCGCACTGGCTGCTGAGCGTTTGATACGGTCTGGATAACCGTCGCAATAGAGTCCTGTGCCCGTTCCAGTTTTACTCCTTCATCGTATTGCGTCGTCGTAACGTAGATGAAATTTCGACCGCCATTTCGGCTCCGGTCCGGATCCCAGATCAAATCAGTGCCTTTATCAGGACCTTGCCCGGTATTTGCGTCTCTTGAAGACGTTAAGGAGGTGGTGTCGCGATCCTCCGCAAACATCATATTCAAACGAATACCCCGATCCAGATCGATAGCATAGCCAGGGAACCAACCCATCCCCGTGGAACGAGCCGTACTGCCGGGGTAAGGTGAAGGCCGATCATCTACCGTACCATCCCGCTTGACGGAAAGCGCCCTACTGGAGCGTTTACTCAACCGGAAACGCACATTCTGTCTTTCGCCAGCCGGCTGCGTAATCTGGAGAACCGTAGCGCGCGTCCATTTAGTAGGATCAGGCGTCAGCACGATGTCCACATTCTGAAGGCGATTAAATGATAGCGTTGGCTTCTTGCTGTATCGGGCCCCTGCTTCCAAATAACCGCCACTTGTTTCATTCACTGCAACTGTTTCGATATAAGGAGCCAGCGTACCTCCTGATGCTTGCCCATTAGGAAGCGCAACAGGCAACAGATTGTTGTAGATCGCATTCGGATCGAAAGACAACAAATCACTAGATCCATCCTGACTATTAGCACTTAAAAGCCAAGGCATTCCAAATATGGTGCGATTTCCACCTAGCGGAGTTCCACCCGCAAAAGTGGTATCGCGCGGAGTAATTGGCCGCTCATATGGAACGCCGATCAGCCACCGTTCACCAGTATGAGTGATCGAAGCCTCCAAAAACTGCAGCTGGCGTTCCGTATTAGCCTGACTTCCTGGGTTCAAGGCCCGATTTACCCGAATCGAAAGTCCGTACTCGGGCACCAGTTGTTCATTAAACTCGGACACGGTCCGATCAGCATAGCGCACCGTGCCATTAGGCAATGTCAGTCGCCAGAAGTCGTGCAATTCAAAATCTTTAACTATACCTGTCAGGCCTCGACCAACTACTTCAAAAGGCCGTGACTCTTTACCATAACCGGTCAAAACGCTTGTTGAATAAGTAAGTGGGTCAAAGTTAGTGATCTCATTTACATTTAAATACTTGTCAATTGCTGCCATGAAGGTTCCTCCCAGATCATCGTTCAGCATTTGTAGTTCTAACGTAATCAGTGTATCGCCTCCTAGCTCTACCCGGCTCACGACACGCGTCACAATAGCCTCACCTGGTTTTTGAATCGCATTAGATGAAATGGTATTGGGGAAATAATCCCGACCATTCCGTGTACCCAAGGGTACTGCTGATTCAGACACTGTGTACTGACCGGTACTACGAAGACGGTCACCAACTCGCACCTGCTGACTCAGGTCGGAAAGTGAGGACTTGCGAAATTCCAAACGGCTACCAAGTTTCACCGTGAACTGTCCAGCTTGGGCTACCTTCGGATCATAAATCTGCACTGACACTGGAGCGTGGCCAGCGCGATAATTCAGCGTTGGAAGGCTCCAGGGAGTATTTAACAAAGCAACCTCATCAGTTGGTTGAATTTCCAACACATTGCCACCGGTCCCCTGACCAAAGATTCGTTGTACAGTTACGGCATCATTAACGAGCGCATTCAACGTCGTACCGTCCCGCTCTGGCTGTACTTTGTGCGGAATAACAGTAATTAACTGTGCCGCTCCCTCCCTATAAGGCTGATCCGAAAGCGTCCGCCGAGTAGTAGTCGGTGACACTCGCTGCGTAAGAGAGTCACCACTATAGGAGTAAGGAACTACAATGTAATAGTATTGCTTAAAGTTAACCAATCGACTATTACCGGTAGCGTAAGCATCCGAGGTTATTGCCAAAGTGTGAAACACGCCCTTATCGGCGTTTTCCGCGCTTACTTTCACCGTGGGCACAACAGCGTTAACGTCAATATTAAATTCGCGGTTTACAATCGATGTTACTCCATTGATTAGATCGCCTCGTGCCACTAATCGGGCCTTGTTGCGGTCGTTTACATCCGCGGCAGTAACAGTACCGTTGACAGCTTGATAGACCCGATAGCCTTCAAACCGGTAGGTTAAAAACTCCTGCCGACCTTCGAAATTGACCCCTTCTTTAGAAGCAAAAGTTTCAGTTGTTTGCCCGGTAGTTGGGTTAACTCCTGGTTGAATAGACAACACTACCTGCTGATCTAATTCCGTGGCAGCCAATACAGGAGCGACTGGCCCCCGAGGAAGTTCAAACTCCCGATCAAATAGCGCTTGGGCCTGATCATCTGCATAGGTAACCAAAGCAACCGAACCTTGCGCGCCACCCGCTTCTGCCCGTCCCCAGATCACACCTACTGTAATCTGATTTACAGAACCCGGTTTTAAAGTAAAGGGACCAGCAGACTGTAGAAAACGCCGGTCGCTGGGCGGGTTTGCCGATGCAGGCGGAGGACCAGGCGTAGCTTCTGACCATGGGAAAGGAGGTGCCTCCGGCGAATCGAAACCAAGACCTCTGGGGTCGCTTTGCCCAACGCCACCAGCCGAAAACATAAATTTATACGGCTTGTCTATTACTCCGCGGCTATCAACGCCATCTCCACCGTATTTGAACGGAATACCATCGCGCCTGAGACTGCGTAGGTAATTATAAAAGTCCGAAGGAACACTAGGATTCCCATTTTGTGCATCAGTATTATTATTGTAATAAATAAAGTTAGACATAATTATTTTTTCACCCGCCTCATCCGTCCGGCCATCCCGGTTATTATCAATCCTGTCATCTGGATCTGCTAACGGACCTTCGAAAAAATCGACTCCTACCGTTGGTGGATTTTCTCCGTAACCGTTAAGGCCCTCATCAAAGTTGTCGCCGTTGTAGCACAAGCCTAGGCCCCGTGCCACATCGCATCCCACATAGTCGTCATTGAAAAACCCCAGATCGGGATCCACCCATTGGCCAAAATAAGTATTATTAAGCGTTATATTTCCTTTATTGGAAATCTTCTGCTTGTAGAAAGTCATATTGTCCAGCAAGTCGTTGGTACGAAATGCAAATGCTTCTACCGCTAGTTCGACCCCAATAGCGGGGGTGTTCGGCTGTTTAGCCGCCCCAGCCCCTACATCATTCATTACCCACCAGATAGCCTGGTCGCCGTCAATTTTCGGATAGTCACCCAAAAGTGGTTCATATATGTTTGGGTCGCCACCCACGTTAACAAACGGAGCAAGAGCAGAGACCTCAATACCTATCCACGACAATGAGGGGTTGCCCGAACCGGGCCAATTCAAAACAGCATCCGGTACCTGTTCCGGCGTAAACGGAGGGGACTGTGATCGAAAGGCCTCAACAACCGAACGATTAATTTTCGCGTGGTTATTAAAGTCAGCACATCCCTGAGATGTAACCTGGCCTTGTGCATCCAATGGGCCAGGCCAATACCCTACGTCAGGGGTTCCCCCCTGCCGATAGGTTTGTGTCGCAGTGTACAGCTGGTCTGCTGCATCCTTACCCCCAATCCAGATCGAGCCCGAAAAAATCGAATGCCGCTTTGGCTGGTTGGGGTCGTTCACTTTCGGCACTTCATAGCGGGGGTTGTTGAGATCCCACCACATATCGCCTCCGTTGAGCACCATTGCCCGAACGTTATTGATATCCAATTCGGCTTTGGAAGAAGAAAACTGACATACGGCTGTCACGCGGTTCGCTTGACTGGAGCGGACCAACGGTCGGCCCGCGTCTTCGCGAGCCATCAGTTGGGGCAAATTACTGCCCAATAGCAGCGCTAATACGGCACAACGCACGGTTAATTTAGCAGGTATCATATCGAATTGCAGCAAAAGATGCACAGATTCAGAATTATCAGAAGGTTAAGGTCACGCCTACTAACATCCGGCGTGGTAGCGAGAAATTGCTCGGATTGAAAGCATCGTCGCCCCGACCATTAAGCAGCTTGGCTTGGTACAGATCTACCTGCGACAGTGTAGAAGCCGACGGGTTGTCGCCAATTCGGGTCCGATAATCATTAAGGTAACCATCGTCTTCAGCTGAACCGTTATAGCGGTAAACCCGTAGCACGTTAGCCGAATTGAGCAGGTTTTGCACCCGGAAATAGACGTTCAAGGTCTTGATCACGGGCAATTGCTTGTCGCCAATTTTTAGAGCAAAATCCTTATCGATTTTGAGGCCCACACGGGCTGTGGAGGGTAGCCGCGAGCCATTGAGTGACCCCACTAGCGCCGAACGTTGCTGAACCCCCGTCGCTACGGTCTGAGTGATATTCGCTTGGCGGGTATAAGGAGTACCTGAGCCGCCCTGAATCAGCACGTTTACCCCCATATTCTGGAGAAAACGCTGACCGAAGGCCACCGGGCCTTCGCCCTGAGCAAAACGGAAGTCAAGGCTAGCTTTGGCGATGTTCCGCTGATCGTAATCAAGCGGAATCGGTACCCGTAGATTAGGCTGGCCCTGGGAAACCAGATTGAACCCTGACGTGGAGCTGGAACCGGTACCTTTCGCGAATTGCAGTGTGTAAGAAGCATTAAAGGCTATGTTTTTAGTCCGCCGAAGATCATACGATAGGGTCATACCCTTTACCGTACCGAAGTCGATATTGGCAAATGTCGTGTAATCAGTCGGGTAAGCACCATAAACCGGACGATATTGAATCAGATCGCGCAATTCGGAGTAGAAGGCTGAAATCGTCATGCCTGACGATTGCGTCAGACGCTGCTCAAAGCCTACCTGCATATCGATTTTACGCTGAGGTTTCAGGTCGGGGTTATTTAGGGTGTTGGTAGCATTACCAAACACTGACCCACGCAAAAAGTAATAGTCCGAAGGCAAGGTGGGGTTATTCTCCGGCCGCTGTGTCAGGATATCATAGTGCGCGAAAAACAGCGCATCTTCCGAGATCGGGAACGAGAACGATACCCGGGGCATCACGTTGATTTGAGGCTTGTAATCGCGGAAAGCGCGTAGCGAAAGCTGCCGATCTGAGAGATACTCCAGTCCGGGGCCTGCCGTCTGGCTTCCCTGCGCATTAGTATTGAAAAGCGGGTAGGTAGTACCGCCCGACTGAACGCGCGTAAAGTTGTCAGTAGCGGCACCGTCAGCAGTGTAGAACTGATCCCCGCTACGGTAGCCGGTGATCGTGAAAGCACTGGTATTAGCGCCCGTAAATGCGTTACCGTTGTCCACGAAAACGGCCGCGTCACTGGGGATGGTAGAGGGAATCTGGTAATTGGCGCCGTTCCGGAATCGTTGTCCCTGAATGTCACTCACCTTCGTCAGATCTACGAGCGCGTACTTGTCTTTTAAGACCTTTTGGTTAGCATCGAAGCGGTCAACACGAACCCCGGCGCGAATGATCAAATCTTCAATGGCAAATTTATCTTCTAAGAACGCCGCGGCATAAGTTGGGCGATATGCATCTTGTGGGCGGTTATTGACATCCGTGAAAAAATCACTAAATGCTACTCGCTTATTCTGTAGTTTGCCCGTATAGGTATAACCCTGGTAGCTGTCTACAATATTCAACTGTAGAGCGTTATCAGCGGAGAAATCTCCGATGGTAATCAGATCCGGGTTTACGGCATCGATATTAATGAGTGCTTTATTGTCGACTCCTAACTTACGCCTCAGGTTCTGAGAAAAAACCGTCTCTGCCGCGTCATTCGAAGTTGTATTGTAGTTTTGCTGTGCCTGTATGCGGCCATTAGCCAGCGTCACTAACTGCACATTACCGTTAGGGCTGTTCAGATCGTAGGGAGTAATGTGACTGTTGATTTGCCCACGAGCGGCGCCCCAGATGGAGAGCGGACGGGCATTGTAAAATGCTTCGATTCGCTGCTCGAATTCCATCCCCACTTTTACGGTGTGCTTACCAATTTCAGCCGCACCGAGCGCAGAAACACGGTACTGATCGTTTTGCTGGACTAAGTATTGATTCCAGTTGGTCCCAGTGTTATTGAACACATCCTGCACCAACTGCGGATTATCCCCATTTCGAATACCCTGGCGACCACGCAATTCAATCGTATTTGTAATCGCCCCAAATTGCTCCGGTGAATTGAGTAGCTGCGAGGTGTAAGCAGCCGAAAGAGTATTATCACCCGAAGGTGTGAAAGTTAATTGATTACGAGTTCGGTCAACCTGATTAAAGACAGGGGTTGTTACCGTTTCGCCTCTATCATTTACGTAAGTATAAATACTATCACTTTGAACATATATGTCCGAGCCAAAGTTCTCCTGAATCGAACCTATGTAACCGTACCTAGACAAATTGCTCTTGTACGCGTCTTTCTGAAGGACGCGACCAAATCGGGCAAAGTCGCCCTGCACTTGGTAGTAAGCATTTTTCAACAACGCATTGGAGTCCCCGGCAGCGGTGGGGAAATTCTGGGTGAAGCGCGCGAACGTATTCCAGCTTTGCGTCACTCGACGGGGGTTGTTCCCAGAGTTGAGCAGCGTATAGTCATTAAAGCCCCGGTTCTCGACGTAGCGGTCATAAGAGCCCCCCACCGTGAACAAAATATTATCGACAGGTTGAAAGTCAAGTGAGGCGTTGTAACTCTGACGTTGGGTCGTGACGTTGGGCCGCACCTTTACTTTTTCAAGGTCGGAAAGCCGCAGCAGCGACGAGCTGACGGCAGAAGTATTCGTCTGAGGGTCGTAAGTAAAAGGGGACTGTTGGATTTGCGAAAGCTTATCACTTTTCACCTGATAAAGACCGTCGTAAAGCGGAGAATCATCCTTCCCACTCTGGTACTGCCCTGACGCGAAAAAACCAAGCAAAGAGCCGGGGGATGTCCCCCCTTCCGGGGCACGACGCTTAAGAATCGGACCGGACAAGTTGGCATTCACCAAGTCCGTGTTATAGGGGTTCAACCCACGCGAAGTTTCCGCCTCAATACCTCCGGAATATTGCGCGGAGGGAGACGAAGTCGTGATATTGATGATGCCCCCTACGGCATCCCCAAACTGAGCAGGTACCCCGCCGGTAATCACAGTGATCTGCGAGATGGCGGTCGTAGGTAGTTGAGGCGTAGTGTTCGAGTTGACCTTAACCCCGTTGATGTAGTAGGTCGTCGCGTTGTCGCGGGTACCTTTTACGTTTACGCGGGCATTATCGTCGGCGGCGTACACGCCCGGTACGGTGGCGGCGAATGTAGCCACTTCCCGCGTGGGAAGCTTGAGAATCTGCTCTTTCGTGAGCGTACCACCCGTGGAGGTTTCATCTTTGGAGATAATCGGCACCTGATACTGCACGACTTCGGCTACACCCAGCTCGACGGAGGCGTCGTTCAGTTCACCGTTGACGAAGGTGGTTTTATCGATCTGTACCACAACCCCGGTGCGGGTCGATTTCTGGTACGCCATATTAATAAACTGCACCTCGTAGGTGCCCGGCGTCAGCGGCGAAATGGAGTAGTTGCCCTTATCGTCGGTCACGGCGTGACCTTTGACCGTGCCGCTAAGCTTGACCACTACGTCGGTCTGGAAGATACCTTCCTTGGTTTTCTTGTCCGTGATCCGGCCGGAAAGCTTCCCGGTCTGGGCCTGGGCAACGCCCACGCAGCAGCACAAAAAAAGCAGGCAGAGTAAAACTCTATGCGTCATAAAGTGAAAAAAGAAACGGGGGAAACCCGACCGTGATAGGCTTTGGAGCACTAAAAGTAACAAAT
>JANPLI010000068.1:0-2496 GCA_031426455.1 Hymenobacteraceae bacterium | reverse complement strand
TTCCTCATTCCTCATTAAAACCATTTCCCACCGGAAGGCCCAGCGCCAGCGGAGGTATTTTACCCGGACGCCGGCGGCGGCGGCGATCTGCATCAGGTCAGCGCGGCGGAAGGCGCGGGCTACTGAAAGCGGGGCGTCGTGCTGCACCAGGTAGGAGCCGTCGAGCAGGCGCGTGAGCCACTTGATGCTATAGTAGGCCAGCGGATGGCGGTGCAGATCGTTGATGATGACGCCCAGGCGGGCCTGTCCGCAGAGCTGGCGGAGCAGCCGGGCGAGCGCCTCGTCGGGGAAATGGTGGCAGAAGAGGCTGCACGTGATCACGTCGAAGGTCTGCGTCTGAAATCCGGGCGAGAAGATATCCTGCTGCTGGAATGTGATTTCGGGCACGGCGCGGCACTTATCGGTGGCGTAGCTGACCATAAAGGCGTTGGCGTCCACGCCGGTCAGGGCGACTGGTCGGTGGTGACGACGTGCCCAGGCCGCGATGTGGCGGAGGGTATCGCCGCCGCCGCAGCCTACATCGGCCAGGGTCAGGGGGCGGTCGGCGGGCCAGGCGGGTTGCAGCGTCTCCAGCGCCCGCAGCACCGGCGCGTAGCCGCCGAGCCAGGTATTGATGGTTTCCAGCTCGTCGAGGTTCTGCCGCAGGGCGTCGGTGGCGAGTGTAAGGTCGTCCATCAGCTCCTCCTGGGTGGCGCGGTGGGTTAGATTCATAAAAGCGGCAAGCGGTAAGTTACAAGCGGCAAGCTCCCCGCTCGCCCAGGGAATCAGCCTTGAAGTAGAGACGCCAGAAGGCGTCTCTACGATCGTGCAAATCAGGCAGTGTCGTAAAGCTTGCCACTTTTTAAACTACCCGCAGCAGCAGCGATTCGAGGGTCAGGCCCGGCCCGAAGGCGAACGACAGTACCCGTTCGCCCCGGTTGGCGGCCGTCAGTTCCGCCAGCAGGCGTTGCAGTACGAACAGGACGGTGGCCGACGAGAGATTGCCCACTTCGCGCAGTACGCTGTAAGCGTGGCGATTGGCTTCGTGCGGCAAGCCCAGCGTCTGTTCGATGACTTCCAGAATGCGCTTGCCGCCGGGGTGAATGGCCAGGTGCGTCACATCCGATAGCTGGAGCTGGAGGGCGTGCAACAGCCCATCGGTCAGTTTGCCGATACCCTGCCGGATCAGTTCCGGCACGTACGAGGACAGCGTCATCTCGAAGCCGGAGTCGGCGATATGCCAGGCCATTTCGGCTTGTCCGGCGGGTTCGAGGGCGCAGTGCGCCGCTTCCAGGGCCAGCGCGGGCGTGGCGGTGTCCAGCTTTTCGCCAGCCACCAGGGCAGCAGCGGCACCGTCGCCAAAAAGGGCGTTCGAGAGCAGATGATCTTCGGTGCGATGCTTCTGAAAATGCAGCGTACACAGTTCCACGCACACGATCAGCACCCGCGCGCGGCTGTCGGCGCGGCTGATGGCGTCGGCCAGCTTCAGAGCGTTGAAGGCCGCGTAGCAGCCCATAAAATTGACGGCCGTGCGCTGAATATTCGGCGAAAGGCCCAGGGCGCCCACCAGGTCGATATCGAGGCCCGGCGCGTACATCCCCGTGCAGCTCACCGTGATGAGGTGCGTGAGCTCGGTCGGGGCCAGCATTGGCACCCGCGCCAGGCAATCCTGCGCCGCCGCCACGGCCAGGGGCACGGCCTCCTGCCGGTACAAAGCCATCCGGCGGCTGACCGACGGAAACGGCTCCAGGTCGGGCGTCGGGGGGTAAAAAGTAAATTCGGCGGGGTTGGTGCGGCCGTAGTCCGGCACGACCGTCGCCCGGTGGCCGATACCCGTGGCCCGATACAGCGCCCGCAGCTTGCGGGCGGCGTCGGCGTCCAGGTCCAGGGCCTGAATCATAAATTCGGCGATGCGCACCTGCTCCAGGCGGCAGGGCGGCGAGGCCGTGCCAATGGCGCATACATAGCTTTCGGGCATCAGAAAAAAGGGGAGTGGGAATCGAATTCAGGCGTAGCGGTCTGGTAACGGCGCCAAGAACGGGAAGTTTTAACCGTTCGCGGGCAGACGCGCCCAACCGGATCGCCTTACCGACCTCATTTCGGGCGTTCGGGTGGGCATCGTCAGCTTGGGGCAGCCCCCGGTGGACGCTGATCGTAACCTGGTATTCGTCGATTTTCTGCCAGGACGCAGCGCCAGATCAAGGGTCTTATCCGCCATTAACTCTTTCGCTCTTACCGGGAGATGGACGGATGATTCTGAGACGGCTTCGTGCGGCCCCAAAGGGGCTATCATTCGGTAGCCAATGCGTTGTTTTAGAGGCAACAGGCGTTCCCGAAGGGACTACCTCACCGGCGGCAGGTAGTCCCTTCGGGACCGCCTTCTTTTTGCTAATTGGCTCAACTACCGAATGGTAGTCCCTTCGGGACCATCGGCTCTCCACGCGCGCTAGCTCAGCCCCATCTCCGAACCTACCCGCAGTGCGGGTGCCATCCGTCTGATTCCCGGTAAGAGCGAAC
>JANPLI010000067.1:0-20468 GCA_031426455.1 Hymenobacteraceae bacterium | reverse complement strand
TTCCTCATTCCTCATTCCTCATTCCTCATTCCTCATTCCTCATTCCTCATTCCTCATTCCTCATTCCTCATTCCTCATTCCTCATTCCTCATTCCTCATTCCTCATTCCTCATTCCTCCCGGCCGGGGCTTTTTATTCCTTTGCCTGAAATGATTTGCTCTACTGATTTTCGAGGCTGGCGCGCCCGTTGGTTACTGGCTACGGGTCTGCTGATGACAGGCCTGCTGGCGGAGGTTCCAACTTTGCGGGCGCAAACCGCTGCGCCTGCTTGCGGTACCGATGCCCGGATGCGCGCCCGCTTAGGTGCGGGCTACGACGCCTGGTGGGCCGCTTACCGGGCTGATCTGGCCGCCCGCGATGCCGCTTTGACGCGCGCTGCTACCGCGTCAGGTGCCCGCAGCCCTGCCACGGCACCGCTGGTGATTCCGCTGGTGATTCACGTGCTGTACGACAACGGCGGCGGTAATATTCCCGACGAGCAGGTGTACGACGCCGTGCGGATCCTGAACGAGGATTTTCAGAAACGTAATCCGGACACGGCAGCCGTCATTCCGCCTTTCCGCAGCCGCATCGGCAACACGGGCGTGGAATTCCGCCTGGCCCGCCTCGACCCCTCCGGGCGCTGCACCAATGGCATCACGCGCACCTTCACGCCCTTGGCCAACAATGCCGACGACAACGTGCGGAGCCTCGTGATCTGGGATGTGAACCGCTACCTCAACGTGTGGGTAGTCAAATCGATGGGCGGCGGGGCGGCGGGCTACGCTTACCTGCCGTGCGACGGCGGCTCCGAAGACGGCATCAATATCCTGAACGGCTACCTCGGCTCCATCGGCTCCAGTTCGCCCCGTAATTCGCGTGTCTTCACCCACGAAGTAGGCCACTACCTGGGCCTGCCCCACACCTGGGGGGGCACCAATAACCCCGGCCCCGGAATGGGGAACTGCAGCGATGATGATGGCATAGCCGACACGCCCAACACCGAAGGCTCGGTGGCGGGGGCCTGTAATCTGGCGCTCCGCTCCTGCCCCGGCTCGCCGGATGCACTGTCGAACGTCCAGAATCAGATGGACTACTCGTACTGTTCGGCGATGTTCACCACCGGACAGGCCGCGCTGATGCACAACGGTGTGTCAGCCAACGGTTTTAGCTGCCGCCGAACCCTTTCCACGGGCACCAACCTGCGCATCACCGGCGTGGCCACGGGGCAAATCATTCCGCCGTGCGCGCCCGTAGCGATGCTTGATGCGGCGGGCGCGACGCCAACCGGGCTTCGCCTGTGCGCTGGCGAAGTGGCTACCTTTCGGGCGTCCGCCGGAAATTTGCCGTTCGGTGCCGTGGCCACGTTCCAGTGGCGCTTTCCGGGCGGACAGCCCACTACCAGCACCGACGGCGCGCCCGTGGTACGCTACCCGATGCCTGGCACCTACCCCGTGGTGCTGACCGTTCGCAGCAACGGCCTGGCTGACTCCGTGGTCCGCCCGACCTTCGTGCGCGTGGGCACCATCACCGATGGCCTGACCGCACCGCTGGCATTCGCCTTCGATGACCCCGCGTTCCCGCTCGACCCCGCCGAGCCGCTGCGCAACTGGGAAATCGCGACGACCTCCACGACGAACACCACCTGGGAAGCCACCACGGCCGCCGCCGCTACCGGGCCGGGGGCTGTACGGGTGCGCCTGCGGCCATCGGGTAATGAGTCGGTGCATACGCTGGTTTCGCCGAATATCATTGTCGGCACAGCAATACCGCAGGCGCGGCTGCGCTTTCGGGTAGCTTACGCGCAGACCAATGCCACGAACGCCGACCAATTGGAACTGAGCTTCTCGACCAATTGTGGGCAGACCTGGACGCGCCGGCTGATCCGCAGCGGGACGATGCTGGCCCGCGGAACGACACCCGTTCGCACCGGTACGTATGTGCCAGCCGCCGCTGACTGGTACGAAATCAGCGCTTACCTGGGCGCCCTCAACCTCGGCGACCACCTGCTAATACGCTTTCAGGCGACGGCCGACGGCGGCAACGCGCTGTACCTGGACGCGCTCACGCTCAATGGCCAGCCGCTGGGGCTGACGGCCGAAACGGCGACTACTGACGCCGCCCTGACCGTCATACCCAACCCGACTAGCAGCGGCGGCGCGGCCGTCCTACAACTGACGTTGCCCGCGGCCACCACCGCCACGCTGCGCCTTTACGACGCCACCGGGCGCCTCGTGCGGGCCCCGCTGGTGCTGCCTGCGCGCCCGGCGGGCACCCGCGAAATTCCGCTTGCAGCAATTGGCGGCACCCTGGCACCGGGGCTTTACCTGATCGACCTGACGCTGACCGACGGAACGCGCCGCACCGTGCGAATGGTGGTGGAATAATCCGACCCAAAATCACCCCTACCTTACGGCGCCTACCTTTGCGGCGGCGGCTCCCCGAACGGGAAAGCCGCCGCCGTTCGCTGCTTTTTCACCCTCCCCCACGCCACACATTCACTGCTGATGTCCCAGTCAACCACCGCCGCTGCCAACGAACCGGCTGCCGCCCCCGAACCGCGACCCCTGGCTGATCTGCCCGCCCTGGACCCGCAGCCGGCGGCCTACACGGCCCCTACGCCCACGCCCGGCCGGCGGGCTAAGGCGGTTTCCCAATCGCTGGTCCGGATGACGGAACTGGTGATGCCCAACGACACCAACCCGCTCCACAACCTGATGGGCGGCCGAATGATGCACTGGATGGACGTTGTGGCGGCCATCTCGGCGGGGCGCCACTCGAACGCCGTCGTCGTGACGGCCTCCGTCGATAACGTCTCGTTCGGGGAGCCCATCAAACTGGGCAACGTGGTGACGCTGGAAGCGCAGGTCACGCGCGCGTTCCGCACTTCGATGGAAGTCCACATCATCGTCTGGGCCGAAGATATTCCCGCGGGCCGGCGGGTGAAGTCGAACGAAGCCTTTTTCACGTTCGTGGCCCTCTCACCCAACGGACACCCGCTGGAAGTACCCGAAGCAATGCCCGAAACCGCCGACGACCGCCGCCTCTACGACGGGGCGCTGCGACGCCGCCAGCTTCGTCTGGTACTGGCTGGCCGGATGAAGGCCCACGATGCCGTGGAGCTGAAGTCGATCTTTTTCGACCCCGCGTTCAGTCGGTAAAGGTGGTGGTGAAGGTGATGGAGTGGTGGGGTGGTGAAGGTGGTGGATGAATACAATCAAAACTTTGAAAGTGAACGAGTTTCCCGAGCGGCAGGCGGCGGCAGAAAGCCAGTTGGCGCTGTACCGGGCATTATATCCGGAATCTTTGTATTTGGTGGCGGCTGCCGTAGCGGCGTCCGTAGCACCGGTGGCGGAGCACCCGGAAGCACCCGGAAGCGTAGCTTCCGGAGTGGCGGCTCCAGATACAGCCGTGATGGCCCCGGCAGCAGCCGTCGCGGAGTTAGCCGTTGCAGCCCCCAGAACGCCGGAAGCCGAAGGCAACGCGTCGCCCACCCCACCACCTCACCACCCCACTACCCCACCACCCCACGACCTCACCACCCCACCACCCCTAAACCCCGTGCCCGTAAATCCGGTAAGTAGCGGCGGACCTGTTTTCCCACCTGCTATGCCTGCTCCTTCTGCCCTTACGCCTGCCCAGGCCCAGCAAAGCCGCGGCGACGGCACCGGCGCCATTCTGGTGATGCGCGTGCCGCGCGAAGAATTCGCCCAACTCAACCAAAACGATTTCTGGGTGAAATTCCTGGGCTTCCTGAAGCTCGACTTCCCGACGGTGCGCTTCATCAATGTGCTGACGGCCGACCCCTTGGCCCTGAGTGCCGTGCGCGCCGCCGCCCCCGACGCCACCCGGCTGCTGCTCTTCGGCTCGCAACTCGTGGCGCCGCTGCCCAAAGAAGCCCCCGCCTACCAGCCGTACCCATTGGAAAACGGCCTGACGCTGCTGCGCGCCCACGCAGCCGCCGACCTGAACACCGAGCGAAAAAAGCTGCTACTGGCTGCCGTGCTGCCGTGGGTAGCCGCGTAACGAGGGTGCGCCATCAGCGGTAACGACGATACTCCGGGCCGTCGAAAACCCGGTTCGCAACAGAGCGGAGTACCGCCTTTACGTTGGCGCACGGTTGCAGAAAATCAAAAACGCCCCGCCGGACGCAAGGTCCGGCGGGGCGTTTTTGATTTAAGAAAGGCGCACTTACTTCTTCGCCAGCAGCGATTCCACTTTGGCTTCCAGCTCCGCACCGCGCAGGTTGCGGGCCACGATCCGGCCCTGCGGGTCGAGCAGAAAGGTGGCCGGAATCGAGCGCACCGAGTAGAGGGCGGCGGCCGACGAGTTCCAGCCGCCCAGGTCCGAGACGTGCTTCCAGGTCAGGTTGTCTTTAGCGATGGCGCCAACCCACTTTTCCTTGTCCTGGTCGAGCGAGACACCATAGATTTCCAGCCCTTTACCTTTATCCTTCAGCTTATTGTACATCAGCACGTTGTTCGGATTCTCGCGGCGGCAGGGGCCGCACCACGACGCCCAGAAGTCGAGCACCACGTACTTGCCGCGCAGCGAGGAGAGCTTCACGTTTTTGCCGTCCGGGCCGGGCAGGTCGATATCCGGCGCCAGCGCGCCCACGGCCGTCGAGCGCTGCGAGGCCAGCTTCGTGTTCAGCGCCTTCGTGTAGCGCGAGTTCGGCTGACTTTTCAGCAGGCGCGTGTTCACCGAGTCGAGGAACGGGAAGTTGGCGTCGGCATCGATCAGGTTTACGGCGGCAAACCCTGCCACCACCGACTGCCCATTCTGCCGGATGGCGCGCTTGATCATCGCCTCGTTGCCCTTCTGCGAACGGTTGAACACGGCCTCGATCACGCGCATCGAGTCGGCATTCTGACCCGCCGCCTGGGCGCGCTGCTGCAGCTTCATCATCGTCTGCTGGCCGCGCCCCAGGGTCTGGGTGATGCCCGAGAGCGCCTCCGAATCCTTGGAGCCTTTGATCGTGGCTTCGCCAAGCTTGTCGGCTTCCCCCGTGACCTCGATTTTTTTGCCGTTTTCCAAAATCACCAGCAACTGCTGGGGTGCCAGGAGCAGGCCATACACGGTGGCGTCGGGGGCCGTCCCGGTGAAAGCGAACGTGCCGTCGGCCTGCACTTTCACGGTGTCTTTGGGCACGAACTGCTGCTCGCCCAGCTCGGCGAGGACCAGCTTGGTCCCGGCGGGCGCGTTGCGGAGCTTGCCCGTCAGGACGAAGCCATCTTTGGTGGCGGGGTCGGCGCCGGTGGCCGTGGCCGCCTGCTGGCAGCCGACGCCGGTAAACAGGGCGGCCGCGAGTAGCACGGCGGTTTTGAGGTGTCGCATCATCTGAAAAAAGTGAGACGCCGGCAGCCGGCGCGGAATCGGGCGTAACAAGGATCGGGCAGAAAAGTGGCGTTTTGGTAACTCCGCACTAATCAGCTTTCATACGGAGCCAGGCCATCGGGCGCCTGCGCGCTTAAGCCAACGCCTGCCGCACCAGCGCGTTCACGGCTTTGGGGTCGGCGGAGCCGCCGGCACGCTTCATCACTTCACCTACGAAGAGGCCGAGTAGATTGACTTTACCGCTGCGGTAGGCGGCTACTTTGTCCGGGTACGCGGCCAGCGCCGCGTCCACAAAACCTTGCAGCGCGCCGGCATCAGAGGTTTGCACCAGGCCCAGATTAGTGGCTGCATCGGCAGGCGCTTCGTGCGGATTGGCCAGCAGGTGCGGGAAAATCTGTTTGGCAGCGGCCGAGTGCGAAACCGTACCCGCGTCGATGAGTCCAATCAGCGCCGCCAGCGTGGCGGGGGCCAGCGGAAACGCCGCCATTTCGAGGGCGCGCTCGTTGAGGTAGGCCTTCACGGCGCCCATCGTCCAGTTGGCGGCGGCTTTGTAATTGGTGGTCTGCTGCGTTAGTTCGTTAAAAAACAGAGCGGTATCCTTGTCTTCGGTCAGTACTTGGGCATCGTATTCCGAGAGGCCGAAGTCCTGGCTGAAGCGCCGGTAAAGTGCGCTCGGCAGGGCGGGCAGGGCAGCGCGGGCGGCTTCGAGCTGGGCGTCCGAGATGACGACCGGCGGCAGATCCGGCTCCGGGAAATACCGGTAGTCGTTCATCGTTTCCTTCGAGCGCTGCCCGGCGGTGGTACCGGTCACGGCGTCGAAACCGCGCGTCTCGCCGGCCACCGCTTCGCCGGCTTCCACGAGCGAGATCTGGCGCTCGACCTCGAACTCGATGGCCCGCTGCACGTTGCGAAACGAGTTCAGATTTTTGACCTCCACCCGCTGGCCGTACTGCGTGGCACCCACCGGCATCACGCTAATGTTCACGTCGCAGCGCAGCGAGCCTTCCTCCATATTACCGTCACAGACGCCCAGGTAGCGCACGATCTTGCGGACCTCCGTCAGGTAAGCGTAAGCTTCTTCGGCGGAGCGCAGGTCCGGCTCCGACACGATTTCCAGCAGCGGCACCCCGGCGCGGTTCAGGTCCACGAGGGTTTCCGTTTCGCCCGCCAGGTGCGTGCTTTTGCCCGCGTCCTCTTCCATATGGATGCGGGTGATGTGAATGCGCTTGGTGGTGGCGGCGGCGCCGTCGGCGCCCGGCAACCGGATGTCGAGGTGGCCTTTGGTGCAGATCGGCGTCTTGTCCTGCGTGATCTGGTAGCCCTTCGGCAGGTCCGGGTAGAAGTAGTTTTTCCGCGCGAATTCGTTGTAGCGCGTGATCTCGCAGTCCAGCGCCAGACCCAGGGTCAGGGCCATTTCCACGACGCGCTCATTGAGGCGCGGCAGGGTGCCGGGGTAGCCCAGGGTGATGGGCGACAGATTCTGGTTCGGCAGCGCGCCGTATTCCGTCGAGTCCGGGGCGTAGGCTTTCGAGGCGGTGGTGAGCTGGGCGTGGACCTCCAGCCCGATCACGGGCTGATACTTGGCAAGCAGTTCTGCATTCATCGGGGCGAAGTTCGGCACGGCGCGGCGGTTTGGGCGGCAGTGCGCGACGGAAACTCCCGCCGCTACGCCCTGAGCCGCGCCACTACCTGACACTTCCGACTTTCAAAACCCCACCCGCACCTCAAACTGCCCCCAGGCGTGCGAGCGCCCGCCCTGAATTTCCGGCGAGACCCACGACGCCACGCCGCGCACCTGCACGCCGCCAACAGCCAGCACCACGGCGCCCGAACCCGATGCCACGGCCCAGTGCACCGCCCTGGCCAGTAGCACATAAGGCGACGACCGGTTTAGCAAGCCGCCTTGCAGTGTGGCTTCGTAGCCCACAGCCTGCACTTCGGCACGCCCTTCGACATACGCCTGCACCGAGCGTCGGTCCGCGCCCCGTGCGCCGGCCGTGACGCCGAGCAAGGTGCTGAAATAGGGGTCAAACCGGCCCGCGCGCATTAGCAGGCCCGCGCCGCCCGCCGTGCGCAGCGTACTGAGGGCAGCGCGGGCCGTGCCGATCAGTTCCAGCCCGCGTCCGGCGATCAGCAGCGCCCGTTCGGCGCCCACTTCGTAGCCCAGCACCAGATCATTACGCACCTGAAAATCCCAGCCGCGCGGCGTGGGCGCGTCGAGCCAGCGGTGAACGGCCGTCTGAAAACCCTTCGCGCCCGCCGCCGGCCCGATGACGCCCAGTTGCAGGCCCGCCGTCAGTCGGGCGCGGCGCGCAGGGCTGGTGCGAGCGTGAAACAGCGTGGCGTAGATATAAGAAGCGTACGGACGGTCGCCGACGCGGATAAAATCGTCCTGAATCCGGAGCGGCGTGAAGCCGTCGTACCGAAGCCGGATGCCGTGCTGGTTGCGGGTAACGGCGCCGCCTTCGCCGCTTCCGTCGCCCAGCAGCAGCCAGGCAGACTGCCACGGCGGCAACCGCCGCAGCGCGGGCAGCACCAGGGTCAGGCTCATTCCCTGGGTGAAATAGTAGTCGGTGCGAAACGGCGCGTCGTTGGCGAACGTGTAGGCCACAGCGCGTTCGGGCGGCGTCGGATTGGCCGGGATACTGTCCGACAAGGATTTAGTCTGCGCTTGCGCCCGGCCCATCATTCCGCTACCCAACCATTGGCCCAGCGCGAGCAGCACCGCCAGCGCCGCCCGCCGCTTAAGCATCGGCGGCTGCCAGCTCGGCCTGAAGCTTTTTCGGCAGCGAGGCCCGCACAAGGTCATACGAATGGTCGATCCAGGTGCGGAGCTGTGTCTCTGTGGCACCGGTCCCGATTTCCACCGTGTTCCAGTGCTGCTTGTTCTGGTGAAAGCCCGGCAGTACGAAGGCGTGCCGCTCGCGCAGGTCTGCGGCCAGTTCCGGGTCACACTTCAGGTTGATGCTATCGAAGCTATTCAAGTCCGTCAGGGCGAACATCTTCCCTCCTACTTTCAGCACCAGCGTATCCGGCCCGAAAGGCAGGCTTTCAGTAGTACCGGACTTGGCGAGGCAGTAATCGCGGAAGGTGTCGAGGGTCATTTTGAGTTTCAAGTGGCGGGTAGCGAGTTTCGAGTAGCGAGTTTCGCGGTTCGAGGAGCGCGGTTGGCCAAACAACAAATGCGCAACTTGTCGCTCGAAACTCGTTCACGCGCGCGTTAGCATCTTGATGATGAAGAAGATGCAGCCCACCAGAAACATCCCCATCGAAATCTTATTGATGACGTGCATCGTCCGGAGGTTGAAATTGACGGGGCGGTTGGGGTCGGCCTTCCGAAAGAAGTAGCCAAAAAACTCGCCCAGGTTCAGGAAATTTTTCAAGGAAAATCTATAAAAAAAGCCAACGCACTACCTGTTCAACAACTGACCATCCGGCAGGTTCAGCAAAATCAACCGGCTATTCGGTTCAGCGGCCTCAGCGGCTTCCGTTGAATCAGCGGTCTTCGACGGTTTGGGGTTCGGTCCAGCGGGCGTCTTCCCGAATCAGGTCGATCAACTCATCGACGGCGCGGTCGGCGGGGACGGCCTTCTTCACCACCGTCTGCCCCCGGTACAGCGCAATCTTGTCTTTGCCGACGCCCACGTAACCGTAATCAGCATCGGCCATTTCGCCGGGGCCGTTCACAATGCACCCCATAATCCCGATTTTCACCCCTTTCAGGTGGTCGGTGCGACGGCGAATCATTGCGGTGGTTTCGGGCAGGTCGAAAAGCGTCCGGCCACACGAGGGGCACGAGATGTATTCGGTCTTGCTCATTCGGGTACGAGCCGCCTGCAAAATACCGAAGCTCAACACGTTCAGCTCGGCGAGTTGCGTCAGCCAGGCGGCTTTTTCGGTGGGCACCGGCAGTTTTTCGGTACTCAGCACCACACCGTCGCCGAAACCGTCGAGGAGCAGCCCGCCCACGTCGGTGGCGGCGTGAAGCTGCGTCAATTCGGCGCCCTGCGCCGGGTACTGGCGGTTGATCACGACCGGGCAGTCCACGCTGCCCTCAGCCAGCCGCCCGAACGCGCGGCGTAGCTCCGGCATCGCGTGGGCGTTGGTGGTGTGTAGGATGACCACCACCGTGGCATCAGCGGCTAGCTGGGCCAGCGCACTGTCAGTCAGCGTGTTCAATTCCTGAAAGACAAAGTTGGCCTGTGGGTGGCGGGCGTCGGCCACAGTGGCGGCGTACTGCGCGGCGGTCAGCACGGGGAAATGGTGGGCTTGCCGGCTGGCATCCTTCCAGGCATCGAAGTCGAGCAACTCTTTCAGCCCGTTGGGCAGCATAAAGGGCACTGGCGTCTGGCCCGAATAGAGGTAATCGGCGCCCTGGTCGTTCATCTGAAACTTGTCCAGGAACGCCGAATAGAGGTGCCCGGCGGCGCGCAGGTCGTCGTAGGCGAGCGGGCCGGGCAGGCGGTGAAAGTCCGTCACGACGCGCGGTACATTCGACCCACCAAAATTCAGCACCTCGCGCGTGGCGCGGCGGCGGTACTGGAAGGGGTAATGAGGAATGAGGAATGAGGAATGAGAAATGGGGGCGGGCGGCGTAATCGGCTTCGCTTCCTTTGCGCGGTTCGTGTAGCGGTCGATGAGGGCGCGGGCGACGGGCGCTTCGGCTTCAGGCGGCTCGGTGAGGCTGACGCGCACGGTGTCGCCGAGGCCGTCTTCGAGCAGCGTGCCGATGCCGACGGCGCTCTTGATGCGGCCGTCTTCGGCTTCGCCGGCTTCGGTCACGCCCAGGTGCAGCGGGTAGGGTTGCAGGCCCTGCGCGTCGAGTTGCTGCACGAGGAGCCGGTAAGCCTGCACCATCACCTGGGTGTTCGAGGCTTTCATCGACAGCACGACGTTGTAGTAGTTCTCGTCCTCGCAGATGCGCAGGAATTCGAGGGCTGATTCCACCATCCCGACCGGCGTGTCGCCGTAACGGCTCAGGATGCGGTCGCTCAACGAGCCGTGGTTGGTGCCGATGCGCATCGCCGTGCCGTGTTCCTTGCAGAGCTTCACCAGGGGCCGGAAGCGGTCGCGGAGGCGCTGCATTTCGGCTTCGTACTCAACGTCCGTGTATTCGAGGGTCTCGAACCGCTTCTTATCCACGTAGTTGCCGGGGTTGATGCGCACTTTTTCGACGATGCGCGCCGCCAGTTCGGCGGCGTTCGGCGTGAAGTGGATGTCGGCAATCAGCGGCACGTGGCAGCCGCGCCGGGCCAGCTCTTTCTTGATCTCGGCCAGGTTCTGGGCCTCCTTCAGCGAGGGCGCGGTGATCCGCACGTACTCGCAGCCGGCGGCCACCATCCGCAGGGTTTCTTCCACGGAACCGAGCGTGTCCATCGTATCGATGGTGGTCATACTCTGAACCCGGATCGGGTAATCGCCGCCGAGCGGCACGTCGCCGATATTGACCACCCGCGCCCGGCGGCGGCGGTACTCGGTCAGGCTGGGGCAATAAGGCAGGTCGCTGAATACGGCGCCCGTAGCCTGGGCGGCAGCTTCGACGAGGGCGGTGGCTTCGAGGGGCATAGGTGGGGGTAACCGGAAATCCGGGTGCAAAGTTGATTCCGGATGCGGGCGCCGCCCGTCGCCGCCGGGCGTTACCTTCGCCGGACGATGAAAAAACTGCTTCTGGCGGCGCTGACCGCCGCGCCACTGCTGACGGTGCAGGCCCAATCCGGGCCGAATATTCCCGGCCCCACGTTCGTGCGCGACTCGCTCGACGCCTGCATCCGGCGCGGAATGCGCGCCTGGCAGATTCCGGGGCTAGCCATCGCCATCGTCAAGGACGGCAAGGTGATCGTTAGCAAGGGCTACGGCGTGCGCGAAGTGGGCAAGCCGGAACCGGTGGACGAAAATACGCTCTTCGAGATTGCCTCGAATACCAAGCTCTTCACGGCCACCGCCGTCGCGAACCTCTCGGACCAGGAAAAGCTTCGGCTCGACGACAAAGTGACCAAATATTTGCCCGACTTTCGGCTCTACGATTCGGTGGCCTCACGGCTGGTCACGATCCGGGACGTCCTCTCCCACCGCCTCGGCACGAAGACCTTCCAGGGCGATTTCACGTTCTGGAATTCCGACCTGCCGCGCGCCGAAATCGTGCGCCGTCTGCGCCTGCTGAAGCCCAACGGCCAGTTTCGGCAGGAATACGGTTACTGCAACGCGGGCTACCTAACGGCCGGCGAAATCGTGGCCAAAGTCAGCGGCCAGAGTTGGGAAGACTACGTGACGGCCACGATGCTCAAACCTCTGGGAATGAGCAACACGCGGATGCTGACCACCGGCATCGAAACGCTGCCCAACGTAGCCCGCCCCTACACTACGGGCCTGGGCAAGCTGGAATTGCTCGCCTACGACCACCCGGACGCCCTCGCGCCCGCCGCTTCGATGGTGAGTTCCGTGGCCGATATGAGCCGCTGGGTGCGGATGCAACTCGACTCGGGCCGTTTCGAGGGCAAGGAAATCCTGCCGTGGCCGGTGCTGCAACGCACCCGCAAAGCCAATACGCTGGTGCGCAGCGACCGTAACGCGCGCCTGCCGATGCACTTTCAGGCTTACGCGCTGGGCCTGTACACGGCCGACTACAACGGCCGGCAGATTTACTGGCACACGGGCGGGGCCGACGGCTTCGTGACCGGCACCTGTTTCGTACCCGAAGCCGGGCTGGGAATGGTAATCCTGACGAACCAGGACAACCAAGCGTTCTTCGAAACCCTGCGCTACCAACTGCTTGATGCTTACCTGGGAGTGCCCTACGTGAACCGCTCGGCCCAGGCGCTGGCGCCGACGAAGCAGGGCGAAATCGAGGAGGCCCAGCAGCGCACGACGCTGGCCCTACGCACCGAAAAAGGCCGCACCGCGAAGCTACCGCGCAAGCTCGACGCCTACTGCGGCACCTGGCACCACCCCGTGATGGGCGATGTGACCGTCGCCGCTGATGGCAAACGCGACCTCAAGATCACGTTTCCGCACCTGCCCAGCCTTACGGCCAAGCTCGAACTCATCGACGGCGAACAGTGGCGCCTGACCTACTCGAACCCCGCCTACGGGCAGTTTCCGATGATGTTCGCCGCCGACCCGCAGGACAAGCTCATCACGATGACCCTCCGCGTGAACCCGTTTCTGGAGCTGGACCCCTACACGTTCACGCGGTAGGGTCGGGTAGTTTGGCCTGATGAGGAAGAACCGGAAAGCCCGGTTGGTTCGCACAGACGGTGCGAATCAACCGGGCTTCTTTGCGGGCAAAGACCGGCGCGTTCAGAAAACGCGCTGGCCGAAATACTAATCCTTTTTATCGCTGAACATCCCGTCGATCACACTGGTCAGCAGCGAGAGCAGGAAGCCGAAAATCAGCGACATAAAGAAGCCTTGAACCAGGTCGCCGGGAATCAGCAGGTCGGCTAACTGAATGACCGCCACGTTGATGACGAGCGTAAACAAACCCAGCGTCAGGACCGTCAGCGGAAAGCCGATGATTTTCAGAATGGGCTTGACGATGGCATTCAACACGCCCAGGATCAGCACGAAAACCAGGGCCGTACCGATGCCGGGGAAGTGAACGCCCGGCAGCACCTGGCCGAGGCCGTAAGCGGCCAGCGCCGTGAGTACGAGCTTGAGGATAAAATTCATTGTTGGTCAATTGGTGAAAGGGGAATCTGGTCGGCTGGTACGGTAGAACGCACGGTTTTGATACCAATCGATCCGAAACAGCCGCCTAAAACTCCGTCGTCCGGAGGCGGCCCTGCGAGACGGCCGTCCAGTTGCAGAGCTTGTAGAGGAGGCGGGCGCCGACGGAGCCGTTCCAGTCCGGGTCGGTGCCGGGCGCCACTTCGCAAAGGTCGAAGCCGATGATGCGCCGGCCGCTTTTCACGACCTGCTTGATCAAGTACACGGCCTGCTCGAATTCCAGCCCGCCGGGCACGGGCGTGCCGGTGCCGGGGCAGAGTTTAGGGTCGAGACCGTCGATATCGAAAGAAATGTACACGTGCGGCGGCAACTGGGCGATGATCTTTTTGCAGAGCTTCTTCCAGGTGGTACCGCCCAGCAGTTCGTCCTGCAGGTAAGCGTCGGTGAACATCGTCACGCGGCCGTTCGCCTCATCGGCCAGCGTCATTTCGGCCTCGCACACGTCGCGGATGCCCACCTGCACCAGTTTCCGGACCTGCGGCAGCGTCAGCGCGTTGTACATAATCGAGGCGTGGGAATACGTGAATTCCTCGTAGGCTTCGCGCAGGTCGGCGTGGGCGTCGATTTGCAGGATGCCGAAGCCCTCGGGCAGCGCAGCGGCATCGGCTGGGCCTTTGGCAGCGGCGGGGTCGATAGCCTGGTAGCGCGCCGCCAGCGCGTCGAGCAGGCCCAGCGGCGTGGAATGGTCGCCGCCCAGCACAGCCACCAGCTTGCCTTCGTCGAGGTAGGCCGTGGCGCGGTCGCGCAGCCAGGCGCGCAACTGCTCGCCCTGTTCGGTGATGCGCGCGGGCAGATCGGCGAAGGTCGCCGCGTTTTCGGCGGGCTGCCCCGCCGTGAGCCACCCGATATAAGCTTCGGCCTCCGCCCGGAGCGTGGCGGCCACGTCCGTCCAGTGCGCATCGGCCTCTTCCAGGGCTAGCCCCAGTTGCCACGCGTCAGGGATGCCCGGCTCGAACAGATCGACCTGGTAGGACGCTTCCTGCACGGTGGACGGCCCCTGAGCGGCGCCGGCCCGGTACGAAACCGTCACTTCCCACGGCACGGGGATGATCACGAGGGCGGCGTCGTCGGGGGTGAAGGGCAGACCGAAGAGCCCCGCGTTGGCGTCGCCGAGGCCGCTGGGGTCGAAGGCGGCAATTTTTTCAGCTTTGGTCATTTGATCGGGTGATTTTTGGTGGGCTGATCGCCCCAGCGCGACTATGGCGCAAAAAAAGAACGGAGCATCGGCTCCGTTCTGGATGCTGCAACGGGAACCCCGTTTCAAATAAATCGACGGTAGCCAGCCGGTTAAATAACTGGCAGACTCCTTGGCAATCAGGGGTTTCTGCTGATTTTAACAAACTACTACGTTGGCCCGGGCACTTACATATGTGACGCTTTCCGGAACTCCTCAGAGCGAATTGAGACCACCATTTTGTCGAAGGTAGGACGGTCGAAGAAAATAAGCAGCGGCAACTCAATCTTTTTGGACGACTCCTCGAACTGCGTCACAACGGTGAATACCATCGGCTGCATCTGATCGCCGGAAGCTTCGATGATGGAATGGAGCGACACGGCCAGGTCGGAGCCGGGCGTAGTAGGCGGCGCCCCATAAATGGACTTGTGCAGCAGGTTCGCGAGCTGCGTGACCATCGCGCCGGTAAGGATATTGCTTATCTCCAACAAAAGCGACCGCTGCATTTCATTGATTTCCAGCGTCGCCGGCCCTTTCATTCGCAGGCAGATTTCCGTTACCCGCTGAATATGTTCCGGCGAGAACGCCAGGAGCGTGGCGCCCTTGAAATCGCCCCGGATATCGCTCTGCACCACGAAGTAGTGGTCCGAATCGTACTGCTTGGCCAGGGCCAGCACCCGCGAGGCCGGTACGAGGTCGAAGTCGGGCACCGTCAGCAAGACCCGTCCCTGCGCGATGAGCGCAAAAGAATCGGCGGCGCGGGCTAGCCCAATATTAAGGACCTCGCGGATAGTATCTTTTTCGAGCGTGTTCAAGGAAAGGGGCATATGAGAGGTAAAGAGCAGGAGTTGTTTCGTCGAAAAAAAAACACAGACAGAGCCAAAAGCTCCACATACCTTCAGCAAGGTCAGCGGGGCACCAGCGCGGCGGGTACGGCCCGCGCGCCCACCACCATCTTCCCGAACTGGCGGGCGTCGCGCCCCCCCGTGAACGGCGCCGTGAGCGCTGGCACATCCAATACCACACAAACGCGGCCATTGCCCAGCGTGGTGAGGCCATTGAAGAGATCGATCTGGTCGAGCGGTTTCGCGACGGGCTTCACGACGATATCCTGCTGACCGATGAAACGCCCCACCAATAGCCCCAGCCGGCGGTTGTTGTGGCGCACGATGACCACCGGATAAGGCCCCGGCCCCAGCGCCGCACGGTCAAGCAACCGTTGCAGGCCCGGTGTGCCTTCCAGCAGATGCCGGAGCGCTACCACGGGCACGGCCTCTTCGGTGCCGGGGAGCGCGGCCATCAGCACGGGCCCGGCGGCGAACAGGTCGGTGGCGGCCAGCGAAACCACGTTCTCGGTGTACGTCAGGCCAATGGCGTAGAAACTGTCCTCATCTTCCACCAGCAGCGCGGGCTTGACGGCAATCGAAGACGGCAGCACCAACGTGAACGTAGTGCCCCGGCCGGGTTCCGTGGTGAGTTGCAGGCGTCCGCCCAGTGTATCGACGGCCAGCTTCACCACGTCCAGCCCCACGCCGCGCCCGGCGTAGGCCGTAATGGTGGAAGCGGTGGAAAAGCCCGGCTCGAAGATCAGGTGCAGCACGTCGTCGCCATCTGCATCGGTGGCGTCAGCACTGGCGTCGGTGGACGTTTCGGCGGTATTGACCACAGGGTCCGGGTAGTCGGCGGGTAGCAGCCCCTGGAGGCGGGCCTTACGCACCACGGCCGCGCGGTCAATGCCACGCCCGTCGTCGGTAAGCGTCAGGATCACGCGGTCGCGGTCGGTCTGGGCGTCGAGCAACAGGATGCCGGTTTCGGGCTTACCCGCCGCCAGGCGCTCCGCTGGCCGTTCGATGCCGTGCGTAATGGCGTTACGCAGCAAGTGCAGCAGGCCGTCGGTGACGATTTGCAGCACGTTGCGGTCGATTTGAATATCCTGCCCGCTGAGCAGCAAATCCACCCGTTTGCTTTCGGCGGTGGCCACGTCGCGCACCACGCGCGGAAACTTGTTGAAGAGCGAGCCGACCGTCACCAGCCGGGCGTCCATCACGGCGTACTGAATATCCTCGGCGAGGCGCGAAAACTGGTCGGAAAGCTGGGTAAGCACCGGCAGGTCCAGCTCACGGGCCAGCGTACGCAGGCGGTCGCGGTACAGGGTCAGTTCACTGGCCTGGGTCAGCAGCGTGTTCAGTTTGCGCACCGGGATCGACACCAGGTCCGAAAGCTCCATCCGGGGGGCACCCGCCGGGGCGACGAGCTCCGGCACGACGCCGAATTCGGGCAGCGTCGCCACTACCAGTTCGCCCGCTGAAGCGCCAGTCACCAGCGAATCGGCGGGGGTGACCGCATCCAGCCGGCCCAGCAGCGAGGTCAGGTCCGGGGCGGGGCCCGCCTGCGGAGCCATCGCAAACCGGCTCAGCTCATCGAGCGCATCCAGGCCTTCGTAGAACAAGCCGACGACTTTCCCGGTGAACGCAATTTCGCGCACCCGCAGCCGGCCAAAGAGCGTTTCCAGCGCGTGGGCCAGGTCGGCAATCGCCTGAAAACCCGTAGCCGCGGCACTGGCTTTCAGGTTATGCAGCAGCCGAAAGCTATCGGCTATGGCCGGCTCGTCCAGGGGCGCGCGCTCCAGCACCCCCAGGTGCCGGCCCATCATTTCGATGGTTTCCAGCGCCTCAGCGGCAAAAAGCTCGCGGTATTCCTGTTCGCGGTCGGCCATTTTTTACTGCGTGACTGAGTGAGACTGATTGACTGAGTGGCTGATCCGTGCGGCGTCTGCCGACACTTAAAACCCAACCCCAGCATCTTACCCCGGCCTAGCTCAGGAGTTGTTTTACAATATCCAGCACCCGCTCCTCGGAGAAGGGCTTGACGAGGTAGGCGCCGGCGCCAGCGGCCAAGGCTTCGTTCACGATTACGTCCTGACCAACCGCCGAGACCATTACGATTTTCAGGTCCGGCTGTTCGGCGCGAATCGCTTTGAGTACGTCGAGGCCCGTATTATCAGGCAAAATCACGTCGAGCGTCACCAGATCCGGACGGGTATCGCGGGCCAGTTGAATCGCCTGCTGGCCGGTGGCGGCTTCACCCACGATCTCGTGGCCGGCGTCGGAAAGGATGTTTTTGAGCATCGTTCGCATATAGAACGAGTCGTCAACAATAAGAATGCGGTTGGCCATACAGATTAAAAAAACTAAAACAAATGAAACGGGGCGCTTGAATCAGGCGCCGGTAAAGCAGTCGTCAGCGGACAACGGCTCCTCCCGGCAGCGGCATTTCGGCTTGCGCCGGCATCGGCAGGCCCCCTTCCGGTGCTATAACGGCATTGGGGGGGCTTAGTTGGAGAATTTCGGCGGGCTGCAGCAGCCGGAGCAGGTCGAGGAGAATAATCACCCGGTCCTGATCGGATAGCCGGACCAAACCTTCGATGTACTTATCATTGATACTCAGGGTGCGGAAAAAGTCCGGCGCCTGTTCCAGCAGCGCGGCGGGCACCGTGGTGGCCTGCGGCATCTGACGCACTAAAATGCCGATGCTGTAATCGGCGGCTTCCACCACCAGCGTGTACGTGCGGCGGTCGGCGGGGTCGGCCAGGGGCGCGGGTGTGAGCTGAAAACGCTCTTCCAGGTCCAGGACGGCGATCAGCTCGCCCCGAATATTGGCCACGCCGCGCAAAAAAGCTGGCGTACGCGGCATCCGGGCGATTTCCGGCGTGACCGTGATTTCCTTGACCTGCGCAATCCGGACGGCGTACTCCTCCAAACCCAACCGGAAAACGATGAGCTGCATCATCTGCTCGACCTTGGGCGCCACGCGCCGGGCCAACGGTTGAAGCAGCGTGGGCGCCGGAATGCTGGCAGCCGTGCGGGTCGTGGCGTCATCGTCCAGAATGCCGGGCTGGGGCGCAGCGGGCACCGAGGCGACCGGGCTGGCCGCCTCTACATTGCTGGCGTCCACTTTACTACCCGAGGACGCAGCCGGTTCACCGCCCGCTTCGTCAGCGAGCGGCGACGCAAGCGTAGCCTCTATTTCAGCCGCCCCTGCCCCACCGGCTTCGCCGGGCGGCGTGGCCGACGCCACCTCTTTTGGAAAAGCTTTTTTCTTTGCCATAAAGCCTTATTGTGCGCGCGCCGGTTGCGGTTTGGTGGGGGCACCGGAGGTGAGGCGGAACGTGGCGAGGTTGCCTTGCAGGTCGGTGGCGATCGAGGTCAGGTGCTGCGAGGAGGTCGTCAGCTCCTGCATGGCCACGCTCAGGCGCTGGGCCGTGCTGGATACCTGCCGCGTGCCGGAAGCGGTCTGCTCGGCGATGGCCACCACTTCTTCCACGTTGCGCACCACATCGCCGATCTTGGCCGTCTGCTGTTCGGTCGCCTGCAAAATTTCCTGCGAGGAACGCAGCGTTTCGCCCGACGACGCCGCGATGGCCTTGAAGGCGCTCGACGCATCGAAGGTAGCATTTTTACCGCGCGTCACCCGATTGTCCATCGTAGCGATAGCGGCAGCGGCCGACGAGGTGTCTTTTTTCACGTCTTCCAGCAGGTTCGCAATTTCGGAGGCCGACTTGCGCGAGCCTTCCGCCAACTTGCTCATTTCCTGGGCCACCACGGCGAAACCGCGCCCGTAGTCGCCGGCGCGGGCGGCTTCGATGGAAGCGTTCAGGGCCAGCAGGTTAGTTTGCAGCGCGATTTCGGTGATGATGCCCAGCGCGCGGCTGATTTCCTGCGAGCGGGTATTGAGCATCTCGACGGTATGCGCCGTCTGGACGGCGGCGGTCGAGATTTCTTCCATATTCCGCACCACTTCGGCCACCGTTTTCAGCCCCAACTGCGACGATTGCTCGCCCTGCACGGCCGCGCGGTTCACCACTTCGGCCTTTTGGGCCGTTTCGCGGGTCACCTGCATAATGTCTTCGATGAGGCGGAACGCCTGGTCGGTTTTCTGGGCCTGGTTCTGGGCACCTTCGGCCATCTGCTGCATCGCGTGGGCCACCGAAGCCGTGGTGCGGCTCATCTGCTGGCCTTTCTGCACCATTTCTTCCGACGACGCCCCCACCACTTCGGCTGAGGAGTTGATCCGGCCGAGCAGGTCGTTGAGGTTGGCGAGCGCGGTATTGAGCGCGTTGGACATTTCCAGCGGGTCGCCCGAAATCTGTCCGGCGCCCAGCCCTACCCGGTCGGTGAGGTCCGACTCACTCACTGCCCGCACGACCCGCGCCACGGCCAGCACTGGCTGGGCGATGGATTCGAGCAGCGCGTTGAGCGTGTCGGCCAGTTCTTTCCACGACCCCGACACCCCGCTCACCGTGGCGCGCTCCGTGAGCTTGCCCTCGGCGCCGGCCACGCGCGCCACCCGGCTGACTTCGGACGCCAGGCGGTTCAGATCGTCCACCATTCGGTTGAAAGTCTCGGCCAGGTCGGCCACCTCCCCGCGGGCTTCGAGCAACAGCTTCTGCGTCAGGTCGCCTTTCGATACGGCCGTCACAACTTTCACGATGCCCCGCACCTGCGTGGTGAGGTTGGCGGCCATCGTGTTCACGTTGTCGGTCAGGTCTTTCCAGACGCCGGCCACGTTCGGCACATTGGCCTGCCCGCCGAGCTTGCCTTCCGTACCCACTTCGCGGGCCACGCGGGTCACTTCCCCGGCGAAGATGTTGAGCGAGTCCACCATCTGGTTCAGGTTCTGCTTCAGATCCAGCAGCTCGCCTTTTACATCGACGGTGATCTTTTGGCTCAGGTCGCCTTTTGCTACAGCCGTGGCCACGTTGGCAATGTCGCGCACCTGGCTGGTGAGGTTGCCGGCCATCCCGTTCACGTTGTCGGTCAGGTCTTTCCAGACGCCGGCCACGTTCGGCACGCTGGCCTGTCCGCCGAGCTTGCCTTCCGTACCCACCTCGCGCGATACCCGCGTCACTTCGCCGGCGAAGATGTTGAGCGAGTCCACCATTCGGTTCAGGTTGTCCTTGAGGTCCAGCAGCTCGCCTTTTACATCGACGGTGATCTTCTGTGACAGGTCGCCTTTCGCCACGGCGGTTGCCACGTTGGCAATGTCACGCACCTGGCTGGTGAGGTTGCCGGCCATCCCGTTTACGTTGTCCGTCAGGTCTTTCCAGGTACCGGCCACGTTCGGTACGCTGGCCTGCCCACCGAGTTTACCTTCCGTACCCACTTCGCGGGCCACGCGGGTCACTTCGCCGGCGAACACGTTGAGCGAGTCCACCATCTGGTTCAGGTTCTGCTTCAGATCCAGCAGCTCGCCT
>JANPLI010000066.1:0-24111 GCA_031426455.1 Hymenobacteraceae bacterium | reverse complement strand
GCTCCTGTTGGCGCGAAAACTCCGCAACAAACTCGACCAGAACGACGCGCTGCAAGCGGCCATCATCAAGCGAACCAAGTACTTACAGCGTCCAGATCAGCGCCGAAATGCCCCCACCTGAATTGCCAAAGTAGAGTTAAGCGGCCAGCTGTAAGCTTTCAGCTGCAAGCTGTAAGCCAATCCGCTGATAGACAGCTGAAAAGTCGCAAGCCAAATGCAGGATAATCAACACCTTGCGGCCCGCTACTTCCACACGCAAAACGCCCCGCGTCGAAGCTTCGACGCGGGGCGTTTTAGTTAAAAAGGCCCTGCCGGGCAGGTGGGTTTATGCCCCGGCTTTTTTGGTGGCCGCTTTTTTAGCCGGGGCGCTGGCCACGGCCGCTTTCTCTGCTTTGGGAGCAGCCGCTTTCGGGGCGGCGGCCTTCGGGGCGGTTACTTTCGGCGCAGCGGCTTTCGACGCAGCTGCTTTTGGGGCGGCTGTTTTAGCAGCGGCTTTGGGGGCCGTTGCGCCCAGCGCGTTCGGGCCGGTGGCTTCCACGGAAGGCGTCAGCGTCTGGTTGGCGACAGCCGAGCGCACGAAGGTGCCCCAGGTCAGGTTGTCCTGGCCATCGACCTGTGCCTGGGCACGGCGAATAGCCATATTGGCGGCGGCTTCCACCACCCAGTTGAAGTTTTCTTCGCCTACGGAGTTCACGTCGGCATCTGGGGCGGGGTTGCAGAAGTCGATGGCGTAAGGCACGCCGTCGCGTACGGCGAATTCGACGGTGTTGAAGTCGTAGCCCAGGGCCACGTTCAGCTCGCGGACGTGGCGCTCGATGCGGGCCAGCAGTTCCGGCGAATCGTTGAACGACGCCTGGTACCGCAGATGATGCGGGTTGCGCGGCTCGTAGGGCATAATCAGCACATCGCGCTGGCCGATGCAGTAGCAGCGGTAGTACGACGTGAACTGGATTTCCTCCTGCAGCATCATCACTAACTGATGCGTTTCGCCGTGGGCGCGGTAGAAATCTTCGAGGTTATTGAGCTTGTAAACGTTCTTCCAGCCGCCGCCTTCGAACGGTTTCATATAAGCGGGCCAGCCGGTGTACTCGAAGATTTTCTCCCAGGCCATCGGGAACTTCAGGTTGCGGAACGAGTTCGCGTTCGTGTCGGTGGGGTGTTCGAACGACGGCAGCAGGGCCGTCTTCGGCACCGGCACGCCCAGCTTCACGGCCAGGGCGTTGTTGAAGAATTTCTCGTCGGCCGACCACCAGAACGGGTTGTTCAGCACCGCTGTGCCGCAGATGGCGGCGTTTTTCAGGAAGCCCCGGTAGAAGGGGACGTCCTGCGAGATCCGGTCGATGATCACGGCGTAGCCCGAAGCTTCGCCCTGCATCACTTTGTCGATCGTGACGGCCTCGGCCACGATGCCGGGGATGTTTTTGGAATTAATCCGGTCGATGAACGCCTGCGGAAAGGTGTTTTCCTGGCCGAACAGAATGCCGATCTTTTTCATTACTAGGGTTTTGGGTTTTTGGGGCGTGAGTCAGTGGAGCCGTTTGGGCCGGGGTTCGTGGGTGGGTGAAAACCAACGAGCCGGCTGCCAAACCGACCACCTAGAAATTGAGTCGGGAAAGATACTCCGGGAACATTTGGCACCAGATGGGCCAGTCGTGCACGCTGCCCGGCTTCACGTCGAGCCAGTGCTGCACGCCTTTGTCGCTGAGTTGCTGCGAGAGGCGCTCGTTGGCGGCACGGCAGAAATCGTGTTCGCCGACGCCCAGAATGATGCCCATTTGCCAGAGCATTGGGTCCTGGATGCCGCTCAGGAAATCCGTGGGGTTGTTGTAGTACGCGTTGTCGTCGTAATAGCCGTCGAGCTGCATCTTGATGTCGTAGGCGCCGCCCATATTGATGAGCTGGCGCACGAGGCCCGGATAACGGAAGGCAAAATTGGTGGCGTGGTAAGCCCCAAACGATGCTCCGGCTACCGCCACGCGGTCGTGACCGGTTTCGTACTGGGCACGCGGTACTAGTTCGTGGCGAATCAGGTGGTCGTAGTGCTGATGCACCCGGATGCGGTCGGCGGGGTGAATGTGGGTGTTGTACCAGCCCTCGTTGTCGAGCGAATCGGGGCAGTAGATCTTCACCAGGCCGTTATCAACGAACCACGAAGCGGCGCCGATCAGGCCGAAATCCCGGTTTTGGTAGTAGCGCCCCATCGAGGTGGGGTAGGCAATGACGGGGATGCCGGCGTGCCCGAAAACGAGCATCTCAAAATCGCGGCCAATGGTGGGCGAATGCCAGCGGACGTGTTCTTCGCGCAAAGTGTGGATTGGGGGTTGAAAGGGCTCAAGGAAGACGATTGCGGCGCAAAGGTCGCACGGGGTTGGGAATCAGATGGCCGGCCGGAACACGCGGTTTCGTCGGGCCCGGCTGCCGGACTTATAAATACTGTTCGATATCGCCGGCGCCCTGCCGTAATACCTCGAAGGAATCGTTCTGGCAGTCGATCACCGTAGAAGCAATGTTATGCCCGTAGCCGCCATCGATCACCAGATCGACGGTGTGCTGATATTTCTCGAAGATCAGTTCCGGGTCGGTGGCATATTCCAGGAGTTCGTCATCGTCGTGGGTGGAGGTGCTGACGATTGGGTTGCCCAGCAGCCGCACCAGCTCGCACGGAATGCGGTGGTCGGGCACCCGGATACCCACCGTTTTGCGGCGGTTGCCGCCGTAGCGCGGGGCTTTGGTGCTGGCCTCAAAAATAAAGGTAAACGGCCCCGGCAGGGCCTTTTTCAGCACTTTGTACTGGGGCGTCGTGATCTGGCGGGCGTAGTCGGCGATGTGCGTCAGGTCCTGACAGATGAAGGAGAAGTTGGCTTTTTCCGGCTTGATTCCCTTGAGTTTGGCCAGCCGCTCCACAGCACGGGCGTTGTGTACGTCGCAGCCGATACCGTATATCGTGTCTGTTGGGTATATGATCAGTCCGCCATTGCGAAGCACGTCCACCGCCTCCTGAATACGGGCGGACTGCGGGTTGTCAGGATGAATTTTCAGTAAAACGGCCATTGGATGGCAGGGAGTTAGGAAGCGGGATGAGTCCGGAACGGGTACAAAGAAAAGCCTCCCCGGCGCACCGGGCACCGGGGAGGCTTTTTAGGAGGTGCGAAGTGTCAGGTGCGAAGTGCGAGGTGGTGCGAATCGCTTGCGACCTCAGGTCCCTCACACCTCGCACCTGACACTTCTTATCTGACACCTTTCTCTCTACTGCTTCAGAAAGCGCCGTGAGGCGGTGCCTACGCGCACCACGTACACGCCGGCGGGCAGGGCGCTCACCCGCACCGTGGCCGTGCCGGCGGCGGGCAGTTTCGCCGTCAGTACGGGGCGGCCCAGGGCGTCCAGCACGGTGGCGGTGCCGCCGGCCGTGCCGCTGATGGTCAGTTGGTCGGTGGCCGGGTTAGGGTACAGCACGAGCGCAGCGGTTGCCGCGTCGGCGCTCAGGCCGTTCACGATCTGAATATCAGCCAGCGAGCGGGGGATGATCTGATAGCCCGAATCGAAGGGCGCGGCGTTGTCGAACTGTCCGCCGATGCCCACCAGGTTGAACGGCTGCGTCGGGGCGGGCGAGCCGTACACGTCGGTGCCACGCACGATGCGCAGGGCGTAGGTGGTGGTGCCGTTGGTGATATCGACGGTGAAGCCCGACCCTGCGTTGGTCCACTGCGTGGCATCGGCGAGGGTAAAGGGGCCACCCGTCAGGCGGGTCAGGAGCGATTCGCTCATCTCGTCGAGCACGGTCGTCGGGCGCGGGGCGGGCAGGCGTTGCGCCACGGCGCGGGTCCGGAACGAGTCGATGGCAATCTGGGTCAGGCCGTTGAACTGCCCTACTACCCCGATGACTTCGAGCGAGTCGCCCTGGGCAATGGTCTGCGTACCAATGTTAGCCGACTTAAACAGGCCGATGCCTTTGCCCGCGCTCTGGAGCGAGGTCTGGTACCCCGTCATCCGGATGTTCGGGCCGGTCACCACACCACGTACCCGCACGGCCTGGCCCGCCAGCACGGGCGCGCCGGTGGCGTCGTTCACGTTCACGGCCGCAATTGTGGTAAGGGGGGGCGTCAGCGGACCAGGGCCGCTGTCGTTGTCGGTGATGGTGAGCGTGAAGGTGCTGGTGGCTCCCAACACGGCGCCGCCCGTGGGGGACATCAGCATCAGAATCACGGTTTCAGCGGATTCCTGCTGCGTGTCGTCGATCAGGTTCAGCACCGCGTTCTGGGTGGTGGTGCCAGGCGCAAACGTCAGCGTCTGCGTGGCGAAGGTGAAGTCCGTGCCCGCCGTGGCGGTGCCGCCGGAACGCATCACTTCCACCGTCACGGCGGTGGTGGTGGCGTTCGTCAACGTCACCGGAATCTGGACCGAGCCCGCGTTTTCGGCCACGGACTGGCTCACCAGCGAGAACTGCACGGAAGCCGCTGGCGGCGGCGTATCGTTATCCGTGATGGTGAGCGCGAACGCGCGCCCGGCACCTATCGTGGCACCCGTGCTGGGTGCCGTAAGCTGCAGCAGCACGTTCTCGGACGGTTCCTGCTGGGTGTCGTCGATCACCGTCAACGTGGCGTTTTGCGTGGTGGTGCCGGGCGCAAAGGTCAGCGTCTGGGGCGTGGTGAAAGTATAGTCGGTAGCGGCGGTGGCCGTGCCGGCAGGCGTGCCCAGGGCCACGTTCACCGTCACGGCGGTGGTGCCGGGGTTGGTCAGCGTCACCGGGATCTGGATCGTGCCCGCGTTCTCCGCCACGGTCCGGGTGGGCGTAGTAAACGCGAGGGTGGGCGTCAACGGGCCGAACTGGATGTCGGCTAGCGAGCGGGGGATGATCTGATAGCCTGAATCGAAGGGCGCGGCGTTGTCGAACTGCCCGCCGATGCCCACCAGGTTGAACGGCTGCGTCGGCGCAGGCGAGCCGTACACGTCGGTGCCGCGCACGATGCGCATCGCATAGGTGGTGGTGCCATTAGTGATATCGACGGTGAAGCCCGATCCCGTATTGGTCCACTGCGTGGCATCGACGAGGGTGAAGGGACCACCCGTCAGACGGGTCAGGAGCGATTCGCTTACTTCGTCGAGCACGGTCGTCGGGCGCGGCGCGGGCAGGCGTTGTGCCACGGCGCGGGTGCGGAACGAGTCGATCGTGATCTGGGTCAGGCCGTTGAACTGCCCTACTACCCCGATGACTTCGAGCGAGTCGCCCTGGGCAATGGTTTGGGTGCCGATATTGGCCGACTTGAACAGACCAATGCCTTTACCCGCGTTCTGGAGCGAGGTCTGGTACCCCGTCATCCGGATATTGGGTCCGGTCACCACGCCGCGCACCCGCACGGCCTGGCCGTTGAGCACGGGCGCGCCGGTGGCGTCGTTCACGTTCACGGCCGCAATCGTGGTGAGGGGCGGCGTCAATGGCCCGGGGCCACCGTCGTTGTCGGTGAGGGTGAGCGTGAACGTGCCGGCGCCTACCGTGGCACCCGTGCTGGGCGCCGTAAGCTGGAGAATGACGGTTTCCGACGGTTCCTGCTGGGTGTCGTCGATCACCGTCAGCGTGGCGTTCTGCGTGGTGGTGCCGGGCGCAAAAGTCAGCGTCTGGGGCGTGGTGAAGGTGTAGTCGGTGGCGGCGGTGGCGGTGCCGGCGGGCGTAGCCAGGGCGACGTTCACCGTCGCGGCGGTGGTGCCGGGGTTGGTCAGCGTCACCGGAATCTGAATCGTACCGGCGTTCTCGGCCACGGTACGGGTAGCAGGAGCGAAGCTGAAGGTGGGCGTCGCCGGGCCAGAAGTCAGCACCCGACCCACGAGGCGCACATCGTCCATCCGCCAGGTGCCAGCGGTGGCTTCGGCCGCGTAGCCGTAGATGCGGAATTCAATCGTGCTGAGTGAGTTGAAAGGCGCGCCGGGCAGCGCCAGCTTGGCGGGGCGGATATTGGTGTCGTCGGGCACGGTCACGTCCACGAGCGGGGCCGCAAAGTTGTCCACCGACGAGCGCACCTGGTATTTGGTGATGCCCGTGCCTGAACGCCGCTCCGTGAACGTCAGGGAATCAACATCTACCACGAAGCCACCGTTGGCGGTGATCGAGAAATTATAGTACTGGTTCAGATCCACCGTCGTGGCCTGCGTGAAGCCGGTGGCCGAAAAACGGTTGGCGGAGGTCGAAGGGGTGATGCCGGACCCGCGGCCGAACGGCGCGAACACGGCGTTGGTGGGCTGCGCATCGACGGGGAAGGTGGCCTCATCGCCGATGGCGCCCGTGAACGTATAGGTGCCGATCAGGCCCTGCGCCTGTGCGGCGGGCGCGGCGCTCAACAGGCTGGCCAGGCCCAGGCCTGCCCCGGCCAGGGTGCGGCGGAAGGAAGAGAGTCGGAGGTAGTGCATTTAAACTTAAAAAAACGATTGCGAGTGGGTGAAACGAAGGAAAGCGTCCCTGGCCCGACACCGGAAAGTGCCCTGGCGCCCCGGCCGGCGGGGGTGTAATTTTGCGGGGCCGCAAATATCCGCCGCCCGACGCGGAACCCGCCGTCGGGGGCTAAACGGATTTGGTCATCTTGCCCTAACACGCACCGGCCGCGGGCCGGGTTGCCGTGCTTTTTCAACTTCTTTTCTGCCCGATGGCCGAAACTCCTACGGCCCGCGCCCGGCGCGGCCAACTTTCCCGCACCCAGCGCTTCACGCGCGGCGGCTTTCTGCTGTTCGCCCTGCTGTCGGTGTGCTTTTCGTACTATTTCTATCAGGTCTTCTTCACTGCCAACGTGCAGGTCGCGGATGGCGCGAAGGCGTTTGTGCGGGTGCATCCGGGGGCGCCGTTCACGGCCGTCCTCGATTCCGTGGAAGCCACCAACACGGTGGTTGACAAGCTCTCGCTGCGGTTTGTGGCGAAACTGATGAGCTACGACAAGCTGGTGAAGCCCGGCGCCTACGAAATCAAGGATGGAATGACGAACCGGGAACTGATCAACGCCCTGCGTAAAGGCGAGCAGACGCCGATCAAACTCACCGTGCGGCCTTCGCGTCTGCTGACGCAGCAGTCCCGGCGCCTGGAACGCACCTTCCTGAGCCGCCCCGGCCAGTACGACTCCCTGCTCCACGACCCGGCCTACGTGCAGGGGTTGGGCTTTGACACCACCACTGTGCTGGCGCTCTTTCTGCCCGATACTTACGAGGCTTACTGGACGACGCCGCCCGCCTCGGTTCTCCAAAAGCTCAAAGCTGCCTACGACCGTTACTGGACGGCCACGCGCCTCGCCCAGGCCGAAGAACTGGGGCTGACGCCGATTCAGGTCGCCACGCTGGCGGCCATCGTGCAGGGCGAGCAACAACTTCATCCCGACGAACAACCGCGCATCGCGGGCGTTTACCTCAATCGCCTGCGCCGGGGGATGCTGCTGCAAGCCGACCCCACCGTCGTGTATGCGGTAGGTCGGCGCACCGGCGATTTCGCCATCCGGCGCGTCACCGGCGAAATGCTGCGTACCGACTCGCCCTACAACACCTACCGCGTGAAGGGCCTGCCGCCGGGGCCGATTATGGCCCCCACCCGCGATGCTCTCGCCGCCGTACTGCGTCCGGAAGCGCACAATTACCTGTACTTCTGCGCCAAAGAAGACTTCAGCGGCTACCATAATTTCGCTGCCACCCCCGCCGAACACCAAGCCAACGCCCGCCGCTACCGCGCCGCGCTGGATACCAGAGGAATCCATTGAGTGATTGAGTGATTGGCGATTGAGTGATTGATGAAGTCGCGCTCACTCACGCACTCAATCATTCAATCGCTCAATCGCTCCATCACTCAATCGCAAATGTTTTCCCACGCCACCACCGTCCGGGTTCGTTATGCCGAAACCGACCAGATGGGCTACGTTTATTACGGCCACTACGCGGCTTACTACGAGACGGCCCGCACCGAAGCTTTCCGCGCGTTGGGCTTGCCCTACGCCGCAATGGAAGCCGAGGGCGTGATGCTGCCGGTCGTCGATTTCAAGATCCGCTACCGGAAGCCCGGCTTTTACGACGACCTACTGACCGTTACCGTCCGGCTACCGGTGCTGCCCACCGGCACCAGTATCCGCTTCGAGTGCGAAACCCGCAATGAAGCCGGCGACCTGCTGAACACCGGCGAAACCACGCTGGTTTTTGCCTCCAAAGCCACCGGCCGGCCCGTGCGCATCCCGCCGCACATCCTGGAAAAGCTGGAAACCTATTACTAAATGAGTGACTGAGTGGGACTGAGTGGGACTGAGCGATTGGAGGACAAAACAAAAATCACTCAGTCACTCATTTCCAATTAGTTACTCAGTCAAAAAAGTCACTTAATCAAAAATGAACCGTATCCGTCAGCGCGTCGAGGAGCGGCGCTCGTACCGCCGCTTCATTGTGTGGTTGCGTAATCTGCGTTTCCGCGCGGAAGGCGGCGTCGTGCTGTCGGTTTACGATGTGGTCGAGCAGTTGATCCTGGAACTGGGCCGCGACTCGATCACCAAGCGCGCCTCTTATATGGCGTTCAACTTTACGCTCTCACTCTTCCCCACTATCATTTTCCTGTTCACGCTGATTCCGTACATCCCGATTCAGAACCTGAATGTGGAGATTATGGCTTTCTTGCAGGACGTAATGCCGCGCGAGATGTTCGCCGCCACCCGTACCACCATCGAGGACATCATTCTGATCCCCCACGGCGGGCTGTTGAGTACGGGGGTGCTGTTCGCGCTGATTCTATCCAGCAATGGGCTGATGGCCCTGCTCGATGCTTTCGACAAGAAATACAAAACCTTCCGCCACCGCTCTTACCTGCGTAAGCGGCTGATTGCTACGGCTTTGACCATCATTCTCTCGCTGGTGTTGCTGCTGAGTGTGGCGGGGCTGTTCTTCGGCACCTACATTGTGGACTTTCTGGTTTTCCACGAACTCCTGAGCGAGCAGGCCACCCCCACGTTGCTGTCGGTGCTGAAGCTGTCGTCGCTGGGGCTGCTGTTTTTTGCCACCACCTCGATGATTTACTACTACGTGCCCGCCGTGGACGACAAGTGGCCGTTCTTCTCCGTAGGCGCCGTGGTAGCCACGCTGCTGATCTTCCTGGTCTCGTTTCTATTCACGCTTTATATCCGGATTTTCAACTCCTACAACCACTTTTACGGCTCCATCGGGGCGTTGGTGGGCTTGATGGTCTGGCTCGACTTCGTGTGTATGACCCTGGTGCTGGGGTTCGAGATCAATATCAGCCTCGAAGATGCCATTCGCCGGGCGGGGCGGCCGTTTCGTAATGGTGCTCCTGCCGAGCTTGCTCCTACGGCGGTGGGTTGAGAGACGCGTTTTTTTCAGCGTTCCGGCTTGCGCCAAGGCGCCGGATCTTTCTACCTTTGCACCCCCAAGCGGTTCTACGACCACGCCGCCAGGGAAATCAGCCAGAGAAGTGGCAGAGTGGTCGAATGCGACGGATTCGAAATCCGTTATGCCCGCAAGGGTATCGGGGGTTCGAATCCCTCCTTCTCTGCATAAAACCCCGTCTGCGTATTGTAGGCGGGGTTTTTCTTTGTCGGGGGACGTTTCAGCGGACAAATGAAGGTCATCGCCTTGACCGCAAGCACAGGAATCAAGGGCATCAGGCAGTCGCGTGATCAGGGTTACGTAGGGGCGCGTGGCATGGAGCAATTCCTAATCGATGTAGATTTTGTCGTCTGACGAAGGGTGGGCCTGCCCCGCGCTACTCCAGGCTAGCCCACGCACTGCCGTAGCGGTTCCCGAATCGCGTGCTGTTCGCGCTCGCCCTGCGTCAGATTCAGCGCGCGCTGCCAGTGAGGGGCGGGCTGCGGCTCACTACCCAAAAGACGGGCGAAATAGCTAAGCGTTCCGCCGCTGCCAACCTACGGATAGACCTTACTCCGGCGTCTGGTAAATGGCGACGTGCGCCGCATCGCTAACCAAAAGCTGAACGAGTACTTGAAAGAGTTGGGCAAGCAGGCTGGGATTGACGCGCCCACCGCCCGCACCCGCTACTGGGGTGGCCAGCGCCTGCTGGCCCACTGGCAACGGCAAGGCAAAGTCCTCTGGTACACCGACGAGTGCCGCTTCTCGCGCCAGGCGCCGGTGAGTCACGCCTGGCAGAAGCGCGGGCAGCGGGCGCAGGGCAGCGGTGAATAGTTCTGGGGCTAAACGGCGCAGATGCGCCTGTTGGACGAAGAAGCTACGCGTTACTGCTTTCTTGGGGTGTGGGGGCTGCATCTATTGGTTAAGCCAGCAGAGGCACACCGTCCAGGTCAAGCGAGTACGGCGCCTGTGTTGACTGAAGGGCCTGCACGCGATCTGCCCCAAGCCCGACCTCTCGCGCCCGGGCCAGCCATTGTTGCGTTTCCCGTATTTGTCGCGCGAGCAGCTCGCCACCGCCTCCAGCCACGTGTGGCGTACCGACATCACATATAGCCCCTGGCGCGGGGCTTTTTCTACCTGGCAGCCGTCATCGACTGGCACCGTCGGTTGGTGTTGAGTTGGGAGCTATCGAATTCTCTGGAGGTCGGTTTTATCTGCGTGCGCTCCAGCAGACCTTCGCCGCCTACTCTCTGCCGCCTAACGCCTGCTCCCACGGCGGTGGGGGGCGATGGGCCAGGGCCAGCCAGCGTGCCAACACCGACGGACTCAGACCAAAGGCGCGCCGCTGGCCGCCGGTTGGTCGTCCGTCTCACGGTGTACCGTCTCACGGCGTACCGTCTCGCGGCGGAACGCCAGATCATATTTTCGGCGGGGTGGCAGTACGGGGCCGCCCGTAAATGAAGTACGCAGCGCGTCTTGAAGCTGCTTTCATCAGCTGTCCGATCTGGCCCGACCACCTCAGGCGACAGCGGCGGCACTTCTTGGGCTTACTCCGTCAAGCTGAAGCGGGCGGTCTGGTTACCCACCAATACATCAAACTCCCCGGCTTCGAGCACGGGCTGACCGTTGGGGCCGGCGTACGTCAGTTCGCGGGCGGGCAGCGTGAAGGTCAGGGTCTGCTTTTCGCCGGGTTTGAGCGTGATTTTCTCGAAGCGGCGCAGGCGACGGACATCGGGCGCAATCTGGGTCGCCACCAGATCGGCGGTGTAGAGATGCACGGCTTCCTTGCCTTCGCGCCGGCCGGTGTTCGTCACATCGACCTTCACGGTTAGGGTGCCTGTTTTGGCGATGGACTTGGCATCGAGCTGCAAGTTGCTGTAAGCAAAGGTGGTATAACTAAGCCCGTGACCGAAGCCAAACTGCGGATTGTAGTCGGCTTCGTAGTTATAGACGCCTTCGGCCTTCTTCTGCTCCTCCGAATATTTGTGGAGGTACGGCACGAGCGCGTTCGGGTAGCGCGGGTAGTTGTAGGGCAATTTACCGGAAGGATTCACGTCGCCGAACAGTACATCGGCAATGGCGTCGCCGCCAAAGTTGCCGGGTAGGTACGCCTGCATAATGGCCTTGATCGGCGCCTCGAACCGGCTGATGACGCGCGGCCGGCCCTCGTTCAACACCAGCACCACGGGCTTGCCGGTGGCGGTGAGGCGCTGAGCCAGTTGGGTTTGCAGGTCGTTCAGATAGAGGTCGTTGAGGTCGCCAGGTTTCTCGACGTACGAGTTTTCGCCGAGGCAGAGAATGATCACGTCGGCGTTTTTAGCCGCCGCCACGGCTTCTTCCAGGCGGTCGGCGGCTTCATCGTAATACTTAGCGTCGGGCTTGGTGCTGTAACTCACGCCGGGGACGTAGGTGACATTGGGCGCACCGATTTCCTGCTGTACCGCCGTCAGAATGGTACGGTAGCGGGCTGCAAAGTCGGCCACTTTTTCGCCTTGCCACGAGTACGTCCAGGCGCCGTTGAGGGTGCGCATTGAGTTCGCATTTGGCCCGGTGACCAGCACTTTCGCCGTCTTGGCGAGCGGGAGCAGGTCGCCGTCGTTTTTGAGGAGCGTAATGGCCTCGGCGGCGGCCGTGTAGGCGGCGCGCTCAAATTCGGGGGCGCCGAAGTTGGGGTAATCCTTCGGGTTAGTCACGGGGCGCTCGAACAGGCCGAGTTCGATTTTCAGGCGCAGAATTCGTCGCACGGCATCGTCGAGGCGTGCCTGCGATACGCCGCCTTCCTTCACCAGCGCAATCAGATTCTGGCAGAACGACTCGTACTGATACGGAATCATCGCCATATCCACCCCGGCGTTGATCGCGAGCCGGATTGCCTCTTTTTCGGTCGCCACCAAATGGTCGCGCTTGTAGAGGTTGTCGATGTCGGCCCAATCGGTCACCACCATTCCGCGGAAGCCGAGCTTCTGCCGCAGCAGGCCGGTGAGGATGTCGGGATTGGCGTGGACCGGCACCCCGTTGACGAGGCCCGAATTGACCATCAGTGTATGCGAGCCAGCGGCCACGGCGGCCACAAACGGCGGCACGTGGTACTCGTAAAGCGCCTCGGTAGAAACCAGCGAATTTGTGCGGTCTTTGCCCGATGCCGGCACCTGATACGCCAGAAAGTGCTTGATGTTGGAAGCGATGTGTTCGGGATGGCCGATGTCGTTGCGTTCGCCTTCGTAGCCCTTGATGACCTGCGTGCCCATCTCGGCTACGAGGTAGGGGTCTTCGCCGAAGGTTTCCCAGTGGCGCGACGAGCGCGGGTCGGACCCCAGGTCCAGGACCGGCGAAAACGTCCAGGGCGTCGCACTGGCGCGGGTTTCGTAGGCGCAGATTTCGGCTCCCCGGCGCACCAGCGCGCGGTTGCGCGAGGCCGCCAGTGCGATTTGCTGCGGAAACATCGTGGCACCGGCCGCGTAGGTGGCGCCGTGGATGGCATCGATCCCGTACAGTACCGGCACGTGGGCGCGGGTCTGCTGGGTAGCGACTTCCTGAATCTGCCCGACGATGCCATACCACTCTTGCAGCGAGCGGGCGCGGTTGTTTGGGGCATTCAGAATCGACCCCACGTGGTACTCCACCACGGCCCGCCGCAGCTTGGCGGGATCAATGGCAAATGGCTCGTTGCTGGCGTAACGTTCGGGGCCGTTGCCGATGACGTCGAGCGTGATTTGGGCCATTTGCCCCACTTTTTCTTCCAGCGTCAGGCTGGCCAGCACGGCTTCAGTGCGTTTGTCTAACTCCGCGGCAGAAGGCGCTACGTAGAGCGGAGCAGTTGGCTTTGCTGATGGTTTTGCCGCCTTCGGCGTTTTTTGGGCGAAAACGGCCGGCGCGATTGGGCCAGCCAGCAGCAGCGCCAGCAATATCGTGTGGGAGGAGCCAGTAAAAGAAAGCAAACGCATCAGGGATATTCTGGACAAGTAAAGAGGAGGAGGAAGAGAAAGACCGTTTACCGCGCCGGCACGTGCCCTTTCAGGCCGTACCAGCCGATGTAGGCGTAGCAGATAACCGGCAGCACGAAGGCGATTCGCAGCGAGGTGGCATCGGCTAGTGCCCCGAACGCCACGGGCACCAGCGCGCCCCCCACGATGGCCGTGCAGAGGAGGCCGGCGGCTTCGTCGGTGAGGCGCCCCAGGCCAGCCACGGCCAGCGTGAAAATGGTCGGGAACATCAGCGAATTCATCAGGCCCACGGCCAACAGGCTCCACATTGCCACTTCGCCGCGCGTACTCACCGACAACGCCACCAGCGCCACGCTACCGAGCGCGTTGAGCGCCAGCAGCCGGCCCGGCCGGATGCGGCCCAGCAGCACCGTGCCGAGGAAGCGCCCCACCATTGCGGCGCCCCAATAGTACTTCACCTGATAGCCCGCGGCTTCGGTCGAAAGACTCAGCACATCGGGCAGCGCCAGGTAACTCACGATGTGCGACCCAATGGCGACTTCGGCGCCGACGTACGCGAAAATCGCCCCTACGCCGAGCGTCAGATGACGGTAGTCCCAGGCGCGTAGCAGCGCTGTGTCAGGGGCCGCGTCATCGGCCACCACGGCGTGCTGCATCACCGGCAGTTTGATCCGACTCAACACGAAGCTGATCAGCACCAACACGCCGCCAATGGCGAGGTACGGGAGCTGCACCGCCGTGACATCGATCGCCGCCACATCAGTAATTTCCTTCGGTAGCCGACTCAGGATCAGCGCCGTGCCGATTTGCGGCGCCAGAAAAGTGCCCAGCGAGTTGAACGCCTGCGTGAGCGTCAGGCGGGCCGAAGCCGATTCGGGTCGGCCCAGAATCGCCACGTAGGGGTTGCCCGCCACTTGCAGCAGCACTACCCCCGACGCCAGGATGAACAGCGCCCCCAAAAACAGCGGGTATGCGCGGCTAGCGGCGGCCGGGTAAAACAGAAAACATCCTAGCGCCGCCACCAAAAATCCCAGCAGCATACTGCGCTTGTAGCCAATGCGCTCGACGAGCTTGCCCGCCGGCAACGACATCACGAAGTAAGCGCCGAAGAAACACAGGTTGATGAGGTTGGCCTGCGTGTACGTCAGCCGAAAGATGGCTTTCAGGTAGGGAATCAGAATGTCGTTGAGACACGTGATAAACCCCATCATAAAGAACAACACCGTCAGCGAGGCCAGCGCCGGCGTGTACCGCTGATTCGGCCCGGTGGCCGCCGCCGTATCGGGCGCTGGCAACGTGGTTTGAGATATGGGCAACGCCATAGGAGCGAACAACTGAGAAGGAGATACGAAAGAGGAAGCAGCCTCAAAAAAAGAAGCCGGCCTGCTGATGTTCTATCAGTCAAGCCGGCTTCCTGAGGCCGGTTGCGCCGGCTACCGCGTGCCGACGTACGGGCCTAGCGCACGACGCTCAGTTTACCGCTGACTACGTACCCATCTACCGTCAGCCGGTATTGGTACAGGCCGGTGGCCAGCGCAGCCGTGGCGATCCGTAGCGTCTGAGAGCCAGCGGCGGCCGCTTGCACAACCACCGGGGCTGCCACCTGGCGCCCCTGCAAGTCGCTCATAGACAATGACACGCGGCCTGGCTTGGCGAGCGTGAAGGCCACCGTGGCTTGCTCGTTGGCGGGGTTGGGGTACGCCACCACCTCGGTGGTGAGGGGCGCCTGGTCGGCGGCTACGCCCGTGGGGACGCCTTGCAGGGCCGGGCCGTACCAATCGTCGAGATAGACCCGCCGCCGCACGAAGGTGTTGGCCGCAATCAGCAGCACAAATTCGTTGACGCGCGTAGAGGCGACACTGGGGTCGGGGCGCGCGCTGTGGGTAAACGTGATGGTTTCCCAGGCATTGGCCACGGTGGTGGTGGCGAGGTACTCGGAGTGACGCCCGGCGGGGTAGTTGCCGCCGTTGGCGACGCTCGAATCCTGCATCGTGATCTGGAGCGGAATACCCGCGGCCGGGCTGAACACTTTCAGCGTCATTCGCTTGGCATTGGTCAAATAGGGTGTCACGTCGATCACGCGGTAGGTGGGGCGAACCACCAGCGCATCGTACTGACTCGTGCTACGGGTGTAGCGGCCTACGCGGGCGCTGTTGTTGGCGGCGCTGGGCGCGGGGTTGAGCGTATCAGCATTGAGGCTGCCGCTGGTCAGCCGCGAGTTGTAAGCGAGGAAGCGTTTGGTCTCGAAGTCATCGTAAATCTGCTCGACCAGCGTCGGTTGCAGCGGCGCGAAATCCGGCCCCATCAAATCGTCGATGTAGTACACGCCGGCGGTATTGGTGTTGGGGTTGATCAGCAGCACCATCTGGTTCACGTCGGTGGGTTGCACGGTGGGGTCGGAGGTGCCGCCTGTGAACGTAAACGTGAGCGTTTCCCAGGCATTGGCCACGGTGGTAGTGGCGTTGAACGTACCGCCGAGGTTGCCATTGGGGTAGCCAGTAGCAGCCTTCACTTTGTCCTGCATCACCAACTGAAACGGCACCCCCACGGCGGGGCTGTACACCTTCATCGTCACGGAGCGGGTGCCCGCCACGTAGGCGCTGACATCGCCGAATTTGGTAGCGAGCAGCGGCTGAAACTGAATCACATCGAACTGCGCCCCAGCGTTGCGGGTGTACTGGCCCACGGTGGGGCTGGAATTGGCGGAGCTGCTGGCGGGGTTGGCCGCGTTTTGCACCAGCACCCCATTGGTGAAGGTGTACGAAAGCTGCCGGACGTTCTCGAAGTTGTCGTACGTGATCTGCGCGGGCGGCGGTGGCGGGGGCGTGGTGGCAAACGCCGGCCCCATCAGGTCATCGAGCAGATAGACGCCGTTGGTGTTGGTGTTGGGGTTGATGAGCAACACCAACTGGTCAATGTCAATGGGCTGCACGGTGGGGTCGGAGGTGCCGCCCGTGAACGTGAACGTGAGCGTTTCCCAGGCATTGGCCACGGTGGTGGTGGCGTTGAACGTGCCGCCGAGGTTGCCATTGGGGTAGCCGGTGGCGGCTTTCACTTTGTCCTGCATCACCAACTGAAACGGGATGCCTGCAGCGGTGCTGTACACCTTCATCGTCACGGAACTGGTGCCGGCCACGTAGGCGCTGACATCAGCAAATTTCACCGGGGTTTGCGGCCGCATCTGAATCACATCGAACTGCGCGCCTGCGCTGCGGGTGTACTGACCCACCGTAGGGCTAGGGTTGGCGGTACCGACGGCCGGGTTAGCAAAATTCTGCACCAGCACCCCATCGGTGTAGGTGTACGCGATCTGGCGTGTATTCTCAAAATTGTCGTAGATGATCTGCGCGCTCGCCGAGCTACTCAGACCGGCCATCGCTCCGGCGAGGAGCAGGCAACGGGTAAAAAATGTCATACTGAAAAAACAGGTTTGGTTGAAAACGAAGCGGAAGCGAACCGATAGAATCGGTAGAAAATGAGGGACGAAGCGCGTGGCGTCAAGCCGTTTATTTAGAGTAACCGGTGGCGTTGATGCAGTACCGAGCCGCCATACGATGCTACTCGGCGTACTGAAAAAACTTCACGTAATCGACCTGCATCTGCTGCGGAAACGTGGTAGAGCTATCGGGATTTCCATCGAAAAACCCGCCCACGGCCACGTTCAGAATCACGTAAAAAGGGTTGTTGAACGGGTATGGCGATACTCGCCCCGGCACTACCGAATAAAACTGGACGCCATCGACATACCAGCGGATTTCATCGCGTGAGCGCACTACGCTGTACACGTGAAAATCGTCGGAGAAATTGCCCGTCGGCGCCGTGTAGTCACCGCCGATGTAGCGGTGATCGGCCACAGAATTGCCGAAATGCACTGTGCCCAGCACCTTGTTGGGCTGGGAGCCGCGCAGCTCCATAATGTCGATCTCGCCGCAGAGCGGCCATTCCTGCGTGGCGTCGTTGGCGCCGAGCATCCAGATGGCGGGCCAGATGCCTTTACCACTCGGCACTTTGGCGCGCACATCGAGCCGCCCGAAGGTGAAGCTCTTTTTATCGCGCGTGACGATGCGCGCCGACGTGTAATCGCGACCGTTCAACGCCTCGCGGCGGGCCTGAATCACGAGGTTGCCGTTGTTGAGGAAGAGGTTATTCGGCGAGTTGGTGGTGGCTTGCAATTCGTCGTTGAACCACACGTCGCGCACCTCATACTGCCACTTGGTTTGGTCGAGGGCGCCGCCCGTAAACTCATCGCTCCACTTCAGGTCGGTGTAGGCGGCGTAGTCACGGGCTTCGGCATTGGCGTTGTCGGTCACGACGACGGGCTGCGCGTAGGTGGGGTTATTCGGTTCCACCGTGCAGGCGCCCAACGTGCTCAACGTGCCCAGCAGCAACAGGCCAGCGCCCGCCGAGCGGCGAAAAATGGCAGGAAAAAAGGTCATAAAACGTAGCGGTAGAAAAAGCAAAAAGAATTCATTGTCAGCGACTTGCCCCGGCGTTACTTAGCCCGAAGCTTGAACTGAAACACCTGCCCGCCTGGTCCGCCCGCCCGCAGCACCATCTTGGTGGGGTTGATGGAGATGATGCGGTACACGCGGTCGGCCGGGGCATCGGTGACGCCGATGAAAGCGCCCGGCGTGTTCAGCACGAATTGGGCAAGGCCCGCCCCGTTGGCCGGGCCGTAAACAAATGCGGTGGTGCCGGGGCGCGGCGCCTGGCACGTAAACGCCCCCGCCACGAAGGTTTCGTCCTTCGGGTCGTAGGTGTAAGTATCGCTCATCGAGAACGTGAATTCATCGTCGGCCTGGCACACCGGCAAGGTGCCGGCCAGGGCGCCGGCATAATCGCGCGAAGGGTTGGCTTCGACCCCTACCGTAATGGCAAAATCGACGGTGTTGTCGAGGAGCCAGGTTTTGGAGCTGCCGCCGGTGAGCAGTTGCTTGGCGCGGTCGAGGGCCGAAAGCTGCGGCGTAAACGTCATCAGCGTGCGGGTGCCGTCGGGGTGGGTGCCCTGAATTTTGAGCGTGGTCGCATCGGCCTGCACAATCTCGTAGGTCTTGTTGACCACCGAATCCGTCACGCCGATAAAGGCGCCGTTGCGTTGCAGCACGAGCTGGGGCAAGCCGCTTGGGTTAGCCCGAAATACCAGATCGGTGGAGCCGTCGAGCGCGGTGCCGCAGGTACCGTTTTGCAGCGTGCCGCCGTTGCTGGCGTAGCTAAACTCGAAGGTGCTGGTGAACGTGAGCTCGTCGTCGGCCTGGCAGGCGGGCAGCGCCCCGGCAACGGAGGCCGACAGCACGTTGCCGCTTGCATCGAAGCGCGTAATGGCGCCGGCTTGTTGCGAGAAAGTCCAGGCGCGATTGGTGCCGGTGGCGCACCCGGTCAGACCGGCAAAAGCGGTGTTGTCGCAGGCGGCCGGAATCACGACGGTCTGGCCCGGCGCATTGCCGGTGCCGCCGCGCCCGGCCACGACCAGTTTCGCATCGAACCGCCCCGACCGTTTGTACACGTGCGTGGCGTTGCGGCTGGTGACGAGCGGCGAGCCATCACCAAAATCCCACTGCCCCAAAAACGCATCCGTGGTGGTGTTCGTGAACGTGGCCACCGTCGGAAACTCACTCGTATTGAGCGTGAACGTGAACCCGGGAGTCGGGACGGCGCCATCGAGGGAGCCAGTATCATTTTTTTCGCAGCTCGCCAGCGTCAGGGCCAGCAAGGCCACGAGCGTGTTGCGAGGGATAACCGAAAGGAAGCGGTGCATAAGGCAGGCAGTAATAGAGCGGATAGCTTAGTAGCCAGCGTTTTGGGTCAGATTCGGGTTGGCGTCGCGCTCGGTCTGCGGAATGGGCAGCAGCACGTTGAAGTCTTTGATCGGTTTGCCGGTAGCGCGCAGCGTCGCCACGAGTTTACCGGTGCGCTTGAGGTCGAACCAGCGGTCGTTTTCAAAGGCGAGTTCGTAGCGGCGCTCGCGCTGGACGGCCGCGGTGAAATCGGCCGTGCTGGCGGTCAGGTCTTTGGGCGAAGGCGAATTCAGATCGACTCCGAACGCCCGCCGCCGTACCTGATTGACGGCATTCAGGCCCTCGGCAGTTGGCCCGACGGCTTCGGCCAGGATCAAGTACATCTCGGCGTAGCGCAGCACGGGGATATTGAGCGGCGAATCCCAGATATTGGTGTTCACTTTCCCCACAAACCACTTTTTGCAGTTGTAGCCGTTCGGCGAGCCCGGCAGCGAAGCTGGTTGCGTACGGCCATCGGGGTAGCGGTCGCCGGGTTTCCAGATGGTGGCTTCGCGGCGCGTGTCGCCGGTTTCGTAGCCATTCACGAAATCGGGTTCCGGCACGTTGAACCCGTAACCGCCCTGCGGCACCAGTCCCTGGCCGCGCGGACCGAAGAACTCGTTGCCCACGAACCCGAGGCCATCGAACACATAGCCGTTCAGGCCCGACACAAACTGCACTTCAAAAAGCGACTCCTTACCGTTCTCGTTTTCTACTTTGAAGTTGTCGGCGTAAGCCGTCCAAAGCTGAAACTTCCCCGAATTGATGACTTCGCGGGCGCGGCGGGCGGCTTCGCCCATATCCCCGCGCGTGAGTTGCACTTTGGCCAACAAGCCCGTAGCCGCCCATTTGGTGGCGCGGCCGAGATTGGCACCCGTGTAAGCCTCGGGCAGGTTGCCGATGGCGTCGGTCAGGTCCTGCACGATTTGCGCGTACACCTGCGCGGCGGCTGAGCGGGGCAAACGAGCCTGGTCGAGGTTGGCGGGGGGCACCGTAACCAGCGGCACATCGCCGTAGGCGCGCACCAGATCGAAGTAGTACTTGGCGCGCAGAAACTGCGCTTCGCCGAGGCACCGCTTGCGGATATCGGCCGACATATCGGCAATCCCCGGCACCTTCGCCAACACGATATTCGCCCGGCCGATGCCCACGTAGCACCCGCCCCAGAGGCGCGTAGTGAGGATGTTGGTGGCGGGGATATTGAAGTTGTCGAGCTGCTGGGTCTCGAAACCATCGCCGCCGCCGCCGCCGCCGGTAGTCGAGTTGTCCGACATCACCTCGCCGATGCCCCAGAGCGCCCGGTTATACTGGCCCGCCTTGCCCAGCTCGCTGTACACGGCGTTGGTGGCCTGGATGGCGTCGGTTTCCGTTTTGTAAAAATTGAGGTCAGTTACCGCGTCGGTGGGTTGCACATCGAGGTATTTCTCGGTGCAGCCACCCAGTAACGTCAGCACCAGCACGAAGCCGCAGCCGTATTTGATAGAAACCATCATCGGGGAGAGCAAGACGATTCGGATTCGGAAGGAGAAAGGAAAAATCAGAACGTCAGGTTGACGCCGCCCAGCAGCACCCGCCCTTGCGGATACACGCCCCGATCGATGCCGAGGGCGCCGATTTCGGGGTCGAAGCCGGAGTACTTGGTCAGTGTAATCAGGTTCTGGGCGCTGGCATATACCCGCATTTGCTGGGCGCCAAAGCGGCCGAGCAGCGCCTTCGGCACGGTATAGCCCAGGGTCAGGAGCTTGAGGCGGGCGTAGGAGCCATCTTCCACGAAGTAGCTGCTGACGCGGAGGTTGCCGTTGGGGTCCCCGGCCACGGCGCGCGGCACGTCGGTGCTGGTGCCCGCTCCGGTCCAGCGGTTCAGCACGCGCGTGGTGCCGGAGCCGTTGCCGTACAGGGCGCCTTCGGTGTAGAAACGGTTGAGGTTGTAGATGTCGTTACCCTGCGACCCCTGAATGAAGATGTTCAGGTCGAAGCCTTTGTAGCTAAGGGTGTTGGTGATGCCGTACGTGAACGCCGGCACCGGCGAGCCGATGAACTGGCGGTCGTCGGCGTTGATTACGCCATCGGCGTTGAGGTCTTTGAAGCGAATGTCGCCGGGGGCCGCGCCGGTTTGGGTGGCGTGGCTGGCCACGTCTTCGGGCGTCTGAAACAGGCCGTCGGCCACGAACCCGTAGAACGACCCAAATGCGTGGCCTTCGTCGTAGCGCACCACGGCTTCGTTGTTGCGCGTCTGCACACCGTCGTAGGGCAGGCCGCCGTTAAGTTTGTCGAGGCGCGATTGGTAGGTGCCGTACACCAGGGATGTAGTCCAGGTGAGGCCGTGTTCACCGCCGTCGAGGTTGCGGGTGGTGACCGACAGGTCGATGCCCCGATTGTAGGCCGACGCGGCATTGGTGTTGATCGTCTCGTAGGTGCCCGAAACCAGGGTCACCGGAACCGGTGCAATCAGGTTCGGCGACTGCCGGTTGTACGCGTCGAGCGCCACCACCAGGCGGTTATCGAACATCCCCAGGTCCAGCCCGACGTTGATCTGCTGGTTGTTTTCCCAGATGAGCTTGTCGTTGGCCAGGCGCGTGGGTGCGGCGCCCACGTTTACGGCCCCATCAGGCCCGAAGGGGTACTGAATCGCCGGATTGATCGTGTAGAGATACGCAAACTGCCCGGCGTTGAGGGCGTTGCCTACCCGGCCATAGCCCGCGCGTAGCTTCAGGTTGCTGATGCGGTTGCTGCCTCTCAGAAACTCCTCTTCCGAAATCCGCCACCCGCCCGATACGCCGGGGAAGAAGCCAAACTTCTCGCCCTTCGCGAACGCATACGAACCGTCGTAGCGGGCAATGGCCTGGAACAGATACTTGCCCGCAAACTCGTAGTTGACACGCCCGAAGTAGCTCGCCAACCGCGAAGGCGGGTTGATGACCCCTCCTGAACCCTGGAACGAGTTGATGGGACCGTTGCTGACGTTTTGCAGGTCGTTGCTGGCGTAGCCGGCCCGGCTAGCCACCACGTTGCTGAAGTTGAATTGCTGCGCCGATTGCCCGGCCAGCACCGTCACTTGATGCTTTTCGGCAAACCGGTGTTCATACGTGAGCGTGTTTTCGATGAGGTAACTCGGCGCGTACGACGACGTGGCCGTGGCCGACGCAATGGTGTAGCGCGGCGAATTGGCAATCTTCGGCCGGAAGGCATTGAAGCTGTCGAAGATCAGGTCGGTGCCGACATTGGTGCGGAACTTCAAGCCCTTCACGGGTTCGAGTTCGGCGAAAAGCGTCGAAATCATCCGGTTACGGACAAACCGCTGCTTGTTGAGCAGGGCCGCCGCCACGGGGTTTTCTTCGATGAAATTGTCGGCCGCCGTTGGCTCGTACCACGTGCCATCGGCGCGGTACACCGGAATGGTCGCCGGGATTTGCAGCGCCAGACTCACCACCCCGAATTCATCGTTACCACTGTTGATCTGGCGGTCGTTGAGGTGCGTAAACGAGAGGTTATTCCCGATTCGGAGCACCTTATTCACCTGCACATCGCCGTTGGCGCGCACCGTGAACCGCTCGAAGTTGGAGCCAATGAACGTGCCGTCCTGCTGAAAATACCCCGCCGACAGCGCGTAGCGCGACTTTTCGTTGCCGCCCGTCGCCGTCAGCGAGTAGTTCTGCATCGCCGCCTGCCGGAAAATCTGGTCCTGCCAGTTGGTATTGATCGGCAGCGATTTGGGGTCGCGCAGGTTCGGTAGCACGGGTTCACCCTTCGCGATGCGGTTTTCGTTGTTGATGACGGCGTATTCCTCGGCACTCAGCATATCGAGGCGGCGCGCCACGCGCTGTACGCCCCGGTAGCCATCGAACGAGATCGACGCTTTGCCCGCTTTGCCGTGTTTGGTGGTGATGATCACGACCCCGTTCGCCGCCCGCACGCCGTAGATGGCCGTTGCCGACGCATCTTTCAGCACATCCATCGACTCGATGTCGTTGGGATTGATGGCGTTGAGCTGGTTTTCATCGGCCGACGGCAGCGGGAAGCCGTCGATGACATACAGCGGGGCATTGTTGCCCGCCGACGTGATACCGCGAATCCGAACCGACGTACCACTCGCGCCGCCCGGCGCGCCACTGTTTGACGTGACCACCACGCCCGCCGCCCGGCCTTGCAGCGCCTGCACGGGGTCGGGCAGAGGCTGCGCGGCTACATCCTTCGCCGAGATCGACGAAACGGCGCCCGTTACGCTGGCGCGTTCCTGGGTGCCGTAGCCCACCACCACCACTTCTTCAAGTAGCTGCTCATTGTCGCCCAGTACCACATCGAATGCCGTAGTGGTGCCTTCCACCAGCTTTTCCTTCGTCAGAAAACCAACGAAGCTGAATACTAGGGTGCTGTTCTCCGGTACATTCAGTGTAAAGCGGCCATCAGCATCGGTAACCGTGCCCACCGTACCGCCCTTCACGCGCACCGTGACGCCCGGCAGCCCCTCGCCATTGGCCTGCGTGACCCGGCCGGCCACGGTCACCTCCTGCGGCTGAATGGTAGTCGTAATTGGTGCCTGGGGTGGGGTGGGAGGTGCTACCGCAAGCACCAGGAAGTAGTTGTCGCGCAGCTTTTTGTACTGCAAATCAGCCTGCGATAGTACATTGGCTAGTTTTTCTTCGAGCTTGCTGCTGTCGGCCTGAGCCATCACGCGCTTATTGCGTACCAAGTCGCTTTCGTACAGAATTGTAACGTGGTAATCCGCTTCCCACTGGCTGAGCAGTTCTTTGAGTGCAATCGATTGCAGGTGTGGAGCTGCTTGTGGCAGTTGGTGTGCCGAAGCTATTACCTGCGCACTGGCTGGAATGCCGACGGCCGTTAGCCCAAGCACAGCGGCCGTAGCCACCGCAACGCGGCGACCCCAGCGGTGCCCTCGTGATACTAGTAGATGCATAAAGACAGGGTTGGAAGCAAGCAAAAGAAAACGAAGCAGCTGCAAACAGTTAGCGATCAGACAGAATGATGCGCCCCGGCTGGCGTTCGACCCGCAGGCGGAAGCTTTCCTGCAAGGCCAGCAGCAGCACATCGAGGTCGCCGATGGGCACCGT
>JANPLI010000065.1:0-6435 GCA_031426455.1 Hymenobacteraceae bacterium | reverse complement strand
CAACCGCTTGCCGGGGGGCGGCAAGCGGTTGGGGGGGAGTAGTACTTTTCTGGGAAAATGGCGGGGTCAGGGGCGAGCGGAGATGGGGGGTAGATGGCGGGAAGGTGTAGGCTTGGTCTAGGGTAGGGGGCCGAAGCCGGTTTTGGACGATTCCGGGGGGGCGGGGCTTGGTGCGGGCGCTTAGAGCGGGCTGAGCTGCTCGGTTTCGTTGCCGGCGCGGTCTTCGGCGATGACGGTGATTTTGTCGCCCGTGAGGGAGGCGTTGGCGGCGGTGGCGGTGTAGATGAAGGTAAAGCCGTCGGGCTGGGGCTGGGCGAGGCCTTCTTCGACGAGGGCGCCGTCGGGGTTTTGGATGCGGACGCGGACGGTGGCGACGGCGAAATCGTCGGTGGCCTGGACGGTGATTTTATCGCCGATGCGGCCGCGGTAGGCGGAAAAGTCCACGTCGCGGATGTCGGGGGCGTTGAGGTAGTCGGCGACGGCGACGGTGTAGGCGGAGTTGGTATCGGTGTCGATGCCGGTTTCGTAGGCGGCATTGGCGGCGGGGTCGGCCTGGACGGCGCGGCCGTAGAAGGCGGCTTGCTGGAAGCGTTGGCGCTGGGCGGCCATTGCGGGGGTGGGGGTTTTGGTGGTGGTGCGAGGGGCGTTGCCGACGGACACGGAGCCGTCCGGATTGCGGCGGAAGACGAGGCCGGACACTTTGCCGGAGATGCCCTGCGTGAGGGCGTTGGTGGCTTTGGCCATAACCAGGGAGGGGGGGAGGAATTAAAAAAAGGAGGGTTTGAGAACGGGGCGGTAGGAGATAGGGGATTTGGGGGAGCTAAGGTAGTGAGGGGGACGGAATTGGGGCGCGCAGGTGGGGGGGCTGCTGCGCCGCTAAATAGGCATCCGGGGGCGGCGGGGGTAGCGGCTCGTGGCTATAATGAAGCAACCTTCGTTATGGAATACGCGCGACACCGTGTAAAGCCAGGTACTCGGCCAGCTTGGTTTGCGCGGTGGTATGGTAGAACCACTTCGACTGGCTTTGGGGATTTCCGGGTTCCAGAAGTCTTTCTTGGGCAAGGTGAGGGTCCAGTTTAAATCCCTGGATGATAGCTAGGGTGGCAGGATTCTGCTTGTATCCTTCACGCTTCACCAAATCTGTCATATTGTCGTATCTGAGGGTGAATCCTAGCTGCATCAACGCATCAGTACCGTCGGGTAAGCGTACGACGGAAGCGTTGGGGCGGTCGGTGAGCTTAATATCCCCTTCCACTGGGCGCTCCACCCGAATAGTAGGAACGTTGGTCGCGTTGTTATCAACGCGCACGGTATTATCGGCTTTTGCTGGATTCTTGGCCTGTAAAAGGTGTAGGTGATACTCAACCAACAACCCTTCTGTCAAGCCTGCCGCGTGTAGCCGCTGGCCTGCTTCCGTGATGCCTTGCAGGAAGTGTTTGATCTCAGGACTGACAGTCTGAACTGAATTGTAGCTGGTCAGGAAGTCAGTTGCTGTAAACGGCCGGGAGTAGCCAACCGGCAGAATCGCCAAGTGGAGTTCGGCAAATAGCTCCTTGTGGAAGTGCGCTTTCAGGAACGCCGCGAAGTCGAGTACGCACTGCGTCAGGATGGGTAACGCAATGGCATCCAGCTCATCGACGGCCGCGTGAACGCAGGTATCACGGTAGGCGCTGGCCTGAAGCAGCATCTCGCGTGGATGCGTGAACACCGTGCCAAGCAAGGCGTGTACCCGCGTCAGGCAGTCATCGAACGTAATGGTTTTTGGGGGTGGCTTCGGCTGCCCCCGTTTGAGTTTTTGTGCGCGGGCAGCATAATAGGGGCACGCGCTTACGCACTGATTAGCCGGCAAGGGGCTTGGCTTGTAATAAATGCCGCGCGCGGCGTCGTGCTTATGCAGGTAGGCTTTGAGCAGCTTCTCCCAGGCAGTAAGCAGCAGAATGGCGACTTTTTCGTGGCGATTAGCCACGTTGGGCGCATTCTGCCAGGTCACGGCCTCCTGTGCAAAGGAGATGGCGCTCTTTTGCAGCGTGGTGGCGAACGGCGAACGGCGCTTGCGTGCCGCCGGGGGTGCGAGCGAGGTCATTGTTCGTTTTCTGAGGGTAGGAGTATTGACTAGCTTTCTACCGGCGCGTTTGGCATTGTCGTCTCCTTCACCACTGTTTCGATTACCTCTTTCAGCGTGTGCGGGTCGCGGCAGACGGCGAAGGCCCACTTGCCCAGCGCGCCCCAGTTGTTGACGGCCTGCACCCACTTGCGGGCGGCTTGGTGCTTCTGGGCGGCGTCGGGGCGCTCGTAGCCTTTTACTTCCAATAGCAGCGTCACGCCGTTGGTGAGGCGTACCAGGAAGTCGGGCAGGTAGGCGTGCGCCAGCCCCATAAATTCGTAGGGAATGGTGCATTCGAGGTGGTCGTTGCGAGCGTAGAACTTCACCAGCGGCGAGGCTTCCAGCCCGAATGTCACGATCTGCTCCCACGACTCGGTGTCGCACACCACATAATCGAGGTGGCTTTTGGTAGCAGGCTTGACGGGCCGGCTGGTCGTGAAGTTGACCCGCGCCGTCGAATCAGTCGGGCGCGTTCTGTTGAGGTCGGGCAGAAGTGGCGGTTCGCCCTGTGAGTCGTCGGGCCCAATCTCACCCAGCAGTCGCTCCACTATCTGTTGCTGATAGGCTTCCATCCCCAGCTCTCGCTGATCGACGCCTTTAAAATCCACCTTCTTTTCGACGTACTCCGTCGCGAAGCGCAGCACTTGCGGAAAGAGCTGGTGGCGCGACTGATGCCGCAGCTTTGATTTGGCGTATTGCTGGCTCTCGGTGATCGTGGTTACAATCCGCCGGCTGATCTCGAAGAGAATGGTTTGCAGTACGTTTTGCTCGTAGTACGCCTCGCGGGTGCACAGCTCCGTCTCAAATGGCCCTTGCCCTACGCCACCGTTCGGGTTGTACCCCACCTGCGGCTGTACGAATACCTGCGTTGGGTAATCGCTGGGATTGATGGCCAGCGGCTGCATCTTGTCGATGTCGGCGCGCAGGCTGTTGCGGCGTAGCCCGAAGGTGTAGCCCTCCACTACCGGGAACCGGATTTCCATATGCGCCCGCGCCGGCAGAGCACGTACGCGGTTGAATACCGGATCACCGCCCCTGCCCCCGCCGCCGCCACCGCCCCGGTACGGAATCAGCGAGAAGGGCACGCCGTACACGTCGGCGTATTCTTCGGGCAGCTTGCCGTCGGCGTTTGGCTCGTAGTTGAGGCGGCGCAGGGCGCGGCCCACCACCTGCTCGCAGAGCAGCTGCGAACCGAAGGCGCGCAGCCCCAGAATGTGCGTCACGTTGTTGGCGTCCCACCCTTCGCTCAGCATCTGCACGCTCACCACGCAGCGCACCTGCTCGCCAGGCTGACCTCGCTGGCCGACCGTGGCCACCAATTGGCGCAGGCGCTCGGCGGCTTCCTTACGGTTGCCACCCCCGCCGGTGGGGTCTTCGGCTTCGGCCAGCAGCTTCGAGTCGATGCGTAGGGTGCGGCGAGCGTTGGCGTGGTTGCTGAATTCTTCCAGCAGCTTGCCCGAGCCGTAGTAGGTGCGCTTGACCTTCTTCTTTTTCTTGCCAGCTGGGGTCTCTGTTTCGGCGTCTCCTTCGGTTTCATCGGCCCCGTCGTCGCCCTCGGGGGCGTCGGCATTCGGCACCGCTGTGGCATCTACCTCTTCCTCCCACTCGCCCGAAATCTGCCGGTAGAAGTACTCGGCAATCTCGGTGTTGTCGCAGACCACGATCAGTACGGGCGGCACGATATCCTGCCCCGGCCGCGCCGCCTCCATCTGCTGAAAGCGCGTGAGCCACTGGCTGGCCAAGGTCTTGAGCGCCGTTTCGGCTTCGCGCCACACCACTTCGGGCTTGGGTTTGCCGCCGGTCAGTTTCTCGCCGGGCTTGAGGTGGTCGGTGATGTGTTTCCAGAGCTGGAAAAACTGCGGCTCGGGCTTGCCGGTGGTATCGCTGACGGGCAGGCGCGGAATCTTGGTGATGCCGCTTTCGATGGCATCCACCAGCCCGAAGTCGCTGACCAGCCACGGAAACGGGGAGCCTTCCACGTAGCCGCTGCCGCCCAGGTAAAACGGCGTGGCCGACACATCGACGCACAGCCGCAGCAAGCCCACGGCCGCCAGCCGCTCCAGACCGCCAAACCACACGGTGGCTTCCTTGTCTTCGGCCGTCTCGACCTGCTTGGGCTGGTAGCAGTGGTGGGCTTCGTCGTTGAGTACCAGGATGGGGCCACGGTCGTAGAGGTCGCCCAGAATCCGGCGGGCAAAGGCATCGGGGCCTTCCTCGCCCTTATCGACCACCTTAAACGACTTGCCGCCTTCCACGTGGGCGCTTTCGGGGGCCAGGGCGTGCCAGTTGGTCACCAGCACGCGGCCCATCGCGAGGTAGTCGCGCAGGCGGCTCGGCACCAGGTCGAAGCGGTCGTAATAGTTCTGCGGGTGGTCGGGGCGCAGTACCTGCAAGCGGTCTTTTACCGTCAGGTTCGGCCCCAGAATCAGCACCGCGCCCGGAAACTGGGTGGCGCCGGGCACCGCGCCCCGGTTGCAGAACGCCCACGCGATGAGCATCGCCATTACCACGGTTTTGCCGCTGCCGGTGGCCATCTTGCAGCCGTAGCGCCGCAGGGTGCCGTCGAGCAGCGTCATCGGCAGGGTGGTTTCGGGCGCGAACGAGGGGTTTTCGCCGTGTACCAACGCCTGAAAATCCTCCACCGATACCTTCGGGCCGAAGCGCGGCTTGCGGCCCTGTTCCAGCATTTCCACCAGGTAAATGACCGTCTCCACGGCTTCGCGCTGGCAGAAGAACAGCCGCCGCTCGCGCTCGGGGTTGGCCCAGTAGCGCAGCAGCGTTTTGGTGGTTTGGGTGGCGCCTTCGTAGCCGCTTTCGCGCCAGCGGCGCACGTCGTCGCGGAGGCGGTTGACTAGCGCCAGTCCGGCCCGGTTTTCTTCGGCGAATACGTCGAGCTGCGCCGTGCCGCCGCCTTTGTCGGTGGTGAAGAAGTACGACGCCGGCCGCCGGCCGGGCATCACCTTCGCCTTCTCTTTCGGGGGGTAGTACCAGTGCTCGGTGGGCACATCGTAGGGCGAGCACAGGATAGGCCGCTCCACGGCCTGCACGGGCTGAACCTCCGGTTCAACCTGCGCGCTTTTGCGGGTCTTGGCCACTTAGTTTTTCTCGGCTTTGGTGGGCACCGGCAGCACGGCCATTACTTCGTTGCCGCGCGGGTCGATCACTTTCACGGCTACGCGGCCGTGCTCGCCGGCCTGGAATGGCAGCGAGATTTTGCCGCTCAGGGCAGCCAGCGCCTCCACGTTGAGCTTGCCTTTGAGGGCGTTACCGATCTTCTCCCACGCCTTGCGGTCGGGGAAGAAAGCCTGGGTCACGCAGAAGGTGCGGCCGTCGTAGTCGCGGTCCAGAAACCAGGCGGCGATCTTGTCGCCTTTGGTGGCATTCACCACGTTGGCCACGGGGTCGTAGATGTCCACGCCGGTCATCTCCACTTGCCACAGCCCGCCGGGCACGGCCCGGATTTCGGCGCGGGGCCGCCCGAACACGGTAAAGAGCTGCGAGCCGGGCGAGTTCTTGAGCAGGCCCTTCATCGCCACGTCGGGCCGGATCGTGACGTAGTGCAGCCGCACCTTGGGGTGGTCGGCTTCGTCGAGCAGCTGCTGGGCCATTCCGTCGAAGCCGAAGCCCACGAACAGCAGGTCGTCGTAGCCGTAGCGGGCGGCGCGGGGCAGCGCGTCTTCTACCTGCTTCTGGGTGATGTTGCCCAGGGCCGGCCCCACCACCACGGCCACGCGCTGCACGTCGGCGGGGGTGTCGTCGTGGTACCATTCGCCTTCGGCGTGCAGTACGCCGTCGAGCGGGGTCAGCTCTTTGTTCTTGAACAGCTTCTGCTTTTTGTTGAGAAACAGTACGCCGTCGTTCTTGAGCAGGCGCAGCATCTCGTCGCGGTGGGCGGCGGCGTTGCGGGGGGCATCGGCCAGGCCGGGCTGGCCGAAGGTTTCGAGGTCGTCTTCGGGGGCGCCGCCGATGGGCGATTCAGCGGCGGCGAGGCCCGAATCTTCGACCGGAAACACGCCCTCTACCGTGAACGGGCCGCTGACGCGCACCACACCCTTCACCACGTCGGGCACGTCCACGAGGGGTACCGGCTCGGCGTTGGCCTGGATGGCGGCATCTACTTCGTCCTGCTTGGCGCGCCACGCCTGCCGGTAGGCCGTGAGCGCAGCCTGCAAGGCTTGGGGCCAATCGGGGTCGGTGTCGAAGGGTACTTCCCACGGCTGCCAGCCGGTGGTAGCTTCGGGAAGTAGCCATCGGCGTCTATCTGTCTCATTTACAGACTTTTTGGGGGGGCGGGGGGCGGGGGGGGGGGGGGGGGGGGGGGGGGGGGGAGG
>JANPLI010000064.1:0-46838 GCA_031426455.1 Hymenobacteraceae bacterium | reverse complement strand
GCTCCTGTTGGCGCGAAAACTCCGCAACAAACTCGACCAGAACGACGCGCTGCAAGCGGCCATCATCAAGCGAACCAAGTACTTACAGCGTCCAGATCAGCGCCGAAATGCCCCCACCTGAATTGCCAAAGTAGAGTTAAGTGGTCAGCCAGAAATTATGCGGCATCTCATCGCAGATTTTCACGGATTTTACGCAGATTGTCACAGATGCTAAATCAGTAAAAATCTGCGCGAAATCTGCAAAAATTTGTGATTTTTTCGTTTGCTGTATTAGTTGTGATTAATCAATTAAACTTATTAATTTATATTTTTTATTGAAATTATTGAGTCATTTGAATCAAGCACAAAAACAAGCGTATCTGTCAAACGAGAACTCCGGTCTGTTATGCTAAGATTTAAAATTTTAAATTTTTTTTATTAATCAATAATTTTTCCTGGGTTACTTCAGGAGTTATGTACGAATTATATCTTTTGTAACTGTGCTCAACAAAATATGCGCAAGCGTTTAGTGGGCCATCATCAGTTGATAGTTCCGCTAATAAAATTAATGCTGCACCAATAACAATTCCTGCCATTGATAACTGGACAAAAACAAAATTAGTAAAAATCTTTAATAATAACATTATTTTAAGTGGTAAAGCCCTGATTCAGAATTAATGCCGAAAATGAAGCTGCCTCCAATAGAAGTCTTCACTCCAAGTTCAGTTGTGCCACCAGATACGTTAGTTGTACCGCCTATTTTAAATAAACAAAAGCTATGCTATTTTTCAAAATCGGTGAAAATCCCGTTCATGTGCATAATTTGACTTTTTTGGGCGGAAATCCCAAAGTGAGCTTTCGACCCTCCGACTTCAAGAGCGATTGAATTCGAAATCTTCGTTCCTCTTCCACCAAAACGAGTGTTGGAATAACCTTTAACAGAGTCGATCTGACTTTTTTTGCCAAAGCTAAAAATTTTAAATTCGTAAAAATTTTATTTTATGCTCAAAAAAGGGGGGGTACAGAATAACCAATTAGGTGGTCAGCCACAAATTACGCGGCCTTTTGGAATCAACCGCACATCGCCGAGCGAACCGTAAAATGACTCGCCGGGTACGTTGAGTTTCGCAGAGGCCAAATCTAAGCTGACTTTCCCTCGAACTCGCATATCGTCTGTTGGTAAAAATGCTGGCTAACTTCTGGCTGACCGCTTACTTCCCAAAAAACAGGAACTTCACCCCCAACACGAGCAGCAGCGCCCCGAAAACACGGCGCAGCACGTCGTCGGGCAGCACATTAGCCGTGCGTCCGCCCAGCCACGAGCCTGCCACGAAGGCCACCGCCATTACGCCAATGGCCGGTAGCAGCGCCGGGGTAATATGGCCGCGCCGGTAGTACTCGTAAGCGCCCAGGCCCACCACCGGTAGCATCAGCACCGCCAGCGAGGTGCCCTGCGCCTGGTGTTGCGTAAAACCGAGCAGAAAGATCAGCGACGGCACGATGATAATGCCCCCGCCGATGCCGACCAGGCCGCTCAGAAAGCCCGCGCAGGCGCCGATGGCCAGCAGGCCCGTAATCAAGGCTGGTGATAATTGCATTGGCTTGCTGATTAGGCCATTAAGAGTTCTGCCACTGCGGGTATCCGCGTAGCGACGACTGCCGAAACCCGCGCGAAGGCCTGGTTCAGGTCCGCGATCAGGTCCTGCGGGTCTTCTACCCCAATCGAGAGGCGGACCATCTGGGCCGTGATGCCCATCTGCCGCTGCACGGGCGGCGCAATGTCGGAGTGCGTCATCGTAGCTGGGTGTTCGGCCAGGCTTTCGGTGCCGCCCAGGCTCACGGCCAACTTCACGAGTTTCAGCGCGTTCAGGAACAGAAACGCTTCGGCCTCACCGCCCTGAATATCAAAGGAAATCATCGACCCCGGCGAGAGGCAGCAGCGGCGGTAAATGTCGGTCTGCACGGCGTTGCCTTCCAGGTGGCCGAGGTAGTAAGTGCGCGTCACGAGGGGGTGCGCCCGCAGCCAGTCGGCCACCACCGCCGCCGACTGCGCCGCGCGCTCCATCCGTAGCTTGAGCGTTTCCAGCGAGCGCAGCAGCATCCAGCCGGTGTTGGGGTCGCACATCGTGCCCATAAATGTGCGCATCGCCTTGATTTCCGTCAGCAGGGCCTTCGAACCGACTACGGCGCCGGCAATCAGGTCGGAATGCCCCCCCAGAAACTTGGTGGCCGAATAGACGCACAGGTCGCAGCCGTGGCGCAGCGGGTGCTGAAAAACCGGCCCCAGAAAGGTGTTGTCCACCACCACGCGCACGGTCTTTTCGTCCGTCGAAAACGCGCGGGCCAGCGACACGCAGGCGTCGAGGTCGATGAGATGATTTGTCGGGTTGGCGGGTGTTTCCACGAACACCATTGCCAGCTTACCGCCCGCCGCTTCGGCCTTGGCCTGAATCTCGGCGGGCGAGGCGGTGGGCAGAAATCCAATGGCCGTGATGCCAAAGCGCGGCAGGATATTCTTGAGAAAGAAGTCGGTGCCACCGTACACCGGCTCCGAGTGCAGCACCACGTCGCCGGGCGAAAGCAGCGCCAGCATCGTGGTCGTGACGGCCGCCATTCCAGAGGCAAACGTGGCGGCAGCTTCGGCACCGTCCCAAAGGGTCAGCCGGTCTTCCAGAATTTCGAGGCCGGGGTTGTTGAGGCGCGAGTAGATCAGCCCCATCTCCTCGGCGGGGTCGGCCTGACGCAGGCCGTAGGCTAGCTCGAAGAACGCCTTACCTTCTTCGGCCGAGCGAAAAACGAAGGTCGAGGTCTGGAAAATCGGCGGCTTGATGGCGTTTTCGCTCCAGGCGGGCGTGTAGCCATAACTCATCATCAAACTTTCCGGTCGCAGGACGCGGCCATCGATGGTTTTTTCCGGGTGCAGATTCTTCATTCGGGCTGATTGGGTTGGTTTAGTTGAGTGCCCGAAGTTACGGTTTTTGGCGGTGCGGTGGCGCGCCAGCACGCATCGGAAGCCGCCTACCCATCAGCCCTTCTTGTCCACTCCCGCCCGCTGCCCGGCTTTTAGTTGCGGACCGCAATCATCAGCGCCAGCTCCTTATAACGCATATTGAAACGTTTAGCCATCATCGCATTCGTGAGCGAGCCTTTGTAGAGGTAAACGCCCGCGCGGTAATGGTCTTTGGTGAAGAGCACCTCGTTGATGCCGCCATTGCGGGCGATTTCCTGAAAAATTGGCGTAAAAATATTGCTCAGCGCGTGCGTGGCGGTGCGCGGCACGCGGCTGGCGATATTGGGGACGCAGTAGTGAATCACGTCGTAGCGGCGGTACGCGGGCCGGTCGTGGGTAGTGAGGTGGCTCGTCTCGAAACAACCGCCCTGGTCGATGGCCACGTCGATGATGACGGCGCCGGATGCCATCCGCGACACCACTTCCTCCGGCACGATGAACGGAATCTGGCCCTGCTCCGGCGAAATGGCCCCAATCACCACATCGGCGCGCTGAATGGCTTCCCAAACGACCGCCGAATCGAGCGTCGAGGTATAAAGCTGCGCCCCGACGTTGTACTTCAACCGCCGGAGCTTGTAGATATGGTCATCGAAAACCTTCACCTCGGCGCCCAGGCCGGAGGCGGCGCGGGCGGCATACTCGGCCACCGTACCGGCGCCCAGAATCACCACTTTGCTGGGCGGAACCCCGGTAATGCCCCCCACGATAATACCCTTGCCTTCAGCACTCTGGCTCAGATATTCGGCCGCAATCAGCATCACCGTCGAGCCGGCGATTTCCGACATTGCCCGCACTACCGGCTTGGAGCCGGACTTGTCCTTCATCAGTTCGAAGGCCAGCGCGTTGATCTTGCGCCGGCCCAGCGCGGCCACGTACTCGGCCGTCAGGGCGCCGAACTGGAGCGCCGAAATCAGGGTCTGATTCGGCCGCAGATGCTCCATCTCGTCCAGCGTCGGGGGCGCAATCTTGAGGATGATATCGGCCTCGTACACTTCCGGCGTGGAGTAAACGATCCGCGCGCCGGCTTCGGAAAACTGGTGATCCGAAAACTTCGACGGTTCGCCGGCGCCGGTTTCAATCACAATCTCGTGGCCTTCGCTGATGAGGTGACGCACGGCCTCCGGCGTCAGGCCGAGGCGGTTTTCCTGAAGCGACGTTTCGCGCGGCAGCCCGATAAAGAGGCGCTTGCGGCGCGTCTCGACGGCCAGCATCAGCTCTTTAGGAGTCGGCGCGACGGCGGTGGCCGTCGCGATTGCGGCACCAGCGGCGGCGCGCGTCAGGCTTTCAAGTCCGGGTCCGGGGGGGTAGAGTTCGGCCATTCCAGGGAACAAGGCGAGCGCGAAGCCGCGCATAAAACGAAAGAAAGCAGCACGTTGCGGCGCTAGGTACGCAGCCGGAGGCGCCGGCTGGTAGCCGTCGTCACCTCTAAGGTAAGGTGAGCGGCGGGCGGCAGCGCGTGCAGCGCCGTTTCACCCAGGCGCTGGGGCCACTCGACCAGGCAAAGGTGGCCGGAATCGAAGTACGCAAACAGGTCCAGCGCGGCCAACTCTGCCTCTGCCTCGACGCGGTAAAGGTCCATATGATAGACCGGCGCGCCCATGGCCGTCCGATACTCGTGGACCAGGCCGTAGGTCGGCGACGAGACCGCATCCGTCACGCCCATTTCCGCCGCCACGGCCCGCACCAGGGTGGTTTTGCCGGCGCCCATCGGGCCGTCGAGCAACACGACTGTGGCGCCGTTCAGGTGCGCCAACAGCCAACGCGCGGCGGCGGGTAAATCAGCCAGCGAAGCAAGAGCAAAAGAAAGTGACACAGGCCACGAAGGTACGGCCGGGGCCGAAGGGGCGTGATGGGGCGGGCGGCAGGGCCGAAAGCAAAAATGTTTTGGCGAAAGCTTGCGCAATACCCCCTCCCCTATGTTTGCAATAGCGTTGCCCGGATTTGATTCGAAGTAGGCAGGCACTCGGAATGCCCTTCGCGGGCGGTTTGGCCTTTGCGGCAGGGGGGCACATTCCCGCAGGCGGGCTGGTTTGCGCTATCTTCGTCCAACCCCCAACGCCCACGCGCGATGCCTACGCTGACCCTGACCGAAATCAAGGCCCAGTACCCCGATCAGTGGGTACTCATCGGTGACCCGGAACTCCGCAAGCCGGAAGTTGGGATGCCGCTTACCGATAACCTACTCCGCGCTGTTGTCTTGTTTGCCAGCAAAGACAAACGGGAGCTGGGGTACCAAGCGGCCTCCGTACGCGGCGAGAGCCAGACGATTACCTACTTCTATACGGGCGAAATGCCCCAGAATCGGCGCTGGCTGTTATGAGCACGACCGAGTTTCAGCGTCCATCCGCAGAAAGTCTGATTCTCGTGCCCGGCCGGTTCACAAACGCCGACGCGGTGTTGGCCTTTGATACAGGTGCCTCGCATACCGTTATGGAGTTGACCTTCCTACTGATGACGGGCTACCGCCTGGCTGACGCACACCGGCAGGTGTCGTTCGAGACGGCGGGCGGCATCGTGGAGGCCCACGTGTTCCAGGTCACGTCGCTGACGGCTTTGGGCGTCACGCGCACTGATTTCGAGGTCTGTTCCTACGATTTTTTTGCGCAGCACATCCTGACGGAGTTCCACGGAATGCTCGGTCTCGATTTTCTCGCAGGCTACAAGGTCTGTGTCGATTTCCGCGCGTCCACCATCACGTTGAGCTAAAAAAGAACGGGCGGCTCCAACCCCAAGGTCGAAGCCACCCGCCAGAAAATCATCGCGCTCAACCCGGTTCCGCAATCAGCCTTTGGGCGAAAGCGTGACGAATGGGATGATGACCTCCTCGAGCGAAATCCCGCCGTGCTGGAAAGTGTCCCGATAGTGGTTCACGTAGTAATTATAGTTGTTCGGGTAAGCGAAGAATTGATCGCCGCGCGCGAAGGCGTACGCCGTCGAGACGTTCGTCTTCGGCAGGAAGAGCCGCTCTGGCTTGCGCACGGTGTATACCTCGCGCTCGTCGAAGCCCAGGTTTTTACCGTGCTTGTAGCGCAGATTGGTATTGGTGTTGCGGTCGCCGACAATTTTCACCGGGCGCTTGACGCGAATCGTGCCGTGGTCGGTGGTGATGATGAGGCGACCTTTTTTCTCGGCAATACCGCGCAGCAGTTCGAACAGCGGCGAGTGCAGAAACCACGAACGGGTGAGCGAGCGGTAGGCGCTTTCGTCGGAGGCCAGCTCCCGGATCATCGCCATATCCGTTCGGGCGTGCGAGAGCATATCCACGAAGTTGTAAACGATGACGTTGAGCTTGTTCTGGTGCAGGTTGGGCAGCTTGCGCACCAGTTCGCGGCCGGCCTCCAGATTCGTGATCTTGTTATAAGAAAACTTCTCCGTCACCTTGTTCTGCTGCATCTGGATGTCCAGAAACTCGGCTTCGTGGAGGTTTTTGCCTTCGTCATCGTCATCCGAAACCCACATATTGGGGTAGCGTTTCTGGATTTCGGCTGGCAGCATTCCCGCGAAAATGGCGTTGCGGGCGTAGGCCGTGGTGGTGGGCAGGATGGAGTAGTACAATTCCTCCTGATCGACGGTAAAATACTCGGCGATGTGCGGCTCCAGAATCCGCCACTGGTCGTAGCGCAGGTTATCAATCAGCACGAAATACACCGGCACGGTGCTGGTTTTGAGCAACGGAAAAACGCGCTCCTTAAACAACTCGTGCGAGAACATCGGCCGGTCCTTGTCCTCTTTGTTGATCCAGCCTTCGTAATCTTTTTCGATGAACTTGGCGAACGCCGTATTGGCTTCGTCTTTCTGCATCGTGATCACTTCCGCCATCGACTTATTTTCGGTGGCGTCGATTTCCAACTCCCAGCGGATCAGCTTTTTGTAGGTTTCCACCCACTCGGCGGGCGTCATCCGGTCGCCGAGCTGCATTCCGAGCTGGCGGAAATCGCGCTGGTAAGCGGAGTTAGTTTTTTCCTCCACCAGCCGGCGGTTGTCGAGCAGCTTCTTGAGCGAAAGCAGCACCTGATTCGGGTTCAGCGGCTTGATGAGGTAATCAGCGATTTTAGCGCCAATCGCCTCTTCCATAATATGTTCCTCCTCGCTCTTGGTGGCCATCACCACCGGAATCGTCGGGCGCAAGGCCTTGATCTGGGTCAGCGTTTCGAGGCCCGTCAGGCCGGGCATATTCTCGTCGAGCAGCACCAGGTCGAAGTTTTTCTCCTGAATGATCTCCACGGCATCAGTGCCGGAATTGACGCCCGTCACGTCGTAGCCGCGCTCCGTCAGAAAAAGGATGTGCGGTTTGAGAAGGTCGATCTCGTCGTCGGCCCAAAGGATGTTATAACGTTGCATAAAAGAAATGTAGCCAGGGGCTTCGCCCCGCAGCAGAAAGCGCGTGAAGCGCAAAGTGAAAGCCCGCCACGACCTGATGCGCCCGCGCCCCGCAAAGGTTGCCCGGCACCCGACCCGTTGGCGGCACGAAGAACGAACAACCCGCCCGTTTATTGCCTGGGTTCAGTCGGACCTTTACGGGCAGATTCGCTTTTCCGCCGCATTACCCCACCAACCTCACCACCCCCACGCAGCGCACCACCGCTCCATTATGAACAAACGCAAGATCATCAACGACCCCGTTTACGGGTTCATTTCCGTGCCGGGCGAGCTGCTCTTCGACCTCATCGAACACCCCACCTTTCAGCGACTGCGGCGCATCAAGCAGTTGGGCCTGACGGAGTTCGTGTACCCCGGCGCGCTGCACACGCGCTTCCACCACGCCCTGGGCGCGATGCACCTGATGCAGCTCGCGCTTCAGACGCTGCAAGCGAAAGGAACGCGCATCTCAGAGGCCGAAAGCGAGGCCGCGCAGGTGGCAATTCTGCTGCACGACATCGGCCACGGGCCGTTTTCGCACGCCCTGGAGACGGCCATCTTTCACCACGTTCACCACGAACAGGTGTCGCTGCATCTGATGGAAAGTCTGAACGAAACGTTCGGCGGGCGCCTGGAACTGGCGATTCAGATGTTTCGGGGCACTTACCGGCGGCCGTTTTTTCATCAGTTGGTTTCGTCGCAGCTCGATATGGACCGGCTCGACTACCTCAACCGCGACTCGTTCTACACCGGGGTGCAGGAAGGTCAGATCGGCGCCGACCGGCTGCTGAAAATGCTGACCGTGGTCGAGGAGCAGCTCGTGATGGAGGAAAAAGCAATCCTTTCCATCGAGAGCTTTCTGGTCAGCCGCCGGCTGATGTACTGGCAGGTTTATCTGCATAAAACCGTGCTGGCCGCCGAACATATGGTACTACGCCTGGTGCAGCGCGCCCGCCAACTGATGGCGCGCGGCGGGGCGGTGCCGGCGTCCACCAGTCTGCACTATTTTCTGAGCCGGGAGCTGACATTTCCGCAGTTCATCGCCGATGCAGCGGCGATTCAGCACTTCGTCAACCTCGACGACGCCGATATCTGGTCGGCCATCAAAGAATGGCGCCACCACCCGGACCCCGTGCTGCGCTACCTGGCCAGTGGGATTCTGGACCGCCGGCTGTTCAAAATTCAGCTTTCGCCCACCCCCTTCGACCCTGATTTGCTGGCCGGTACGCAGGAACTGATTGCCAGCACCTTCGGCCTACCCGACGAAGAGGCCGGGCATCTGCTGCTGACGGGCCGCGTCGGCAATAATGCCTACGACACCTCCACCGCCGACCGCATCGCGGTGCTGACCAAAGCCGGCCACGTGGTGGACGTAGCCGACGCTTCGGACCTGCCGAATATCCAGGCCCTGAGTCGCAAAGTGGAAAAATATTTTCTGGCGTTTCCGAAGGAGATTATGTAGTAGGACTGATGGGCTGATTTGGTCGATGGGCTGATTTGCTGATGCGGAGTTCATTCGCGCATCTAGATGTCAGGTCGCCGCAATCCGTACCCCTCATCAGCATATTCTCCGGCTGAGCACATCAACCGCCCCGGCCGTAGTTTTGCGCCCTCTATGGAGTTTACGGCCGATCAGATTGCGGAACTGCTACGCGGGCGCGTGGAAGGCGACGGCGCGGCGCGGGTTTCGCGGCTGGCCAAGATTGAAGAAGCCGATACGGGCGCGCTGGCCTTCCTCTCCAACCCCAAGTACGAGCACCACCTGTACACGACCGGCGCCTCGGCCGTGATCGTAAGCGAGACGCTGGTGCCACGCGAAGCCGTGCGCACGACGCTGATTCGGGTGGCTGACCCCTATTCCGGCTTCACGGCCCTGCTGGAACACTATCAGCGCCTGACGCGCGCCGCCCTGACCGGCGTGGAAGAGCCAAGTTTTGTGGGTGCGGGCACCACCATCGGCGAGGGTCACTACCGCGCGGCGTTTGCCTACATCGGCAAAAACTGCCGCATTGGGCGCAACGTGCAGCTCTATCCGAACACCTACATAGGTGATAACGTGACGATTGGCGACGACACCACGCTCTATGCCGGGGCTAAGGTGTACGCTGGCTGCGTGATCGGCGCACGGTGCGTGCTGCACGCGGGCGCCGTGATCGGGTCCGACGGCTTTGGTTTCGCACCGCAGCCCGACGGCTCGTACCGCCCGATTCCGCAGGTGGGCAATGTGGTGCTGGAAGATGACGTGAGCATCGGAGCCAATGCCACCATCGACTGCGCCACGATGGGTTCGACGTTGATCCGGCAGGGCGCCAAGATCGATAACCTGGTGATGATTGCCCATAACGTGGAAGTGGGGCGTCATACCGTCATCGCGGCCCAAACGGGCATCAGCGGCTCCACTAAAATCGGCGATTACTGCACCCTCGCCGGGCAGGTAGGCGTGGTGGGGCACATCAGCATCGCGGCGCGCACCATTGTGGGCGCACAAAGCGGGGTCAGCAAATCCGTGAAAGAATCCGGGTCCTTCATCCAGGGATCGCCCGCTTTTGACTATAAACAGAATCTGCGCGCATCGGCCGTTTTCCGGCACCTGCCGGAACTGCAAAAGCAGGTGCAGGACCTGCGGGCGAGCCAGGAATTACCGGCGCCCAGCGATAAGCCGCAGGACTCCTAACCTCCGGCTGGCCGCCCCCTTACCTTCCTCAACCTTTTGTATTCAGGCCTGCCGTCTGAAGCTAATGGCTTGCAGCCTTCTAAATAAATGACTGATAAACAGCACACGATTGCCGGTCCGGCTACTGTTTCGGGCGTGGGCCTGCACACCGGCGTGGTGGCTACGATGACGTTTCAGCCCGCGCCGCCCAACCACGGCTTTAAGTTTCAGCGCATCGACCTACCCGGCCAACCAACCGTGGACGCCGACGTGGATAATGTCGTGGACCTGTCGCGCGGCACGACCATCGAACAGAACGGCGCCCGCGTCCATACCGTCGAGCACACGCTGGCGGCGCTCGTGGGGATGCAGCTCGACAATATTCTGATCCAACTCGACGGCCCCGAACCGCCCATTATGGACGGCTCGTCGATGGATTTCGTGAATGCCCTGACCGCAGCCGGCATTCAGGAACAGAACGCCCTGCGCCAGTATTTCGAGATCCCCGAAGGCATTCATTACGCCGACCCCAGCCGGGAAGTCGAGATGGCCGCGCTGCCGCTCAACGACTACCGCGTGACGGTGATGGTGGACTACAACTCGCCCATTCTCGGCTCGCAGCACGCCTCGATTACCGACCTCGACCAGTTTCCGAAGGAGATTGCTTCCTCCAGGACGTTCTGCTTTCTGCACGAGCTGGAGTCGCTCTTCAAACAGAACCTGATCAAAGGCGGCGACCTGGACAACGCCATCGTGGTCGTGGACCGCGTGGTGCAGGAAGACGAGTTGCAACACCTGGCCGACCTGCTGGGCAAGCCCGTGGTGAAGGTGCAGAAGGAAGGCATCCTGAACAACACCGAACTACGCTTCAAGAACGAGCCCGCCCGCCACAAGCTCCTCGACCTGATCGGCGACCTCGCGCTGGTGGGCCGCCCGCTGAAAGGCCAGATTCTGGCGGCGCGCCCCGGCCACGCCGCCAACGTGGCGCTGGCCCGCAAAATCAAGCGGAAAATGAAGGAAGCCGCCACCCTCAACGTGCCCACCTACGACCCGCGCCGCGAGCCGGTGATGGACGTGAACCGGGTGATGCAGTTCCTGCCGCACCGTTACCCGTTTCTGATGATCGACAAGGTGATTCACCTCGACGCGCAGATGGTGACAGCGGTGAAAAACATCACGATGAACGAGGAGTTTTTCCAGGGCCACTTCCCCGGCAACCCGGTTTTTCCGGGCGTCCTACAAGTGGAAGGAATGGCCCAGACCGGTGGCATTCTGGTGATGAATACTGTGCCGGACCCGGAAAACTACTGGCAGTACTTCCTGGGCATCGAAAAATGCCGCTTCCGCCGCAAGGTGCTGCCCGGCGACACGATCATCTACCGCTGCGAGCTGCTGGCACCCGTCAAACGCGGCATCGCCAAGATGCAGGGCCAGGCCTTCGTGAACGGCCTGGTAGTGATGGAAGCCGAAATGGCCGCCTCAATCATCAGAAAAGACGGAGTATAATTTTTAGTCACTAGTCACTAGTCACTATTGTGAATCAGCCCCTCGCCTACATCCACCCCGACGCGAAGATTGCCCAGAACGTAGTCGTCGAGCCGTTTACTACGATCTACCAGAACGTGGAGATCGGCGAAGGCACCTGGATCGGGCCAAACGTGACGATTATGGAAGGTGCCCGGATCGGGCGCAACGTCAAGATTTTCCCTGGTGCCGTGATTGCCGCCGTGCCGCAGGACCTCAAGTTCAGCGGCGAAAACACAACCGTTGTCATCGGCGACAATACCGTCATCCGCGAGTGCGTGACCGTGAACCGGGGCACTGCCGACCGCCAGCGCACAGCCATCGGCAAAAACTGCCTGATCATGGCCTACTCGCACATTGCGCACGACTGCGTGATCGGCGATAACTGCATCATCGCCAACTCGGTACAGATGGGCGGACACGTCGAGATCGGCGACTGGGCCATTGTGGGCGGCACCACGGCCATCCACCAGTTTGTGCATATCGGGCAGCACGCGATGGTGTCGGGTGGCTCGCTGGTCCGCAAGGACGTGCCGCCGTACGTGAAGGCCGGCCGCGAGCCGATTGCCTACGCGGGCATCAACTCCATCGGACTGCGGCGGCGGGGCTACTCCAACGAAAAAATCAACGAAATCCAGCAGATTTATCGGCTGACGTACCTGAGCGGGCTGAATATGTCGGCCGCAATGAACCGCATCGAACTGGAATTACCACCTTCGCCGGAACGCGACGAAATTCTGCACTTCGTGCGCTCCAGCGGCCGGGGCGTAATCCGGACGCCGCGCGCCACCTCCAACGCCGATGATGCGGACTGAAAAAGATTGAGCGATTTAGTTATTTTTGATTGAGCGATTAATTAACCAGCCGCAAAATCATGCAATCACAAAAAATCACTCAATCGCTCAATCACTCAATGATTCTCACTGCCGCCGGTCTGGGCCAGCGCTACCACCGGCAATGGGTTTTCCGAGGGCTGGACGTCGCTTTTCGGGCTGGGCAACCCACCGCCATTCTTGGGGCTAATGGCGCCGGCAAGAGTACCCTGCTAGCCGTGCTGGCGGGTTGGCTGCCTCCCACAGAAGGTAGCGTGACCTACTGCCGCCTGGGGCAACCCTTGGCACCGGAACATCTGTATCGCCACACGGCCCTGGCAGCGCCCTACCTCGACCTGCCCGACGAGCTGACCGTGACCGAAGCCGTAACCTTCCAGGCAAACCTGAAGCCCCTGCGAATGGGCGTCAGCAGTCCCGACGAGGTCGTGGCCCGCGCCCGGCTCGACGGCCCGACCGCCCGCAAACTGGTCCGCGACCTTAGCTCCGGAATGCGCCAGCGCCTGCGGCTCGCCCTGGCCCTGCTCTCCAACGCTGATTTTGTGCTGCTCGACGAACCCACCGCCAACCTCGACCGCACCGGCGTAGCCTGGTATCAACAGTTGGTCGTCGATACCTGCACCCCGGAACGGCTCGTGATGGTGGCGTCCAACATCCCTGAAGAAGTGGTTTTTTGCACCGCTACCCTTGACATAAGTCATTTCCGGCCTGCAACAACGCGCTGATTTTTTGTTAGAAACCCTACTACGGTCCCGCAGAGGTGGCTGAGAATGCCGCCCGTTTGCCGCGCATCGTTTTTCTTTGCGCTCCCTTTCCAACCGATTCTTTTTTGGCTTCCGCTTTTCAGAACCTGATGAAACGCCCCGCTCACGACGAAGACGATGACCTGGACCTGCCCAAAGGCCATTCCAGCGAAGAAGACGATGACGATGACGACGATTTCGGCGGCACAGTCGTCGATGATGATGACGATATTGATCTCGACGTTCTCAGCGAAGACGAGGACGACGACAAACCCGCTACCAAAGGCCGCAAAGGCAAAGGTTCGGCCGATGACCGCTACGCGGACTACCTGATGTACCGCGATACCGGTTCCTCGCACGATGAGGCCCTCGACCTGGCCAGTATGAGCGATGCCGAATACCGCACCATCAGCGCCGCGAACCGCACGGCAGGCAGCGATCTGGATGCCGACGACGACCTCGGCTTCGGCGGTGGCGGTTTCGTGGCCGATGACGACGACGACGATGCCGACGACGACACCTTCAGCTCCGGACGCGGCGGGCGCCGCTCGTCCGGCTACGACGACGACGACTTCTAGTAAAAAGTCGGACACCTGATCAAAATACCTGATCAAATTAATGCGAATGCCCCGCCGAACGTCTGTTCAGCGGGGCATTCGCTTTTTTCGGCGGACCTACGCTTGGGTCGGTTTCAACTGTCCTGTTTGGCAAACACGCGGCGCAGCAACGCCGTGGTGCGCGCCACCGGGTTAGTGCGGATGTTCCGTTCTTCCTGCTCGACCAGCGTAAAGAGCCCCTCTACGGCTTTCTGGGTGGCATAATCGCTCAGGTCGGGGTTCACCTTCTGCACCAGCGGGAGTTGATTATAACGCGTGATGATGTCGCCGTAAAGGCGCGTGGCGTTGGTTTGCTGGATCGCCGTCGTCAGGTGCGGCTTGAAGCGCGTCACCAGTTGGCTGGTCGTCGTGCGGCGCAGATAATTGGTAGCGGCGTTCTTTTCGCCCGTCAGAATGCCCCAGACATCGGCGAAAGTCAGGTCCTTGATGGCCTGCACGAAGATGGGTTTAGCTTCCTGAGCTGCGTTTTCGGCCCCCCGATTCAGGGCCAGGATGAATTTGTCGCATTCCCCCCCCAGGCCAATCTGACGCAGCCGCTGCTCCACTTTCTGGGCTTCCGGCGGAAAAAGCAGCTTGATCAGCGGATTCTTAAAATATCCATCGGCCTGCCCCGCCTGCGCGGTACCCTTGCTGATTCCCTGCTGAAGGGCCTCCCGCAGGCCGGAGCCAGCTTCGGCGGCCGTCACGGGCTGGGCGCCGGTAGTCGAGCCGAGTACGGTATTGACGCCCTGTTGAATCTGGGCGGTCGTGCAGCTGCCAAGCAGCGCGGAAGTCAGCAGCAGCGCGGGAAATTGAAAGCGAGATATCAGGTGCATTGGGGACGGAGAAAAACCGGGTTTGGTGGGGCGCTACCGAACATCGTACCAGATGCGGGGTTCCGCAGGCCATTTCTTTCGGCCACCGGTCGGGCTGCTCCGGCAACCGCCCGTTCCGCCGGTTTTTTCCTTCCTTTACGCGGCAGCGGACGTCCGCGCCATTTTTTTGCTGAAATGATTACGGTCGAACTATTGACTATTGGCGACGAACTACTCTACGGTCAGGTCGTGAACACCAACGCCGCCTGGATGGGTACTGAACTGGGGCTGCGCGGCCTGCGCGTGGTGCAGATCACGTCCGTCTCCGACGATGCCGCCGCCATCGTCGTGGCCCTGGACGCCGCCCGCATCCGCGCCCAAGCGGTACTGATCACCGGGGGCCTCGGCCCAACCAAAGACGACCTTACCAAACACGTCCTAGCCAAGTACTTCGACTCCGAGCTAATTCTCCACGAACCTACTTTACGGCACGTGGAGGGCATTTTTGCCCGCTTCAACCGCCCGATGCTCGACGTGAACCGCGCCCAGGCGCTGGTACCGGCCGCCTGCGACGTGGTGCCGAACCCGCTCGGCACCGCCCCCGGAATGTGGTTCGACGACGGCCAGACGGTGTTCATCTCGATGCCCGGCGTTCCGTTTGAAATGAAGCGGATGATGACTGATACGGTGCTGCCGCGCCTCGTGGCGCGCTTTAACCCGCCCGCCCTGCGCCACCGCGTGGTGCAGACCGTGGGCATCGGCGAAAGCTTTCTGGCGCAGCGCATCAGTGCCTGGGAAGACGGCCTTCCGGCGCACCTCAAGCTGGCGTATTTGCCGAATATGGGCCAGGTCCGGCTGCGCCTCACGGGTCTGCTGCCCGTCGGAATGACCGCTGACGCCCTGGACGCCGAAATGGAAGGCCAGATTGCCGCGCTCCGGCCACTCATCGCCGACTATCTGTTTGCTGAAGGAGAAATTCTGCTGGAAGCAGCCATCGGGCAACTGCTGACGGCCCGGAACCTGACCATTGGTACGGCCGAAAGCTGCACCGGCGGCTACGTCGCCCACCGCCTGACGAGCGTGGCCGGTTCGTCGGCTTATTTCCGAGGCGCCGTAGTGGCCTATGACAACGCCGTGAAGGCAGACCTGCTGCACGTACCCGAAGCCGTCATTGAGCAGCACGGTGCCGTTTCGGAAGAGGTGGTAAGGGCAATGGCAGAAAGCGCCCGCCGCGTGCTGAATTGTGACGTGGCGCTGGCCACCAGCGGCGTGGCCGGCCCCGGCGGGGGCACCGAGGCCAAACCCGTAGGCACGATCTGCATTGCCGTAGCCGACGCGGCGGGCACCGTCAGCCGGCAGTTTTCCTTCGACCGGGGGCGGGAACTGAATATTCAGTACACCGCCGTGCAGGTACTGGATTTACTCCGGCGGCGGCTAAGCAAAATAAACGATATTTAGCCACGCCCTGGCGGAATGCGTATAGCCCGACCGAAACTAAACTTTAGCAAGAACAAATTGTCGCTGAAGGGCCCCTTGTCCTTGAAAAATCTAATTCTAACTCACACACGTCCAAGCCCAATTTTGTAACGCAAACTTGTCTTGCTTTTGGGTGCGAAACGTGTTACATTTGTACTGACCCACTATCGATCCCCCCCCGCGCTGGTTGGTTCAGTAGTTGCTCTAGCTCTTTCCTAATCGTCGGTCATCACCTTTTCGCATTTTAATCCTATGCGATTCCTTCCTAAGTCAATTTTCGTGTTCTCGCTAGTTTGGCTGGGAACGTTCGGTGGTGTCGCACAAGGGCTGCCTCCTAAGGTCATCAAGACCGAAACCGGAGCGACGCTGGTCTTCAACACGCAAGAATCTTTCTTCGCCTTGGATATCGTCGGGGACGAAATCAAGCCTGCGCCCGGCACGGAAGGATATATTCAGGTGGACGCCCGCCTGTTACGCGCGCTCAGCATTCCGGACCGCAAGGTGCTGCCCACGGCCGGGCAGCAGGTGCTGCTGGGCCGCGAGCTGTTACAGGCGCAGCAGCGCATTGATCTGGACGAAGAGCAGTTCTCGCTTCAACGCCCCGTTCGCGATGTAAAACAGGAGTACATAACCACGTCCAAGGGCCGACTGCTGCTGCACTGGTGGTTTGCGCTGCCTGGCGCCGCCGAGCGCGGCGTATCGGAGCGGCACTACTTCAGCACGGTCTGCAACCGGCAGGTGCTGGTGCTCTGCGCCCCGCTCCTGACAGGCGATACGCCCGGTGGCCTGAAAGATTTCCTGCTACAAGCGGCCGCCTCGGTGCGCGAATCCGACGACCCGATTGACATTAAAGAGTACGCCAAGACGCTGCGGGAGTCGGACGACAAGTAAGCGCACAGCCCCAAGAAGCCGTTTTTTCCTACCTTGCGCCCGCCGACCGAGCAGTCCTGCCCGGTCGGCGGGCGCTTTTTATGCTTACGCCCACCCACCCTCAAACCCTCCCACCCACCAAAAATGTGTCAGTTCAGCATTGCCCACACGACCACCCCGGAAACGATGTATGCCCGCGCGCAGGCGGCAATGCGCTCGGCGGGCGGCACCCTCGACGGCACCACCGAAGCCGGCGGCTTTAATCTGCCCGTATTCGGCGCGGCCATTGTAGGCACTTACCGGACTTCGGCGGACGCTATCGTGATCGAAATCACCGACAAGCCTTTCCTGATTGGCTGCGGTATCATCGAAGAGCAATTGCGGAAGAAATTGGGCGGGTAGCTGACTCGCAGCCCGGTTTGACCGCCGGGCGCGCTACGCTGGCGGAAATACGCGGTTTGCCAGCAAGGCCAAGCGGCTTCCGCTCAGTCGAACCGAATGGCGGCTACCGGACGGATGCGCGAAATGAAGATCGTGGGCAGGAAAACCGCCACCACGGCCGTGGCCAGAATCGCCAGGTTGAGGCCGAGGATGATCGTCCAGTCCCAGTAAATCGGCACGGTATCCATATAATAGTTCTCTGGGTTCAGCGGCAGTATGTGGGTGAAATACTGAATCGCGCAGAAGCCGATGCCCACCACATTACCCCATAGTAAGCCTTTGAAAACCAATGGAATGCCTTTGTAGAAAAAGACCTGACTGATTTGCCCGTCGGTGGCGCCGAGGGCTTTGAGCAGGCCGATCATCGAAGTGCGTTCCAGCATCATAATCAGCAGCGTGGACACCATATTGAACGCCGCCACGAAGATGATCAGGATCAGAAAGATGATCACGTTGCGGTGCAGCAACCGGAGCCAGTCGAAAAGCTGACTGTACTGGTTCGTGATCTTATCGACCGTCACGTCGGTGGCGAGGGTCTTGTACAATGAATCGGCCACGGGATCGAGGCGGCTGACGTCCTTCAGCAGCACTTCGTAGCCGCCCACCAGCGAGTTCGGCCAACCGTTCAGGACGCGGATCTGGCGGATATCGGCCAGCACAAAAATTTCGTCGAACTCGTCGAGGCCCGTCTTGTAAATGCCCTGAATGCGGAATTTACGCAGCCGCGGCGGGTTCTGAATAAAATAGAACAGCGTGGAATCGCCCACTTTGAGGTTCAGCTTATCGGCGATTTTCTGGGAGATCAGCACATCATCCGACGCGGTGGTGTCCGGAAAACGGATGAACTGACCAGCCACGATATCGCGCGACATTGGCGCTTCCACGTAATCCTTCGCCACGCCCTTCACCACGACGCCCAGCACATCGGTGCGGGTCTTGATAATGGCCGTCTTGCGCGCAAAAGCGTGAAACTGTTCGATTTGCGGTGAGTTCCGCAGGTCGTCCACCACCAGATTCGACTTGATGGGGGTGCCTTCCAGGGCGTTGTTGGTGTCGTACTTCGAGATGTGCAGGTGCGCCCCGAAGGTGAAGATTTTCTTCTCGATCTGGGTACGAAAGCCTTCCAGAATCGAAAACGACACGATCATCACGGCCAGCCCAATGGCAATGGACGTGATGGCAATCCGGGTGACGGACGAAGAAAACGAGTCGGCGCCGGCGTCGTCGAATTTGCGGGCGAGATAACGGGTAACGTTCACAGAGCGCGAAAGTACGACCGGAGGCCGGGCTGCTCCTTACTGGTTTCTGATGCGTCCGCGAATCCTGACCGTTGACGGCAGCGGGTACCTTTGCCGGCGGATGCTGAATTGTTCGCGGATTACGCTTTTGGTTATGCTGACTCTGCTGCTGATGCAGTGCACGACGCAACGGGCGGCGGTGCCTTCATCGGGCCGCGCGGTGCCAAAAGCCTGGACGGTTGCCGCCGATAAATCCGTCACGCCAGACCATTCGGCAGCCGTTCGCCCACCCGTGCCACCAGCGGCGCCGGTAGTTGGTGCGGCCCAACCGGCCCTGTATATGCCCCGCCTGCGGGGGCTGCGCGTGGTGCTGGTCGTGAATCAGACCGCCCGCGTCGGGCGCCGTCACCTGCTCGACACGTTGCGCGCGGCCGGCGTGAACGTAATCCGGATTCTAGCACCCGAACACGGGTTTCGGGGTACCGAAGACGCTGGCAAGGCCGTCGCCGATTCCGTAGATGGCGCCACGGGGCTGCCCGTGGCTTCGCTCTACGGCGCCACCAAGAAACCTACAGCCCGCCACCTGGCCGACGCCGACGTGTTAGTGTTTGATATTCAAGACGTCGGCGCACGGTTCTATACTTACCTCTCGACGCTGCATTACGTACTGGAAGCCTGCGCCGAGCAGCATAAGCCGCTACTGGTTCTGGACCGCCCCAACCCCAACGGCGACTACTGCGACGGCCCCGTCCTCGAACCCGACTGCCGCTCGTTCGTGGGCCTCGATCCGCTGCCCATCGTCCACGGCCTGACGCTGGGCGAAGCGGCCCAAATGATGAATGGCGAGGGCTGGCTGGCGAACGGCGTTCGCGCTGAGTTGAGCGTGATTCCTGTTGCTCACTACACGCACCGCACCCCCTACGCGCTGCCCGTGGCGCCCTCGCCTAACCTGCGCACGGCGCGAGCCATCCGGCTCTACCCTACCCTTTGTCTGTTCGAGGGCACCGGCGTGAGCGTGGGCCGGGGCACCGTAACGCCCTTCGAGGTCGTCGGTCACCCCGCGTACCCCGACACGGCGTTCCACTTCACGCCCCGACCCGGCCCGGCCAACGCCGCTCCGCTGCTGGCCAACCGCCGTTGTTTTGGCCGCGACCTCAGCACCGCCGTCGCGCCGGTAGCGCCTTCCTTTACCCTGACCTACCTGCTGGAGTTTTATCAGAAAATGCCGGACCGCAGTCGGTTTTTCAACAACTTCTTCGACAAACTGGCCGGTACCCACGAGTTGCGCCGCCAGATCGAAGCCGGGCTGGACGAAACGGCCATCCGAGCGTCCTGGGCACCGAAACTGACGGCTTACCGCGCCTTGCGGAAAAAATACCTGCTCTATGCGGAATGAGCGCAGCGTACGCCAAAATGTAGTAGGGCTCGCCCCGAAGCAAACAAGCCCTGACGGCGCGACTTTAAGAAAAAACGCTGTTTCGCACGCAGACTAAGCTGAGAATCGACTGATCGCTTGACTTTATGAATCTCGTCTTTTTTGGCACCCCCGATTTCGCCGTTGCCACCCTTGAAGCGTTGCTGGCTGATGGGCAGCGCGTAGTGGCCGTCGTGACCGCGCCCGACAAACCCGCCGGACGCGGGCAGACGCTGGTCGCCTCGCCGGTCAAACGCGCCGCCGAAGCGCACGGCCTGCCCGTACTGCAACCCACTAACCTGAAAAGCCCCGTCTTTCTGGAGGAACTACGGGCTTTCCGGGCTGATTTGCAGGTGGTAGTGGCTTTTCGGATGCTGCCGGAAGTCGTTTGGGCAATGCCGCCGCTCGGCACCCTCAACGTCCACGCCTCGCTGTTGCCGCAGTACCGCGGAGCCGCTCCCATCAACTGGGCCTTGATTCACGGTGAGACCGAGACCGGCGTCAGCACTTTCCGGCTGCAACACGCCATCGATACGGGCGATTTGTTACTGCAGGAAGCTGAACCCATCGACCCAACCGACGATTTCGGCTCGCTTTATCAGAAGCTGCAGCTACGCGGCGCGGCGCTGGCCGTGCGCACCGTGCGCGGACTGGCAGCCAACACGATTCAGCCTCTGCCCCAACCCGCCGCCACGCCTGATCTGCGGCTCGCCCCCAAGCTGACCAAAGAAACCGGACGCCTCGACTTTACGAAACCGGCCCCGGAACTGGTGAACTGGGTGCGCGGCCTGGCGCCCCTCCCCACGGCCTTCACCACGCTGCCCGATGGCCGGCTGCTGAAAATCTTCCGCGCTGAAGCCCTACCTACGTCCGTCGATGCTTCCGACGAAGCACCCGGCACCGTGCTGACCGACGGCCGCGCGCTGCTCGCCTTCCGCACGGCCGATGGCGGCGCTCTACAGGTGTTGGACGTACAACTCGAAGGCAAAAAGCGAATGCCCGTCACGGAGCTGTTAAGGGGCCTGCGACTATAAAGCAGAAGCCGTAACACAACCTTACAGCCGCTTTTTTAAATTATTTTTTCAATATTTACTTCCTCATTCCTCATTCCTCATTCCTCCCGATGCTCACGCTACTAGTCGCTGCCGCTGAGAACAACGTCATTGGCCGGCACGGCGAATTGCCCTGGCGCCTGCCCGCTGACCTGAAACGCTTCAAGGCGCTCACCCTGGGCCACCCGGTGGTGATGGGCCGCAAGACCTTCGAGAGCATCGGTCGGCCGCTGCCGGGGCGACCCAATATCGTCGTGACCCGGCAAGTGGGCTGGGCCGCGCCCCTGGGCGTCACGGTCTGCTCCAACCTCCCCGACGCCCTGCACGCCGCCCGCGCCCTGAGCGACGAAGTATTCATCATTGGCGGCGGCGAGCTTTATGCGCAAACCCTGCCGCTGGCCGACCGCGTGCAACTCACCCGCGTCCACACCGACGTACCAGGTGATGCCTTTTTTCCTGCACTCGCGCCAGCGCAATGGCGCGAAGTATGGCGCGAAGACCACCCCGCCGACGAACGCCACGCGCACCGGTTCAGCTTCGTGGAGCTGCGGCGGGTGGGGTAAGGAAAGAAAGCCGTTCCGCACGAACGGCTTTCTTTTGCCCTCTAACGATACCGTAACCCGCCCGAACGGCCCGCCGCCCTTACCTTGCGGCTATGAAACAATTTTTGATACCTCTTTTGCTCGGCGCCCTGCCGGTGGTGGGCCGTGCTCAGGTGCCGCCCGCTACCCCCTTGCCGCCCGATACGGCGCGCGTTTTCAAGCACGAATTGGGGCTGACGGCCTCGCCCCAGCTCGACCATTTTTTAACTGCCAACCGCGCCCTGCCCGTGGGGCTGTTGTACAAGCGGCACCTGAATGCCCGCAGTGCGCTGCGGCTGCGCGTGGTGGGGCAGTATGAGGGCTCACGCAAAGTAGACGACGACACCTTCGCCCATCCTGAAGGAACACTCCGCCGCGCGTGGGAGGCACAAGTGTTTGGCGGCTGGGAAATGCAGCGGCCCTTAGCGCCACGTTGGGCAGCAGGCTACGGCGCAGAGTTAGGCTTGGCACTAATGCGGGAGCGGGTAGAAAATCACTATCGGGACACGGGCATAAACGACGGCAATACTACATTTTTCAACAAAGGCACCATCCTCACCCAAACCCGCGCCAGTGTGCAAACGCGGCTATTCGGCCGGCTTGCTTTTCGGGTCTGGCGCTCCGGGCAATTGTTTGCCGAAACCGCGCTGGTGGGCGTGTATTACCGGGAGCGGTACAAACCGGAGGAATTTTATGATGTGCCGCCGCCGCTCTTCGCCCCGCCTTACGGCTCCACCACCCGTGGCTTTACCGTCTTGCTTCGCCCCGTTCAATTCATTGGAATAAGCGCCAGTTTCTGAAGCCCTCACCTCTAATCCTCAAAACAATGACATTTTTTACTTGTCGAGCCGAAACAAGTTTTAAAAACCGGAAAGCCTTTGGGCTTCTGATTATCTGCTGCTTTTTCAGTTTTTCTGCCTTTGCCCAACGCTATATTACTGGCCCAGGCATTAGCGCCCTCGGCTCGTCCCCACAGCCGGTATGCCCCGGCACACCGCAGTATTACCAAACGGCTTCGAATGATGGCTGTACCTATACCTGGACCGCGGTTGGCTACAGCTCCATCAACCAGTTGGGAGCCACCTGTATGGTGGTCTGGAGCGATTCGCCCAACACCCCTGCGCACACGATTCAAGTGACGACCAGAGATTGTAGTACTGCGACGAACAGCACAGTGTCTTCGACTTACTCCATCGATATCGCAACGCTCTCTGGTGTGCAACTGACGCCGATACGGCTGTCTCAGAACGGGAACGTGGTTACGTCGATACCGGCACTCGACGCCTCCGTCGTAACGCTCTGCATCAACCCCGTTTCCTATGTGGGGTGGCGTAACTTCCCCAGTGAGCAAGTTTCGCTTTACGAATGGACCATTCCCAGCGGTTGGCGCTGGGACAATATCAATGGTCCTCTTTCAGATGGCACCCCACGCCAGTTCAGCAGCATAAACGCTTATTGCATCATGGTCTTCCCCGATGTTAATGGCGGCGATGCCACCGTATCGGTGCGGGCACTCAACAACCGGTGTTCGGGCGCGCTACCGAGCACGATCAGTTCCCGCCCCGTCGTGCGCCCCCGCCCGCAGGTTCAGCTTTCGGCCTCCTCGCAGACGGTGAGTTGCGGACGCGGGGTGCAGCCAGCGGTCACGGCGTCGATGACGATGGCGGGCGGGGTGGTGACCTATCAATGGACCATCCCCAACCAGCAGGCAGCGGCTCCGGCCCCGGCCGGCACGGCCGTGTTGAATATCTTTAACCTTGGGCTGATGTCGGCGGCGTTGCTCAACGGCGTCGTCACTACCGGCGTACTCGGCACGGCTACGTTACGTTGTACGGCATCCGTCAGGGCTATAGCCTTCGGCCCGGTGCTGTATACCTCCGTACAGGACTTCGTGGTAACGGTAGCCCCGGCACTGGTGCAGCCCGTCGTGACGCCGGCCACCGTGCCGGCCCTTTGCACCACCACCGAAACCCGCCAACTAACCGGCAGCGCGCCGGGCGCCCAAACGATGAAATGGTGGACCACCGACGGCAGCCTACGGTTCACGTCGGCCACCGACCCGGTGGGTAAAGTGGGTACAGCGGCTGATCCTTTCGTGGCGACCACTACGGGTTCCGGCGGCAACAGCACGGTAATGGTCGCCTCGGTGGGCACCATCAACGGGCTGCGCCCCATCCGGCTACAGGCTTTCAACGATGCGAAATGGTGTACGCCCTCGCAGGTAACGGCATACGCCGTGCTGTACGGCGTAACGTTGGAGCCGGCCTCTGCGAGCATCAGTTTCAATCCCAACGATCCGTGCAATGCCGTGTATGACATTGTACTGCCCCCCATTGCCGGTGCCACTGGCTATACGTGGGCGATCTACCCCACTTACGGCTACCAGATCGGCGGTTATACGGCCACCATCACGGGCAGCCCCTGGACGGGTACTAACCAGCCCAACCCGCCCAGCTGGCGGATGACCCCCATCAACCAGGCCTCGCCCAGCAACCCTTACGGGACGCGCGCCACGCTGATCGTGGGCATCAACTATCAGGGCGAGAACAGCTGTGGCACCGGTGAGTACGGTGGCGGTTCATATAATCTGTTTCTGCGGGCTGTATCGGGGCCTTGCCCGTACCGCCCGGCGCCGCCCGTGACGGTAGAGCCGGTGCCCGCCGACGACGTACTGCACATCGGGTGGGAGCAGGAAGCCGCCGCTGAAGGCGCTGCCAAAGCCAGCCCCGTTACGCAGGTGCAGGTGCTGGACGTGTACGGCCACATCTGGCATACCCAATTGGCGGAAGCAACCGGCACCACGCTCGACTTACGCACCGCGCACCTCCCCGCCGGGCCGTATCTGCTCCGCATCCGCCGGGGCGAAACGGTGGAAACCCGCCGCATCGCCGTGCAGCACTAAACGCAGGCGCCCGGCGCCATTACGCTTCGGCCGCAACGTCTCGCCCCCCGTTTTCCGGTTAAAGAAGGTCGGCCTGCCGCTATTCGGCGGGGCCGACCTTTTTTGGCGTTCCGCGCCCGTATTACCGGCGCCGGATACCACCATGTCAGCGGCCTTCTCGCTGACCGATGCGTTGGGGCGCCCCGTCCGGACCGTGCCTGCCGGCGCTACGCAACTGCCCACCGAGGGCCTGGCGCCGGGGCTTTACCTGCTGCGGGGCGGGGCGCAGGCGTAGCGGCTGATGATCACGCGCTGACCTACCGAGCCCCCTAAACGCCGCACGGCCCGCCGGGAACTGGTTTCCCGGCGGGCCGTGCGGCGACCATAAGGCGGCGGTATTATTCGTCGGCCACCATATTACCAGCGTCTTCGAAGACTTCATCCGGCACCTGGCGCATTTCGGGGCGCTGGCGCGGGCGTAGCTCGATCTCTTCGCCACGTTCGTCGGTGATGCGGAAGTCGGTCAGGCCCAGGCTGGTGTCTTTGGTCAGCTTCACCCATTTGTAGTACTTCAGGTACCACTTCATCTGGCGGCTGATGATGCCTTTCGTGTAGAAGGCATACAGGAAGGGGTGGACGGCGAGCGAGATGCCCGCCTGGTTCTGGCCCACCAGCAGGTCATCGACCACGCGGTCGATTTCATCGGTGACCAGAATCGACGCGTTGATCTTGCCCGTGCCGCCGCACGTCGGGCAGACTTCAGCGGTGATGATGTTCTGCTCCGGCCGCACCCGCTGCCGGGTGATCTGCATCAAGCCGAACTTGCTGATCGGCAGCACGGTGTAGCGCGCGCGGTCGGTGCGCATTGCGTCCATCATCGCGTCCAGGACACGCTGGCGGTCGTTGGCCGAGCGCATATCGATCAGGTCGCAGACGATGATGCCGCCCATATCGCGGAGCCGAAGCTGGCGGGCAATCTCGCGCACCGAGGTCAGGTTCACGGCCACGGCCGTGGCTTCCTGGTTCGACTCGGAGTTCGATTTCGAGCCGGAGTTCACGTCGATCACGTGCAGCGCCTCGGTGTGTTCGATCACCAGATAGCCGCCGCCCGGCACACTCACGGTCTTGCCGAAGAGCGTTTTGAGCTGTTTCTCGATGCCGTGGGCCTCGAAAAGCTTGGTTTTGCCGGAGTAGAGCTTCAGGATGTCGAGCCGGTCGGGCGCCACCCGCTGGAGGTACGTCCGGGTGTCCTCGAACACGGTCGGCGACTCGACGATGATCGAGTCGAACGACTCGTTCAGCATATCACGCAGAATCGACGTGGAACGGCCCAGCTCGCCGATAATCTTGTCGTTCTCGCGGGCTTGCCGGAGCGCGGCCCAGCCTTTGTCCCAGGTTTCGACCACCGCGCGCAGGTCGCGGTCCAACTCGGCCACCTCGCGGCCTTCGGCCACGGTGCGGATGATGACGCCAAAACCTTCCGGCTTCAGGCTCTGCATCAGGCGCTTGAGGCGATCCCGCTCGGTGCGGGAGATGATCTTTTTCGATACGCTGATCACGTCCGAAAACGGCACCAGCACGAGATAGCGGCCGGCGAGCGAGATATCGCACGTCAGGCGCGGCCCTTTGGTCGAGATCGGCTCTTTCAGAATCTGCACCAGCAGGTGCTGCCCTTTTTTAAGCACATCAGCCGCCTTGCCGAGCTTATCGAGCGGCGTGGCATCGGGCTGATACGCCTTAAGCGCCGCCGATTGGGTTTTGCCCCGACGCACGTCCTGCACGTAGCGGTCGAGCACGCGGAACTGCTCGCCGAGGTCGCCGTAGTGCAGGAAGGCATCTTTCTCGTAGCCAATGTCCACGAACGCGGCATTGAGGCCGGGCATCACCTTTTTAACGGTACCCAGGAAGATATCGCCCACCGAGTAGGGCGTATCCGGTGAATCCAGGTGGTACTCGACGAGGCGCTTGTCCTGCAACAACGCAATGCGCTCGCCTTCCGGCGCGGAGCCGATAATCAGTTCGTTACTCATCCACTAGTTCAGCCAGTACGTGGCGGGATTGAAACGGCATAAATGACGAGGTGCGGACTCTCCGGCCGGGCCGTCGCCGCCAACTGCCCGCCCGGAGGCGGTAGTCGGCAGCGGCGGGCACCGGACCCGGCCAGTCCGCACCAGCGAAGTAAAACTACTTCTTCTTGTGGCGATTCTTCCGCAGGCGCTTTTTGCGCTTGTGCGTGGCGATCTTATGCCGTTTTCTCTTTTTACCGCAGGGCATCGGAGGGCTGGTTAAGGGTGAAAATAAAGGGTCGTGAAGCCGAAATGAAGCCGGCCGAAGGGCTGCCCAAGAGCTACCACAACAGGTGCCTTCGTCAGCCGGGCCGCAAAGGTCGGAAATAAAGCGGGTTCGGCCTAATGGTTTCTGGTTGTTGGTTTTTGGTTTCTCGTTTTTGGTTTATGGTTTCTCACAACCGCAGTACGGACAACCAACAACTAAAAACCTACTTCAGCTTCGCCAGCTCCTGCTCCACGGCGGCTTTGAGCTGCGGGTCCGGCGAGAGGGTCAGCGTTTTCTCGAACGCCCGGCGGGCTTCCGCGGGCTGCTTAGTCTGGGCCAGCGTCACGCCGAGGTAAAAATTACCGTTCAGGTGGTCGGGATGTGCCTTGACGAGCGCCAGAAACCGCCCCACGGCCTTTTCCATCTGCCCGGACTGCATCGAGAGCATTCCCAGATTATAGAGCGCCGGGGCATTGGTGGGGTCAGTGGCCAGCACTTCGCGCAGCAGCAGCACGCCCTGCATCGGCTGGGGCGAGGCCACGTAGGTCATTGCCAGGTTGGTCTTGGCGTCCAGATTAGCAGGGTTATTTTTCAGCACGGCGCCGTAAAGTGCCTGGGCTTTGGCGGCCAGCTCCTTGCCGCGTTGGGGCGTGGCCGCGAAGCCAAAGGCCTCAAAATATTGGTTGGCGGCCAGCAGTTGGTATTTCTCGCCGGGCTTGGCAATGGCGGCCTGCTCGTAATAGAAACCCGCTGAGTCGTACTGTTGGGTCTGGGCCAGTTGGTCAGCCAGCTCGGCAGCGGACCCGGCACGGGCGGCGGGCGAAGCGGCTGCGCGAAACGCTTTCCGCAGCTTGGCAAGCGTGGCTTGCTCAGCTGCGCTCACCTCGCGGTGTGGGTGTTCGGGAGTGAGGGGCGCCAGACCGGGCGCATCGGCTTTGGGCGCGTTGGCCGGCGAAAAGGCCGGAGCGGGGCCAGCAGCGGCGTCAGAACCGGCGGCGCCGGACTTGCCGTCGCGGTTGGCGGTAGCACCAGGGGCATTGGCCTTACCGGCGTTACGCAGGATGCCCGTGGGCAGGTAAAGCAGGCCGACCGTGAGCAGTACGGCACCGAGCAGCAGCAGCAGTTGGGAGCGTTTCATCGGAAATCAGCAATTGGCGGGCGTATCCCACGACCGTCAGAATAGTGGTTGGAATGGCTTGAAAAGCACCGTACCACCCGGTGCCAACCCCGGACCGGCAAAAGCCAGCGGCGGGATTGGTACCGGGTGGTACGGGCAGGAATGCAGCGTTTGGAACCAGGCTACTCGGCCGGCACCGCTTCGTTCGACTCGGTGATCTTATCGCTGGCCTTGATGGCGGCAGCAAACGATTTGGCCGGTTTGAACGACGGGATGAAGTGCTCCTCGATGATGAGCGACGTGTTCTTGGAAATATTCCGAGCCACTTTACGGGCACGCTTCTTATTGACGAACGAGCCGAAGCCGCGGACGTAAATATTGTTGCCATCCACCATTGAATCCTTCACCACCGTGAAGAACGCCTCAACGGCAGTGGAAACGTCGGCCTTCTCGAGGCCGGTTTTGTCGGAAATCTCCGCGATGATCTCTGCTTTGGTCACGTTGATCTGTGTGGGTTTTTGAAAAGGTAAAACAACCGGCCGCCGGTAAGGCGTTGAAGGAAAAGAGGTTCTCTTTCAGGAATCGGGACGCAAAGGTAACCCATATCCGGTTCCCGCACCAACTTTCCCTCGTGCTTTTATCAGTGAACAGTACTGAGGGCCGAACAACCGGCGCCCAAACGGCGTTCGATGGCGCCCGAAATGGAGCCAAAGGCGATTCCTTTGTGATCAGTAATCGCCTGCATTAACCGGCATTTTCAGTCCTTGTTTGCTTTGACGCCTGCTCCCGCTTTTTTTGCTACTACCCTCGGCACCTGGTACGCCCGCCACCACCGCGACCTGCCCTGGCGTCATACCCACGATCCCTACGCGATCTGGCTTTCGGAAGTCATTCTGCAACAGACCCGTGTGGCGCAGGGGTTGCCGTATTACGAGCGTTTTCTGACGGCCTACCCCACCGTCACGGCGCTGGCGGCGGCATCCGAAGACGAGGTACTACGCCACTGGCAAGGCCTGGGCTACTACTCCCGTGCCCGAAATATGCACCACACCGCCCAACTGGTGGTGCGCGACTACGGCGGTGCTTTTCCGGACACTTACGCCGAATTACTACAGCTTCGCGGCATCGGCCCTTATACCGCCGCCGCCGTAGCTTCTTTTGCCTTCGGCGAGCGCGTAGCCGTAGTCGATGGTAACGTTTTTCGGGTGCTGGCACGGGTTTTTGGTCGAACCGAGGACATTGCGAAACCCGCCACCCGCGCCGTTTTTCAAAACCTGGCGAACGAGTTGATCGCGGCGGCGGCCGATCCCGCCGCTTTTAATCAGGCTGTAATGGAGTTCGGGGCCGTGCAATGCACCCCTACCGCGCCGGACTGCCTGTTTTGCCCGCTGCGCGAAAGCTGTTTTGCCTTCAACCACGGTATGGTGGCGATGCTGCCCGTTAAGGCCAAAGCCAAAGCGGCGCCCACGCGCCACCTGCATTACCTGGTGCTGCGCTGGCAGGATAAGCTCTACCTCCGTAAACGCGCCGACCGCGATATCTGGCTGGGGCTGTACGACCTGCCGACGCTGACCGCCGAAACCGACCACCTGCCGCCCGATGAGCTGGCTGCGCACCTAACGGCGCTGGGCGCCGTGGCAGTAGCGGCGCCAGCGCTGGTAGCCGAGCCATTACCCACGTACCGGCAAACCCTGAGTCATCAGAAACTGGCGGCGCGTTTTCACGAAGTGCCCCTGCGGGCGCCTTTATCCGCCGAGGCGCTACACGGCACCGGCCTGGCCCCTTATACCGCCGCCGAAGTAGAGGCCCTGCCCAAGCCGCAGCTACTCGTAAGTTGGTTACGTGACCAGCCGGCGTAAAACTTTTTTTCGGCCTTGAGACGCTGGAAACGGCCTTTTTCTGAAAAGGCGCAAATTTTTGATTAACCTCTGCCGGCCTCAAAACATAAACAGGTAAGGGCGAACGGTTCGCCCGGTTTAATTCAAAACGCTATGCAAGGCGTCAATAAAGTGACCCTGATCGGGCACCTGGGCAAAGACCCCGAAATCCGCCACTTCGAAAACACGCGGAGTGTAGTCAATTTTACACTGGCTACTTCCGAGTCGTACCGCGACAAAGAGGGCAACAAGGTGGAAAATACCGAGTGGCACAACATCAGCTCCTGGTCGTCGGGGCTGAACGACGTGATGATGAAGTACCTGCACAAGGGTAGCCCGGTGTACGTGGAAGGTAAGCTGCGCACCCGCCAGTACCAGGACAAGGAGAACGTGACGCGCTATATCACCGAAATCGTGGTGGACGAAATGCGCCTGCTCGGAGCCAAACCTGCCACGGTGACGGCTGAAGCTGCCGCCTCAGCCGTGACTTACGCCCAGGAGCCAGAGCCGGAAACGTTGCCGTTCTAGGACCGTCTTTTTTCCGAGGCTTGGCTGGCTAAAGCCTTACGCCGCGTTCCTGGTACTTGCCAGGGCGCGGCGTATTTTGCTTGTAATGGCCCCCAAAGTGGTTCACCCCCGCTTGGTCTTCACCAAATCGCGCAGCACAGCAATTTCATCACGGAATTTAGCGGCTTGCAGAAAGTCGAGGTCTTTGGCGGCGGCTTCCATCTGCTTTTCGGTTTGCTTGATGAGCTTTTCCAGCTCGTCGCGGCCCATTGCCTGCACCACCGGTTCGGCGGCGAGGGCCAGCGGGCGGGCGTCGGAATCGGCGTAGGGCGCCGGGTCGAGGCGCCGGTTGTCGGCCAGGGTCGATTGGCCCATAATGGCTTCGCGGCTCTTGTACACCGTTTTCGGCGTGATGCCGTGGGCCTCATTATAAGCCATTTGCACGGCGCGGCGGCGGTTCGTTTCGTCAATCGTGCGCTGCATCGAGCCGGTCATCCGGTCGGCGTACAGGATCACTTTGCCGCGTTCGTTGCGGGCGGCGCGGCCGGTGGTCTGGATCAGCGAGCGCTGGTCGCGCAGGAATCCTTCCTTGTCGGCGTCGAGTACGGCCACCAGGCTGACTTCGGGCAAGTCCAGCCCTTCGCGGAGCAGGTTTACGCCGATGAGCACGTCGATATCGCCGAGGCGCAGGCGGCGCAGGATTTCTACCCGGTCCAGGGTTTTGACTTCGGAGTGGATGTACTCGACCTTGATGTTGAGTCGGTCCATATACTTGCTCAGCTCCTCGGCCATTCGCTTCGTGAGCGTCGTGACCAGCACTCGGTCGCCCATCTTGATGCGCTGATCGACCTCATCGAGCAAATCATCGATCTGGTTCAGGCTCGGCCGGACCTCGATGACGGGGTCGAGCAGGCCCGTCGGGCGGATGATCTGCTCGACCACTACGCCCCCGGCGCGTTCCAGCTCATAGTCAGCGGGAGTCGCCGAGACGTACACCGACTGGCGGTACATCGACTCGAACTCGTTAAATGTCAGCGGCCGGTTGTCCATCGCGCTCGGCAGTCGGAAGCCGTAATCGATGAGCTGAATTTTGCGGGCGCGGTCGCCACCCCACATTGCCCGAATCTGCGGCATCGTGGCGTGACTTTCATCCACGATCAGCAGGTAGTCGGTGGGGAAGTAGTCGAGCAGGCAGAATGGCCGCGCCCCCGGCGTTCGACGGTCGAAGTAGCGCGAGTAGTTTTCGATGCCCGAACAGTAGCCCAGCTCGCGGATCATTTCCAGGTCGAACTCCGTCCGCTCCTTGATGCGCTTGGCTTCCACATCGCGGCCGTTGCCGATGAAATGGCCTTCCTGGGCCACCAGATCGGCCTGAATCTCGCGGATGGCCTGTTGCAGCGTTTCGGGCTGGGTCACGAACAGGTTCGCCGGGTAGATGGCGATTTCCTGCTCATCAGCCTGCTTTTTCCCGGTGGCCGGATCGATCTGCTGGATGGCTTCCAGCTCGTCGCCGAAGAAAATCAGGCGGTAGGCGTAGTCGGCGTAGGCCGGAAAAATGTCCACTGTGTCGCCCTTCACCCGAAATGTGCCGCGCGAAAACTCGACTTCGGTGCGCGAGTATAAAATCTGCACAAAGCTGTAAAGCAAGGCATTACGCGACTGCCGCTGCCCCACCCGCAGGTTCAGCACGTTCTTGCTGAATTCCTCCGGGTTGCCGATGCCGTAGATGCACGACACCGACGCGATCACGATCAAGTCGCGCCGGCCACTCAGCAGCGCCGACGTGCAGTGCAGCCGCAGCTTCTCGATTTCCTCGTTGATGGCCAAGTCCTTCTCGATGAACGTGTCGGACGTAGCGATGTAGGCTTCGGGCTGATAGTAGTCGTAGTACGATATGAAGTACTCAACGGCGTTGTCCGGAAAGAACGACTTGAACTCGCCGTAGAGCTGCGCCGCCAGCGTCTTGTTGTGGCACAGCACCAGCGCCGGCCGGCCGGTGCGCGCCACCACGTTGGCCATCGTGAAGGTTTTGCCGGTGCCCGTGGCGCCCAGCAGCACCTGCGACGGCTCGCCCCGGCTTAGACCTTCCACCAGTTGCTGAATGGCGCGGGGTTGATCGCCGGTCGGTTGAAATTCGGAAACGAGACGGAAGTCGGGCATCAGGAGAAAAAGAACGCGGAAAAGATCAGGCAGCGTGGAAAATGCCGCCTACCGGAACCGCTAAACCACCACGAAGGTGCGGCGGCGGCGGAAATGTGACGCCGAACCGCAGCAAACGCGACAACCTGCACGACAACCTTTGCGCCCAAGTTGCGTGTACCTACATACATTTGCAGCACCAGTCGGAAAATCCGACTTTTGGCCGCTTACCTTTTTTGTTTTTTGCCCGATGAAAGTCCTCGTTCTATATTATTCGATGTACGGCCATATCCGCAAGATGGCCGATGCAGTGGTAGAAGGCGCCCGCGAAGCCGGCGCGGAAGTCACGCTGTTGCGCGTCCCGGAAACGCTGCCGGCCGAAGTGCTGCAAAAGATGTACGCCCCCGCGCCGGACGAAAGCATTCGGGTGGCTACGCCGGACGATTTGAAAGCGGCCGATGCCATCATTTTCGGCGTGCCGACGCGCTACGGCAATATGTGCGGCCAGATGCAGCAATTCCTTGATTCGACGGGCGGTCTGTGGGCTACCGGCGCGCTGGTGGGCAAAGTAGGATCAGGCTTCGTCTCGACCGCCACCCAGCACGGCGGGCAGGAAACCACGCTGCGCGCGCTGCACACGGCCCTGCTGCACCACGGGATGGTGATCGTGGGGTTGCCCTACGCCTGGCAGGGCCAAATGACGCTGGACGAAATCACGGGCGGCAGCCCCTATGGTGCCTCCACGATATCGGGCGGACAGGGCGAACGTCAGCCCAGCGAGAACGAGCTGGCAGGCGCCCGCTGGCAGGGCCGGCACGTGGCGCAGATTGCCGGTAAACTGGCTGCTTAAACGCCGGATAGACGCCTGCGCGAACCGGAATGCCGGAAGTTGCGGCCCATTTGGGCGGCGGCTTCCGGCATTCCGGCTTCACCGGGTACTTTTGTTTGGATGACTTCTTCCGCCTGCGGCAAACGCCGCCTGACTGCCCGTTTCCCGCTTCGGCTTGCCGCCGGTTATCTGCTGACGACGCTGCTGGCCGCCTGCGGGCCTTCGGGGAAAACGCCGCCGCCCACTGCCGATCTTCTGGCCGCCGCCCGCGACACCACCACCGCCCCCGGCGACGATTTCTTCCAGTACGCCAACGGCACCTGGCTGAAACAGCATCCCATTCCGGCCTCCGAAAGCGCCTGGGGCATCGGCAAAGAGGTGCAGAACGAGGTGTACGCCCAACTGCGGGCCATCAGCGAGCAAGCCGCCGCCGCGAAGGCCGCGCCCGGCACGGCCCAACAACAGATTGGCGATTTCTGGGCTACCGGGATGGATTCGGCCACCATCGACGGGCAGGGAGTAAAGCCCCTGCAACCGGAGCTGGACCGCCTGGCGGCGCTCCAAACCCCCGCCGACGTGCAACTCGCCGTGGCCCGCCTGCTGCCGCTGGGCGTGAATGCGCTGATCGGCCTGAACATCGCGCAGGACCCCAAGAACAGCGAAAAAATGTGCGTCCTGCTCTGGCAGGCCGGTCTGGGCCTGCCCAACCGCGATTACTACTTCGACGGCGATGCCCGCACGGCCGGAATCCGGCGTGAGTACGCCGAACACCTGACGCGCACCTTCGCGCTGCTGGGTCAGGATGCCGCCACCGCCCAACGGCACAGCGCCGCGGTGCTGACTTTGGAAACGGCCTTGGCGAAGGTTTCGCGCAAGCTCGAAGACCTGCGCGACCCCTACGCCAACTATCACAAGCTGACTGTCAAGCAACTGAACGCGCTCACGCCGGGCCTCGACTGGGCCGCCTGGCTGACGCAGCTGGGCGTTCCGCGCCCCGACAGCGTGGTGGTGGGCCAGCCCGAATTTTACCGCGAGGCTGGGCGCCTGCTGAAAACCGTGCCCCTGGATACGTGGGGCGCCTACCTCCAGTGGCAACTGCTGCACACTTACGCCCCCACCCTGAGCGAGCCGTTCGCCGATGAGCACTTCCGGTTTAACGGCACCGTGCTGCAAGGCAGCAAGCAGCAGCGCCCCCGCTGGAAACGGGTGCTGGACGCCGAGGAAGCCGCCCTGGGCGACGCGCTGGGCAAGCTTTTCGTGCAGGCCTACTTCCGACCCGCCGCCAAAGCCCGCTACGAGCGGATGACGAAGGACGTGATGAGCGCCTTCGCGGACCATATCCGCCGCCTCGACTGGATGAGCGACTCGACGAAGCTGAAAGCGCTCGCCAAGCTGGCACGCATCACGCCCAAAGTAGGCTACCCGGCGCCGGACAAATGGAAAACCTACGGTACGCTGCGCATCGCCCGCGACTCCTACGCCCAAAACGTGCAGCGGGCCAATCAGTGGCGCTACCGCTACCAGCTCAACCTGTTGGGCAAGCCCGTGGACCGCACGCTTTGGGACATCACGCCCCAGACCTACAACGCGTACTACAATCCGTCGAACAACGAGATTGTGCTACCGGCGGCCATTTTCGCCATCCCCGGCCTGCCCGATTCCCTCGCCGACGATGCCGTGGTGTACGGCTACGGCGGCGCCTCCACGATTGGCCACGAGCTGACCCACGGCTTCGACGACGAAGGCTCGCAGTTCGACGAAAAGGGCAACCTACGCGAGTGGTGGACCAAAACCGACCGCGCCGCTTTTCAGCAACGCGTCAACGGCATCGTCCGGCAATTCAATGCCTACACGGTTCTGGATGACCGGCACCTCAACGGCAAGGCCACGGCCGGCGAGAATATCGCCGACCTCGGCGGCCTCGTCATCGCTTTCGATGCGTTCAAAAAGACGCCCCAGTTCAAGGAAAACAAAAAAATCGGCGGCCTGACGCCCACGCAACGCTATTTTCTGGGCTACGCCCTGGGCTGGCAGAGTCACCAGCGCGACGAGATGCTCGCCCAGCGCCTGTTGAGCGATGTGCATTCGCCGGCGGCGTTCCGCGTCAATGGCCCCGTAGCCGATATTTCCGCGTTTTACCAGGCTTTCGGGGTGCAGCCGCACCACCGGCTCTATCGGCCCGACTCGGCGCGGGTCGTTATCTGGTAGGCTCTCCCCGAAAGCCTAGGCCCTTTTGCCCGAAAGCCTAGGCCCTTTTGCCCAAAAGCCTAGGCCCTTTTGCCCAAAAGCCTAGGCCCTTTTGCCCAAAAGCCTAGGCCCTTTTCCAAAAAGGACCCGTGCTTTTCCAAAAAGGACCCGTTCGTTTGCCCAAACGAACGGGTCCTTTTTGCCGCCTCCTGGGGCGCCCTAACCACCAGGCAGTTACGCAGTGTTCGTCGGAGCGGGATATGGAGCCTGATTTCCACGGCGCCATCGGGGCTGAGTTGGGGCAAAAAGGCAGCGCAGTTGCGCACCACCACCACGTGCCGGCGATGCGCCATCAGGCCCTAAAGCCCGATACGGACGCTGGTTTCCACGGCCCCGCCGAACAGGCCGTAACCATTGGTGATGTTGGAGTAGAGCGGCGCCGGCTCGGCGAAGGGGTTGCCAGAGGCGTCGTAGTAGCGGCGGCGAGAGAGATAGTGCTCGTAGGCGTCGCGGGTGATGCGGGCCACCGTGACTTCGAGCTGACCGCCGATCAGGGCCTGCCCGGTACGGGGGTCGTAGGCGCTGAGCTGGACTTCGGCCGTCAGCGAAAACGCGGTGCCCGCCACCTGCGCGTCGGCGAAGGGGTACAACTCGCTATTGCTGCCGGGGAAAGAGAGCAGAAAACGCCCGCCGTTGAAGTCGGTGTCGCTGTCGGTGTTGTCGTCATAATTCCGGCTGACGTAGCCGTTGGGCAGGGGCTGCCCCTGGTCGTCGAGCAGGCGGGCGTAGGCCACGTAGTAGTCGGCGGTGGCGGGGTCGTCCTGCACGGTGAGCGTCAGACGGCCTTTGCGGCTGTACTCGCTGCTGCCGGCGCTGGGCGCGAACGCGGCGGCCGTGATCGTAGGCGCGGCGGGCGGCAACGTCAGGCGGCTTTCGACGGTGGCGTAACCGGCGGCGCTGACCTGCAACCGGTAAGAACCACCAGGCTGGGCCACGAACCCGCGCGTGGGGCGGTAGTAACCAGCGGTATCACTGGAGCCCAAATAATAGCGCTGATACGGCGCCGCCGGTTGAAACTCCTCCACCACGGTGCCATCATCGGTCAGCAGGCGGGCGGTGGCGGTGGCCAGGCCCAACAGGGGGCGCTGGTCGAAAAGGCGGCGGCTGGTGCTGATATAAAGCTGCTGATAGGCCGTGAAGGCGCGCCAGGCCGTGTCGGGCGGGGCAAGCGTGGGCAGCGTGTAGCGCAGCGCCAGGGCGGGGGTGTGGTCAGGCTCGGGCACATCCACCACCTGCTCGCAGGCGGTGAACAGCAGCGGAAAAGCGAGCAGGAGAAGTTGCTTTTTCATTAGAGGGGGAGACAGACGGAGTAGACCGGCAGAAGTTAGACGCTTAGATACGAGACCAAAACAATGGAAAACCAAGCTTTGGCTGGCCGCTCCTTCCCTAAAACTGAAAGGTCTTGCTGAACGACGGCAGAATCGGGAACAGACTCACCTGCTTGAAGGTCGCATCCTGACTACCATAAGGCGAGCTGTAGCCAGCGTCGAAGTAGAGGTAGAAAGGGTTGCGACGATTGTAGGCGTTATAGACGGAAAACGAGTTGATCACGGCGCCCCACTTTTTCGGCTTGGTGGTGCTCAGGTCGAGGTCGAGGCGGTGGTAGGCCGCCATCCGGTACGAGTTGCGCGGACCATAGTCCTCGAAGCTTTCGTAGCCACCCAACCCAAAGCGGCCCCTGGACAGCGTGATGGCATTACCGGTGCCGTATACGAAGGTGCCGGAGAGGCGCGTGTGGGCCGAAAACTCGTGGATGACAACCACTTTCAGGTCGTGCCGACGGTCGTACTTGTACGGGTAGAGTCGCCCCTGATTCAGCTCCGGAAACCGGCGCTGGCTCCAGCTCAACGTGTAGCCGACCCAGCCCGTGGTGCGGCCCGTCTTCTTCTGCACGAACACCTCGGCGCCGTAGGCCCAACCCCGGCCGGTGGTGATCTTCGACTCCCAGTCGTTGCCAATCGTGCCCAGGAACGAGGCGCCCTCGCGGTACTCGATCAGGTTACGCATCGGCTTGTAGTAGGCTTCCAGGCTCAGTTCGTAATCCTCGCCGCGGCGGCGCAGCGTGCGTGCCGCGCCGAGGCTGATCTGCTGGGCGCGCTGCGGGCGCACGTTGGGCGTGGCGGGCACCCACAGGTCGGTGGGCAGGCCGACGCCCGCATTCGTCAGCAGGTGAATGAATTGCGTGGTGCGGGCGTAGGCGGCTTTCAGCGCCCATTCGTCGGTCAGGAAGTAGCGCGCCGCCACGCGCGGCTCCAGCGACGGAAACACCGTGCCCCGCACCACGGCCCCGGCCAGGCGGGCGCCCAGGTTCACCTTCAGGCGCTGGGTCAGGCGCCAGTCGTCCTCGGCGTACAGGCCGGTTTCCACAGAACGGGTGCCGGAGCCGAGGGTGACGTCGCTGTTGCCGTCCAGCGTCCGGTCCTTGACCACCAGCGCGCCCGGCCGGAACTGGTGCCAGATTACCAGCCCACCCGCCCGGATATAGTGATCCGGGTGAGGCGCGTAGTCGAGGTCCGATTTCAGGCTCCAGTCCTGAATATTCGACAGGTAGCGCAGCGTGTAGGTTTCGGTAGCGGTCGAGCCATCGGGCCGGCGCACTTTGTTCTGCTGCTCGTTGCCCACGTCGAACTGGTAGCGCGAGTACGTCAGATGGGTGTTCAGGAAGAGCTTCGCGCCGAGTTGGCGGTTCCAGCGCAGGGCGGTGGTCAGGTTGCCCCAACCCAGGCCGGAATTGGTTTTGTAGGACTCGCCGCCGCCCTGGTTTTCGCTGAAGCGGGCGTAGAACTTGTCGTAACCGGTGTAGGCGCTCAGGTAGAGGCGGTCGCGGCGCGAGGGGCGCCAGTTGAGCTTGGCGTTGAAGTCGTGGAAGAAGTAGCCCGCCGTGCCGCCTTCGGTCTGGGCGTTGATGAGGGGCCGAAGCAGCAGGTCGATATATGTTCGGCGCCCGGACACCAGAAACGACGCCGGGGCGTCCTGCACGGTCGAGTCCTTCGCCCGCGCTTTTTTCAGCCCAATCGGCCCTTCCAGCGTCAGTCGTGAGGCAATCAGGCCGATGCCGCCCTCGCCGTGCAGCTTGCGGGCGTTGCCTTCCTTCATCGTGATATCAACCACCGAACTCAGCCGCCCACCGTAGCGCGCCGGAAAGCCGCCCTTGATCAGCTCCACGTTGTTGAGCGCATCAGCGTTGAACACGGAAAAGAAACCGAACAGGTGCGAGGCATTATAGACGGGCGTGCCGTCGAGCAGAATCAGGTTCTGGTCCGGCGAACCCCCGCGTACGTACAGCCCGGTTTGGCCCTCGCCGCCGCTCTGCACGCCCGGCAGCAGTTGCAGCACCCGCAGCACGTCGCGCTCGCCGAAAAGTGCGGGCACCTGCTTGAGCTGCGCCACCGGCACCGTGATGGTGCCCATCCGGGTGGTTTCGCGGATGCTGCCTTCCGCTTCCGCCGCCGTACCCACCACCGTGGCCGTGGCCAGTTCGGTAGGTGCATTGGTCAGGCGGAAGTCGAGCGTTTGCGCCGCCCCTCCAAAGACCCGCCGCCGCGTCTGGCGCTGGTAACCGATGAACGAGGTGTAAAGCGTCACCGAATCGCCCGCCGTGCCGCTGAGGGTCAGCGAGTAAAAGCCGAACGCGTTGGTGGCAGTGCCCTGCCCGGTGCCGGCCCGCACCACGGCCACGCCGATCAGGCTCTCGCCGGTGGCGGCATCACGCACAAAACCGCTGAATGTGGTGGTGGTGCCGGACGTTGGAGCTTGTGCCCGGACAAGCACAGGTAACGCCAGCAAGGCCAGCAGCAGGAAGCGAAAAATCGTCATTCGAAAAAGAAAAAGCGTGCAAAGGAGCAATAAGCCGTGTAATCCCCATTTCCCCAGGACTCACGCAACAGGTGCTCCCTGGAGCAGTTTCGCGCAGCGTTTCGCGAAGTTTTACGCAGAGTTGCGCAGCACCAAGCCCGTTAGTGAATCAAAAGGACCGAACCCAGACGGCAGTTTGCGTAAGCCCTGCTCCCAACACCAAAGCCCCAACACCCAACACCAAAGGCCCCAACGCCTACTTCTTCCCCGCCGCGTATTCGGCGTTGAGCTGGGCCAGAATGATGGGCGTGATATCCAGCCCCGGCCGGCCGTAGGCTACCGTGCCGCCGCCCGCGATCAGGATCAGGTCGAAGTCGTTGGCTTTGCCGTAACGCTCCAGGAGCTTGTTGACGCGCCCCAGTACCTGCTCCTGCACTTTGGCTTCTTCCTCCTGCGCCTGTTGCTGCAACTGCTGCTGCTGCTGGGCCACCTGCTCCTGCTGCTGCTGGAGCTTGGCTTCCTGCTCGTTGCGCTGCCCTTCGAGCATCGACGGCGCTTTGGCCTGATACGCCTGCACGGCCGTCTGAAACGCCTGCACCGCCGCCTGATGCCGTTGATCGAAGGCGCGCAGCTTGGCTTCCAAGGCTTTGCGGGCGGCCTTCATCCCGGCGTAGCCGTCCAGCAGCTTGCCCGATTCCACGAAGCCTACTTTTTTGATAGCGGGTAGCGCCGTGGCCTCGGCGACGGACGCCGGGGCCGGGGTTTCGTCAGGCGCGGCTGCCGCATCGGCAGAATCGGTCGGAGCCGGGATTTCCGTCGCAGGCGCCTCCGCTGCAACGGTCGCCACCACGGGCGCCGACGCCACGGCGGGCGCAGCCGGCTGGCGGCTGTACAAATAGAAAAGCACGGCCACGGCAATCACCAGCGCGGCATTCAAGGCAAGTTGGGCGGTTTTGTTCATCTCGCCCGCAAAGGTCGGCAGGAGATTGAAAGACGGGGAAAACAATTACGAATTACGAATTACGAATTACGGTAGGCATTCGTAATTCGTAATTCGCGAAGCGTAATTCGTAATTCAAATCACCCCACCACGCTTTGCGCGGGCATTGGCACGCTTGGCGCGGGCGGTACGCCAGCGGCTTTGAGGCCGTCTTCCTGGGCTTTTTTGCCGCGGTCGTCCTTATAATCATTGCGGCGGTAGGGCCGGATGATGAGCCGCAGCGCCCGGTCGGAGGAGAAGTACTGAATGGCCCAGTCCACGAGGGTCACCACTTTGTTGCGGAAGCCCACGAGCAGGATCAGGTGAATGAAGAGCCACGAGAGCCAGCCGAAAAAGCCGCCGAACGAGACGTTGCCGGGCAAATCCACGACGGCCTTGTTGCGCGCCACGATGGCCATCACGCCCTTGTTGAAGTACTTGAAATCCTGTGGCGCCTCCCCGGCGCGCACCCGGCGCAGATTGGTGGCCAGTTGCGCGGCCTGCTGTTGGGCCACGGGCGCCAGCATCGGGTAGCCCTTGGGGGTGTCGTCGGTGACGAGGTTGGCCACGTCGCCGATAGCGAAAATGTCGTCAAAGCCTTCCAGCCGGTTCCAGCGGTTCACCGAAATGCGCTTATTGCGCGTCACGACGGGGTCGGGCAGGCCGGGCACGGCGGCGCCGTTCACGCCCGCCGCCCAGATCAGGTTTTCCGTCGGGATAAATTCCGTGTCGGAGTAATAGGCGCGGCAGTCCTCAAAGCGTTTGATGCTGGTATTGAGGTGAATCCGGACGCCGAGCCGGTCGAGATACGCCTTCGACTTGGTCTGCGCCTCCGCGCTCATCGGCCCCAGCAGCGCCGGGCCGGCTTCCACCAGGTGAATCTGCATCTGTTGCAGGTCCATCTCCGGATAGTCTTTCGGTAGCACGCTGTTGCGCATCTCGGCCAGGGCGCCGGCCAGCTCCACGCCGGTGGGGCCGCCGCCCACCAGCACCACGTTGAGCAGCGCCTGACGGTCGGCCGGGTCGTTCGTCAGCAAGGCTTTCTCGAAGTTCTGAAACAGGAACGAGCGCACGTTCAGCGCGTTGGGGATGCTCTTGATCTGCATCCCATTGCGTTCGATGGACTCCATCCCGAAGAAATTCGTCAGCGAACCGGTGGCGATCACGAGCTGGTCGTAGCGAATCTCGCCGATGCTGGTTTCCACGACTTTCCGTTCCGGGGCCACGCGCTGCACGTCGGCCATCCGGAAGAAAAAATTCTTTTGCCCGGCGAAAATCTTGCGGATCGGGTAGGCAATCGAGTCCGGCTCCAGCGCGCCGGTAGCCACCTGATAGAGCAGCGGCTGAAAGTTGTGGTAGTTGTTGCGGTCGATGACCACCACCTGCACGGGGTCATTCTTCAGTTCCTGAGCCAGTTTCAGCCCGGCAAAGCCGCAGCCGATGATGACCACGCGCGGCTGGCCGGTCTGGGGCAGATTCGTATCCATACGGAAAGTAAAAACAGGGCGCCGAACGCCAAAAAAGGCCGGCCCCACCAAATAGCGGCAGGCCGACCTTCTTAAACCGGAAAACGGGGGTAGTCGTTGTGGTGGAGATGAAATTGCGCCCGGCGCCGGCTGAAGATGGCGCGGGCGCCCCGCCGTAAGGACCAACCAGCCTGGCCGCTTCTGTAAGGAACGCCAGACGGCCCGCCGGGAACGGGTTTTCCGGCGGGCCGTCTGGCATTTGGGGGTACTGTTTAGGTCAGCGGGTAATCATCATCCGCTGCGCTTGGGCCCCGCCCCGCAGCAGGTAAAGCCCCGGCGCCAGACCCTCCGTGGGCAGTTGCGTGGCCCCGACGGACACGGCCCGGACCAGGCGCCCCAGCGCATCGGTCAGCGAAAAGGCCGTTGACGTGGTGGTATCCAACTGAATGGGCTGCCCCGCCACAACCGGATTGGGCCAGCCGCCCGTCGGCCGCGGAGGAGGCGCCGGTAGCAGGGTGTTGTTGGCGATATGCAGCTTGGCCAGCAAATAACTTAGCCGGGGCGTTGCATCCGGAAAAACATCGGCCGCCACTAACGGTGGGAAACGAACGGTGTCGGGGATGTTGATTGAGTTGTCCACATCGCTCAACACCAGTAAACCCCCGGGCACCGACGCCAACCCGGCCACGTGATCGCAACTATGCACAGAGCCGAAGGGCCGCACCCACCGGAACGCGCCGGTCGCCCCGTCGAGCGCCACGATGGCCGCATTGCACCGGCGAAAGTCGCCCATCGCTCCGGCAGGCAACAGCGTATCCGGTGCCCCGCCCACGACGTATCCGCCCACGCCGACGTAGATTGTTCCCGCCGCATCAAGGGTCAGGGCGTCGAAGCTCGGTAGCGGACGCGACCAGCGCGCCTGGCCATCCGGGGCGTAGCGGGTTAGCACCATCGGGCCAAAGGCCCACCAAGGGATATGCCCGAACTCGTCCAGCACCAGACTGTCGATCTGACGACCGCTCAACAGGTAATCGCCATCCGGGAGAGCAAAAATGCGGTCGGCGGTCCGGGGCGGGGCGTTGCCGGTGCTGATTTGGTACGCCCCTAACGGCATACCACTGGTCGAGTGGAAAGCGGCCATAAAACCCCCAAAGCTCGAGATATTGCTGCCCGTCGGAAAAAGCGGCTGCCCATCGAGCAACGTGGCTTGGTCGCCGGTGCCGGTCACGGAAACCTGCCCGTTGCGGCTCGTGGCAGCAAGGGTGAACGAACGCTCGTTTTCCAGCAGATGCGCCCATTGACAGCGGCCGACCGCATCGTAGGAAGCGAGGTAACAACTCCACTGCCATAGGGCGCTCGACGGGCTGGTCCGGATCACATAAGCCGAATCCAGATGCAGATCCGTCGGGGCCCTCCTTGTAATCATGTGCCCCATCACCACCACACGGCCGGCGGCATCCACCTGCATGGTGGCCCGATCTAATTGCGCGTCCCCTTCGATCCGCCGCAGCCATTGCGGCTGACCCGTAGCGGACAGGCGCGCCACAAAGTCGTCGCGATAGTAAGCCGGTACGCCCGCATAAGGCAGGCTTTGCAGCGTACCGCCGACCCGGACCCTATCCAGGGGCAAGGTGCCCAGGCAATAAACGGCGCCATCGGGCGCTACCGTGAGCTGCTTGATTTCCACCCAGTTTCCTTGCCAGGCGGTGGCCCAAAGCACATTGCCGCTGGAGTCGTAGCAGGCCACGTACGCATTCAGCGAATCCCGGCCGCATAAGTCCGGTACGGGCAAGCGAAAGTTGGCCGACAGGTTCCGCCCCTGCGGGTTGTAGTGCCCGGCGACGTAAAAATGCCCTTGCGGGTCGCTCGCAACGGCGGAGTGGGACCGCGAAATGAAGTAGCCCGGCGCGGACCAGACCCATTGAAACGACGGCACGGGTTGGAGTTGGGCCAGCGCCGGGGTGGCCCCTAGCCCGGCCAGCAGCAGTCCAAACAGCCAACGGAAGATGAGATGACGCATAATGGATGGAGATGAAGACGTTACCGAAACCAAATAATATCACTTCCTGCGCCTAGACGGCCAGCGTGGTGAGCGCCGTTGCCGCCGCCCCTCCAGATTTCCGGAAACCCCGCCCCCGCTGCCGGGGGCGGCCTTCCGGAAACCGCAAACGGCTTCCCCGCTGCCGGGGGCGGCCTTCCGGAAGCGGCAAACCGGCTTCCCGTTGTCGGGGATGGGGTTTCGGCGGCCAAAAACGGGCTTCCCGCCACCGGGGCGCGTATGCCGGAAACGCAAAACGCCGCCCCCGCTTCCGGGGACGGCGTTTCGGGTGCCGCAAACGTCGTCCCCGCTTTCGGGGACGGCCGGGGCCGAAAAATCAGGGCGTCACGGGCGGCTCCCCGACGACGGCGGGCGCACCCTGGCTCTGGAGCTGGCTGAAGTCGAAGTAATTGTAAATCCGCTCGCGGTAGTCGGGGTCGGTGGCGAAGTGGTCGGCGAGGCCGAGCCAGAGGCGCCACTGGGCCACGGCCACGGCGCGCCAGTCGGCGGTGATGTCGGTGGCCGTCTGCTGCTGTTTGGCCTCGAAGGTATCCACCGCGGTGCGGGTGGCCCGCAGGCGGTTGAGCATGGCGGTGGCGTCCTGGGCGGGGGTGGTGGCGCTGTTGTCGGTTGGCGGGTAGGCGAAGGCGGGCGTTTCGGCGTTCACGGCGCGGGCGTAGCGCTCGAAGAGGGTGAAGTAGGTATCCTCGTCGGCGTCGTTGTATTCTTCCTTACCCTGGGGCAGGAAGCGGTCGTAGCCCGGCGAGCGGGGTTCGTAGCGCACCGCGATCAGGCGGCGCACCTGGGTATTGAGCAGTTCGCGCGCCGCCGCGCGGGCCGTGCCGAAGGTTTCGGCGGCGGCGGCCTGGGTGCTGCTCACGAGCTTCTCGTTGAACGGCCCGATGGCGGCCGTGAGGGCCGCCGCGCGGGTTTGTAGGGCGGCGGGCAGAGCCGCGTCGCGCCCCACGGCGGTGGCCGTGTACTGGGCCTGCGCCTTGAAATTGGGCCGCGAAACGTCGAGCGTCAGAAAGAAATTGGCGGTGTAGGAAAACAGGGGCTGACCATCCATAACGGGAAGCGAGGGGGGAAAGCGGACGTGAAAAAAAACGGCGGCCGACCCCGTGGGTCAGCCGCCGCAAGATAGGAAAGAAGGGGAATTTCAAGCCCTGAGCAGGGGGGGCTAGAACTTCAACCCTAGGTCCACGTTCACCATCGAGTTCTTGGCCACGAAGTTGTCGTTGCCGAAATACGTCTTGTCCAGCACGTTGAGCAGCCCGTGCTGATAGCTCAGCCCTCCGAAGGCCTTCGTGCTTTTGCCGAGCTGGAGTTCGGCCCCGGCACCCACCTGCACGCCCGCATCGAAGGTGTTGAAGCTTTTGGAAGCCTTGCGGTCTTCGGTTCCCACGGTGACCGTTTTTTTACCGTCGATGGAAGCGCCCACCAGCGCACCCAACTGCCCACCGACGATAAAGTACACGCGCGTGTCGGGCGCCACTTCGTTCGTGAAGAGCTTGATGGCCAGCGGCACCTGCACGTATTGCAGGCCCAGCTTGGCCGAGGAGCTGACGGTGCCCACCACGCCACCGGTAGTGGTCGATTTGATGATGCCACCTTTCCCCACCAGCTCGATGCCAGTGTTGAAGGCGTAGTTTTCGCCAAAGAAGTAGTCGATCACCAGGCCACCGCCGAAGTGGACGCGGGCGCCGTCCGATTCAAGCGCCGTTTTGACGCTGGCGCCCTGACCCAGGTCAAGGGTCTGCGTGCCCGACGTGCGGTTGAAGCCAATCGAGGGCGTGATTTTGAGGCCGATTTCGACCTGAGCCTGGGCGGCCGTGACGGCGCTGCAGCTGAATACGAGCGCGAGAAGGAGTTTTTTCATTAGAAAGGCAACGGGATTACGAAGGCCCGGCGGTCGGCGCCCCTATGGCGCCCGCCTACCTTCGCGGCCGAAAGATACCTTGCTCCTGCCGATGCCTGCCGTGCTGCCCTCCTCTCCTACCCCGTCGCGTTTCCTGTTGGCCGTGCTGCTGACGGTGCTGTTGGGCGCCTGCCAGTCTGCCCCTGACCGCTGCGCCGACGAAGACCCGGCCATCGCCGCGCTCGACGTGGGGCCGGTGGCCGTCACCCGCTACGAGGCCGCCTTTCTGCCCGTCCGCACCCCCGCCCAGGCCACGGCCTTTGCCGCCCGCTACCCTACGTTCGCCCGGCAATATCTGCTGCGCGGGCAGTACCCTTCGGATACGGTTTTTGCCGGGCAGCTGACCAAGCTCACCACCAACCCCGGCTTCCAGAAGCTCGCCCAGGAAGCCACCACGGCCTTCGGCGAATTCGCCCCGCAGCAGGCGCAACTTCGGGGGGCGTTTCAGCACATCCGGCACTATTACCCCACGTTTCGGCCGCCGCAGGTGGGCACGTTCGTGTCGGGGCTGAGTCAGGACATCTTCCTCAGCGACTCGCTTCTGGTGCTGGGGCTGGACTTTTTCATCGGCCCGAAAGCCAGCTACCTGCCCAATACCACGGCCTACATCCAGCGCCGCTACCAGCCCCCCTACCTCGTGCCGAGCGCCGTGCTGCTGCTCGCCGACGGCTTCGTGCGCTCGAACCCGCAGGACCGGACGCTGCTGAGTCAAATGGTGCAGTTCGGCAAAGCCTACTACTTCGCCGAGCGGATGCTGCCCTGCGTGCCGGACTCGCTGCTGATCGGCTTCACCGGCCGCGAGCTGGTAGGCGCCCAATTCAACGAGCAACGCATCTGGTCGCACTTTCTCGAAAAGCAGTTGCTCTACACCACCGAAGCCTCGGTGGCGCAGAAATACCTCGGCGAGCGCCCCGTGGTGCCCGAAATCGGCAAAGAATGCCCCGGCCGGATCGGCCGCTGGGTCGGCTGGCAGATCGTGCGGGCGTACGCCGCCGAAAACCCCAACACCCCCCTCCCCCAACTCCTGGCCGAGCCAGACGCGCAGAAAATCCTGGCCGGCGCCCACTACAAACCCCGGAAACAGTAGGTTCGAGGTGCGGAGTTCGAGGTACGAAGTTAAGAAAAAAAACCACCACGGCCCAAGCACTTCGCACCGCGCCCCGCGCCCCTCCAATTCAAATCGCCGTGTT
>JANPLI010000063.1:0-22740 GCA_031426455.1 Hymenobacteraceae bacterium | reverse complement strand
GGCTGGAAAAGCCGGACCGTGGGGCGTGCCAGCGTGGGCGTGCGCATTGTCGTTACAAGTTTACGGCGCTTCTGGTTTCCGGGACGGCTGCCCTTTCCGCTTGGCTGAAAACCGCCCCCCGGCACCCTACGCGTCGGATCGTTGCCCGGCGCCGGGCGTACTTTGTGCAGAAGCCGCCGTTGGCTTCTTTTCCGCACTGCCACTGCTGATGGCCTCTCCCCTGCTGACGGTGCTGACCGACTTCGGCTCCACTGACCCCCGCACCGCCACCCTGAGCGCGCACCTGCTGCGGCACGCGCCGCTGGAAGCCCGCCTGCTGCCGCTCTCGCACGCCGTGCGCCACTTCGATCTGGCCCACGCCGCCTATCTGCTGGGGGCCGCGTACCCGGAGTTTCCGGTGGGCAGCGTACATACCGTAGTAGTAGCCCCCGACGTAGCTGCGCCCGGCCAGTGGCTGGCCGTACGCCACGCGGGCCACTTTTTTCTGCTGCCCGACAATGGCCTGCTGACGCTGCTGCTGCCTACGGACACCCGGCCTGCTTCCGCCGTAACGGGCCTGAGCGAGACGGCCGACAAAGCCTACCCCGAAGTGTACCGCCTGCCCGCGCTGGCGCCCGGCGCCCCCGCCCGGACGCTGCTGGGCGCCGCTGCCGGCCATCTGGCCTGGGGCCGCCCCCTGAACGAGTTGGGCGAACCCGCCACCGACTACGTGCGCCTCCACCAGCCACAGGTGCAGCTTGGCGACGACCACCTGCGCGGCCACGTGATTCACGTCGATCATTTCGGCAACCTCATCACCACCATCACCGCCGACGTGCTGACCGCGCTCGCCGCCGAACGCCCGGTGCGGGTACGGGTGGGCGGCGAGGAAACATATGGTCTGCAACCCACCTATACCGCCGTTCCGGCCGGCGAGCTGGCCGCCGTGCTGAATGCACGCGGGCGCCTGTGCGTCGGCCTGAGCAGCGCCAATGCCGCCCAGGAGTTGGGCGTGGGCGTGGATGCCGTAGTGGAGGTTGTGTTTGGGGACTGAGTGACTGAGTGACTGAGTGACTTTTTGGGCTGAGTGAACTGGTGGACTGAGGGAATTTTTCTTAAATATTGTTTTGCTGATTCGTATTGTCCGAATGACGTTTCGGCCGGAGGCGGTGCCGGCCTTTCTGGAAATCTTCCGGGCTTCGCAGCCCTTGATTCTGGCGCAGCCCGGCTGCCAACACGTAGCCCTATGGCGCGACGCCGCCGACCCCACGGTGCTGGTCACGTACTCGCTCTGGGAATCGGAAGCAGCCCTGAATCAGTATCGCCGCTCCGAGCTGTTTGGGAGCGTATGGCCCCGCACAAAGGCACTATTCGCGGCCCCCGCCGTGACGTATTCGTTTACGGAATAGCTTTCCCTTCTCTACTTTATTGGCCGGAGTTTTCCGCCCATTCTCCCCTGCTGCTTCGTGCCCGACTACTTTGCCCTGCTGGGTTTGCCCGAATCGTTTTTGCCTGACCCCGCCGCTTTACGGGTGGCTTACCATCGGCTGAGCCGGGCCAATCACCCCGACTTTTTTGCCACCCGTCCGGCGGTGGAGCAGGCGGCGGCGCTGGAAACGGCCACCGCTGTCACCGACGCCTACCAGACCCTTTCCGACTACGACCGGCGCCTCGAATACCTGCTTCGGCGGCACGGCCTACTGGTCGAAGGCCAGACGGCGGCCCTCCCGCCCACCTTTCTGGCCGAAATGATGGACCTCAACGAGCAATTGATGGAGTTGGAATTTGACCCCGCGCCCGCCGCCGTACAGGCCGTACGAGCGGCAATCGAAGAGGTCAGTAACGCGCTGGAAACGAGCATTCAACCCACGCTGACCGCCTACCCCACGTTGCCCGAATCCGAACGCCCGGCGGCCCTGGCCCAGGTGCTGGCCTACTACCTGCGGCGGCGCTACGTGTTGCGCATCCGCGCGCAGGTGGCTACCTTCGCGGCTCCAACGGCGCCCTAGGCCGGGGAGCCGCCAGTTTGCCCGGATGGCGGAACTGGTAGACGCGACGGTCTCAAACACCGTTATCGAAAGATATGCCGGTTCGATTCCGGCTCCGGGTACGAAAAAGCCCCTTGGCGCACAGCTAAGGGGCTTTTTTATGTCCTCTTTATATGTAGCTGGCGCGGTGACTGGTAGCTTTGCTGGATGAAAAAGCACCTGGAATTGCTGTTGATCGGTCTGGCACTGGTTGGCTACGGATTGCTGCATCTGTGGGGCGGACAGTTGCTAACAGTGGCGTTGCTGGGGCTGGCCACCTATTATTTCCTCAGCGCCTTCCAGCGGCCCGCGCCGGATCAGCCCGCGCCCGCGTCGCCCCCTGGTTTGACGACAATTATACTCCGAAAGATTGGCTGGATTGGCTCGTCAGCGGCGGTGGTCGGCATTCTCTATTTCCTCCGGCATTGGCCTGGTTCGGGGCCACTGCTGGCAGTTGGCGGCTGCTCCGCGCTGATGACTACCCTGCCGGTTCTGCTTCAGTACCTGAAGTCGCAGGACCGCCGGCTGCTGATGGCTGCGCTACGTGCGGTGCTGGTGGGCGGGCTGGCCCTGGCGCTTTTTTCCCAACTGCCGCCCCCTTCGCATCAGCCGAACGGTCGGCCCGGCGCGCCGCCCACCGGACTACCGGCGACAACCGACACCGTACCCGCCTGACGAACGTTTGGTCTCTCAGCGCGTTGCGGGCGCCACTTGCTTTTTTCTGCTGACCTTCGTCAATGCATTACCTCGCCGCCATGCCCGCCCGCCTCCTCCTCCTGCTGACGCTGCTGCTGCCCGGCCTGAGCGCCGCCGCTTTTCCGCTCACGTTTCGGGTCGATCTCCACGGCCACCGGGTGTCGGCAGCGGGCGTACACGTAGCGGGTGACTTTCAAACGGCAGCGGGCTTCCCGACTGACTGGAACCCCGCCACCACGGCCCTGACCGATGCGGACGGCGATTCGATCTACGAAACCACCGTCCAGGTGCCCGCCGGCACTTACGGTTTCAAGTTCATCAACGGCGATGCCTGGGGCGCCGATGAGCAGGTGCCCGCCGAAGCAGGCCTCGCCGACGGCGCGGGCCATATCAATCGGCAAGTGGCCCTCGGGATGGGCCTGACGGCTGCCGGCCTGCGACTGCCGGTCGTGCCGTTTGGCGGCGCGGCGCCTGCCATCGTGCGCTTCGCGGTGAAGCTGACGGGCCAGACCGTTTCGCCCGAAGGCCTGTACGTGACCGGCAACTGGCAGACCCTGGCCGGCTACGGTCCCAACTGGACCGCCGCCGCTACGCCCCTCACCGACCCCGACCAGGACGGTACCTACGAGGCCCTGATCGCGCTGCCCGCGCCGGGCCTTTTTCAGTTCAAGTTCGTGAATGGCGCTACCTGGGCCGGCGCCGAAGCGGTGCCGGTAGCCTGCGGAGTGGACGACGGTGCCGGCAATATCAACCGGGTACTGAACGCTTCGGTGCCCGTCAATGCCCAGCCAGCGCTCTGCTTCGGGTCCTGCACGGCCTGCGGGGCGCCTACCAGCAGCGCCTACCCGACATATTGGTGGAACGACGCTGTGTTCTACGAAATCTTCGTTCGCTCCTTCTTCGATAGTGGTAGCGATGGTCGGGGCGATTTCAACGGCCTCACCGCCAAGCTCGACTACCTCAACGACGGCAACCCCGCCACCACCACCGACCTCGGCGTGACGGCGCTCTGGCTGATGCCGATGATGGCCTCGCCGAGCTACCACGGCTACGACGTGACCGACTACAAGGCCGTGGAGCCGGATTATGGCACGATGGCGCAGTTCGAAGCCTTTCTGGCGGCGGCGCACGCACGCGGCATCAAGGTCATCATCGACCTGGTACTCAACCACTCCTCGAACCAGCACCCCTGGTTTCAGCAGGCGGCTTCCTCGCCCACGAACGCGCGGCGCGACTGGTTTCGGTGGGCACCGACAAACCCCGGCTATCAGGGGCCGTGGGGGCAGAACGTCTGGCATCAGCGCAACAACGCGTGGTACTACGGCCTGTTCTACGACGGAATGCCTGACCTGAACTGGCAAAACCCCGACTTGAAAGCGGCGATGTGGGACGCTACCAGTTTCTGGCTCCGTAAGGGCGTGGACGGCTACCGGCTCGACGCGGTGAAGTACCTCATCGAAACCGGCCGGACGCTCGAAAACACCCCCCAGACGCTGGCGCTGCTCGAAGAATTTGGTGACACCGTGCGCGCCAACAATCCGCAGGCCTTCACCGTGGGTGAGGCCTGGAGCAATTCGGCGGCCGTGGTGCCCTACGTGCAGAATGGTCGGCTCGACGCCTGTTTTGAGTTTGATCAGGCCGGGGCCATTCTGAATAGCCTGAACGCTGGCAACGCCGCCGGGCTGCGCACCCAGCTCAACCTGGTGAATACCGTGTACCCGAAACTACAGTTTGCCTCGTTTCTGACGAACCACGACCAAAACCGTGTCTTCGACCAACTGGGAGCTTCGATGCCGAAGATGAAGCAAGCGGCGGCGCTGCTGCTGACGCTACCGGGCGTCCCGTTTCTGTACTACGGCGAGGAAGTGGCGATGAACGGGTCTGGTCCCGACGAAAACAAACGCCGCCCGATGCAGTGGACGGCCGGTTCGCGCGCGGGTTTCACTACCGGCAACCCGTGGATGGCGCTGAACCCGAACTACGCCCAGTTCAACGTGGCCACGATGGCTGCCGACCCAACCTCGCTGCTCAACCACTACAAAAAACTGATCGGCCTCCGCACCGCTTCTGAAGCCCTGCGGAAAGGCTATTACCTGCCCGTGACCGTGCCCGGCGCCGCCCTGCTGGCCTACGCCCGCGTCTTCGACCAGGCGCAGGAAGCCGTGGTGGTGGTAGCCAATCTGGGCGGCACCCCGGCAGCGGCACCCACGCTGGCGCTCCCGATTTCCTCGCTCCCGGCGGGCACGTACTTCGCCACCGACCTCTATACCAACCAAATGGCCGGCACCGTGACGCTGGACGGCCAAGGTGGTTTCAGTGGCTGGACACCCGCGCTGGGCGCCCTCGCAGCGAACGGCACCTGGATGCTGCGCCTATCCACTTCACCCACCGGAGTGGCCCCAGCAGCCCCCGCCTTCCTGTTCGCGCTTTACCCAAATCCGGCCACGACGCGGGTACGCATCGAGTTGCCCGCTCCCCTGCCGGCTGCCCAACTGAGCGTGTACGACCTCAACGGGCGTCAGCTCCAGGAAACAACCATCAGCAGCGGCAATAGTGACCTGGATATCAGCCTTCTACCAAATGGCGTGTACTTCGTGCGGGTGACGGTGGGCCTCACCACCACGGTGCAACGACTCGTAGTGGCCCGGTAGAAACCGCCCCGGCGCGACACGCTGCCACGCATCCGCCCCGCTCCCGCCGCTACCTTTGCGCGGCAACAGGGGGCTGGCCGCACCATTCCGCCCCTTGCCCCCGTTGCTGATGCCCGCTTCCGCGCCGAAGATTGCCTTTCAGGCCCTGACCTACGACGACGTGCTACTGCTGCCGGCGTACTCGGAAGTGCTGCCCCGCGATACCGATACCGGCACCTTCCTGACGCGCCGCATTGCGCTCAATATCCCGCTGATTTCGGCCGCGATGGACACCGTGACCGAAGCCGAACTGGCCATTGCAATGGCCCGCGAGGGCGGTATCGGCTTCATTCACAAGAATATGAGCATCCAGCGGCAGGCCGAGCAGGTGCGCCGCGTAAAACGCTCGGAAAGCGGGATGATCCTCGACCCCGTGACCGTGCCGCAGACCGCCACCGTGGCCGACGCCGTGGCGCTGCTCCGCGAACATAATATCGGCGGCATTCCGGTGGTAGGAGCCGGACGCCTGCTGGTGGGCATCGTCACGAACCGCGACCTGCGCTTTCAGCGGAACCTGGCCCGCCCCGTGACGGAAGTGATGACCCCCACGCCGCTCATCACCACGGCCCCCGGCACGACGCTGGCCGAGGCCGAAGGCATTTTACAGGAGCACAAGATTGAGAAGCTGCCCGTCGTGGATGCCGCTGGGCGCCTGATGGGGCTGATCACGTACCGCGACATTCTGAAGAAAAAAGACCGCCCCTACGCCTGTAAGGACCAGTTCGGGCGCCTCCGGGTGGGCGCCGCCGTGGGCGTAACGCCCGACCTGACGACCCGCGTGGCCGCCCTGGTGGAAGCCGGCGTGGACGTAGTGAGCCTGGACACCGCTCACGGTCACTCGCGCGGCGTACTCGACGCCGTGCGGGCCCTCAAAGCCGCCTTCCCCGACCTCGACGTGATGGCCGGCAACGTGGCCACCGCCGAAGGTGCCCGCGCCCTGGCCGAGGCCGGCGCCGATGCCGTAAAGGTTGGAGTTGGGCCGGGGAGCATCTGCACTACCCGCATTATCGCCGGCATCGGCGTACCGCAGCTTTCGGCCGTGATGGAAGCCGCGCGCGGACTGGAAGGCACGGGCGTGCCGCTGGTGGCCGACGGCGGCATCAAATTCAGCGGCGACGTAGTGAAGGCCCTGGCCGGCGGCGCGGCCACCGTGATGATCGGCTCGCTGCTGGCCGGCACCGAGGAAGCCCCCGGCGAAGTGCAGCTTTTCGAGGGCCGTAAGTTCAAGACTTACCGCGGGATGGGGTCAGTGGAAGCAATGGAAGACGGCTCGAAGGACCGTTATTTTCAGGATGCCGAAGACGATATAAAAAAGCTCGTACCCGAAGGCATCGTAGGCCGGGTGCCTTACAAAGGCGCCGTGGCCGAGGTGCTGTATCAACTCACGGGCGGGCTGCGCGCCGGAATGGGCTACGTCGGCGCGGCCACCATTGCGGACCTGCAACAGGCCCGGATGGTGCAGATCACGGGCGCCGGGCTGCGCGAGTCGCACCCGCACGACGTGCAGATCACGCGGGAAGCGCCGAACTACAGCCGGGGCTGAAAAGCGGCAACGATAACAAAATAAACTAATTTTCAGGTCTATTTAGGAAGCCATTCGCTCCTTTTCCGTATCTTTGCTCCGCGCTGCCAGGGCCGATGCGTCAGGAGCGCTACCCTGATTGGCTGATTCTACTCCTCCTACTGCTTCTCCATTTCTGATTCCGCCCCGGCTTTGGCTGCTTCTCGCCCTCATTAGCTGGGCGTTGCTGCTGATGCAGGTGCTGGCACTGGCTGCGCCCGGCTGGGCTGCGGGCTGGAACTTGCCCGTTCCCGCGCCGGCCGGGCGCCTCTGGAACGAAGTCGGTTTCCTGACGACTGCCTTCCTGTATTACCGTACCCGGCCGCAGCGGCTGCGGAACAACGACTTTGTGGCCCCCTTGCGGAGACTTTTCCTGGGGCCGGGGCTGCTGGCGTTCGGTTGCGTCGGACTTTACATCGCCGAGCAGGCAGTGGCTCCCCTGCTATCGCCGCTAGCAGCTAATCTGCTACTCAATGGCTTACACACGCTGAATCTGGCGCTTTTCGTCCACTTTCTGGGCGCGACGCTCTACACCTGGCGGGGGCTGCTGCTGTTCCGGGCCACGCGGCAATTGCAGATCGAGTGGCAGACCTTTGAAGTGCTGCTTGGTGGCGCGCTGCTGATGGGACTCATCAACATAACGCCTCCACCGCGCGTCTGGGCACCTGCCGTGGGCCTACTGGGCCTTTTTGGCGCCTATTTGAGCCTCAATAACCAACGGTGGGTCACTTACCTGCTACGCGCCCAGAAGCTCCAGGCGTTGTTTCTGCAACTGGCGTTGCTGCTGACCTTCGTCACGTTCGGCCTTTATTTTTATGAATTAGCGAGCCGGCCGGACGTTATTCAGTTGGCCCCGCAGCAGTTCTTTCTGACGCTGGCGGTAGGCTTTTCCGGGTTCTACACCGCGGCCTCGATGGTGGTAACAGCCTTCAACCTGCCCACGGCTGCTGTATATGAGCAACGCCGCGAAGAGCTACTTAACTTCCAGACGCAGTGCCAACTGATTCAGGGCGGTACCAACGCCGAAGAAGTCTTTGATCAGCTCCTGCTGGCTACCGTGCGCGCCACCGAAGCCGACGGCGCCTGGCTCCGTACGCCCGGCGCCGGCGCCATCCGACAGTTTCAGCTCGACGACGCCCGCCGACTAGTACTGGAAACGGCGCTGCAACCGCACATCGCGGCTGGCCACGACTACGTGAACAACGCCCTCGACCGCACCTCCGATTTTCGCGCCCTGAATCTACCTTATCTCTCGGTGCTCCTGATTCCGCTGGAGGGAATCATCAGAGAAAACGAAGTCCCTGCGCCGGGTGTGCTGGTGGTGGTGCGCGAAGCCTCTCAGGCCTTCGACCGGAGTATCAGCGGTCTGGTGCAGATTTTCGCCAACCAGGCGCTGCTCACCATCCAGAACCTGCGCCTGACCGGCGCAGCCGTGGTTTCGGCGAACTACAAACGCGAGTTGCGACTGGCGGCGGAGATGCAGCAATCGCTGATTCCCAGCACGCTGCCCGCCGACCGGGGCCTCGATATCAGCGTATTTTCGCAGGCGGCGACCGAAGTCGGGGGCGATTTCTACGACTTCCGCCAGCTTTCGCCCACGCGTCTGGCCATCATCGTCGGCGACGTGTCGGGCAAGGGCATCTCGGCCGCTTTCCACGTAGCACAGATGAAAGGAATCTTTCATTCGCTGATGCAGCTCGACCACGTGCCGGAGCCCGACCGATTTATGGCCAAAGCCAACGCCGCGCTGGCGTTCTGCCTGGAGCGCAACTCGTTCATTACGGCGTCGCTCTACGTCATCGACTATGAGCAACGCGGCTTTGTTTTCGCGCGCGCCGGTCATTGTCATACGCTGTATTATAATGCGATGACCGAGCAGACGTTCTACTTCCAAACGCCGGGCCTGGGGTTGGGCATTGTGCGCGATGCGTCGTACGGCCGACGACTTTCGAACCTCTACTACGACTATAACCCCGGCGATGTGATGGTGATCTACACCGACGGTATCACGGAGGCCCGTGCCCCGGACGGCCAGGAATACGGCGAAGAACGCCTGCGCGTACAGTTAGCCAAACACTTTTACCTGGACACAGCACAGGAAATCAGGGACGCCATCATTTCTGATTTTCAGACCTTTACTTCTGACGCTCCTATTCACGACGACCAGACGCTGCTCGTGCTGCGCTTCCGCGAGGATCAAACTTAGTACCGTGACCCAGCAGTATAATGAACGGTAAATAGTGACAAAATGCGCGGCGCGCTGTCACAAAAGCGGCACTGCGCGGCGCTGGTATGGGCTGCCCCCTTTGAGCCACAGTAACCCGACCGTCCTGGTGTCGTATAAGCGGGCGCTTCCCCGTCCTTCTTTTCTGCTTTCATCCTTCTATCCCCATTTCGCTTTCCCAGATGAACATTCATCAATACCCATCCACTGCTGACCAGACCTTACTGCTGCAATTGGAGGGCGAACTGGATGCGTCCTCGTCTGTAGGTCTGGACGACGTATTGACGGCACCGACCGTCACCGATTATCAGCGCGTGCTGATCGATTGCCAGCGGCTCGACTACATCTCCTCCGCCGGACTGGGCGTCTTTATCTCGAATCTGCAACGGTTTCAGGATGCAGGCACGACGCTAGTGTTCTTCGGAATGCAGGAAAAAGTGTACAATGTGTTCGAAATCCTGGGCCTTGACGCGCTGCTGACCATTGTCGGTACGGAAGCCGAAGCCCGTGAGGCGGCGCCCACCCAGCCCAATGCCTAAAGCCCGTCTTGCCGCCGTAGCCGTGTCGGCTCCTTCGCTGAGCGTCGCCTGCGAACGCCATCATCTGGCGGAGCTGCGCGATTTTGTGCGCGCGCAACTGCAAGGGCAACACCTGAGCGACAAGCTGCTCAACCAAATGCTGGTAGCGATCGACGAAACCTGCGCCAACGTGATCGTACACGGCAATCAGGAAAATCCCGACGCCTTTTTGACGCTGACCCTAACCCTGCCCCTTGCCGTGCGCCCCGCGCCGCGGGTGCTGACCGTCGAAATCCGTGATCGGGGCATTCCCTTCGACCCGCCGGCATTTGCTGCCCCCGACCTGTTGCGCTACGTGGAAGAGCGCCGCCGGGGCGGCCTGGGACTAACGCTGGTGCAGCTCATTATGGATCGGATCGAGTTTACCACGACCCCCGACGGCACGAACCTGACCCGCCTCATCAAGACCCTGCCCTGAACGGTCCGGCGAACCACCGGCCGGTGCCCGTGTTAGGCCGCTCCCGGCCACACCGCCTGATCGTTGGGCGATGGACGGCGCAGCATTACGGCCCGGTTGGGGCCGGGCGGCGCCCGCTACCGTAATTTGCGGGCTGAAAGGTCGCCCCGACCCGGTTTCCGCCTTCTGCCTTTAAAGGCTGGATGCGCGGCACCCCGTCGGGGCGCAGTGTAGGTACTCGATTTCTATTTATGTCCCCTAAGTTTGGTTTGTTGGGGTCGGCCCTGTTGATGGCTGGCCTGAGTGCGTGTTCCCCCTCTAAGACCGTCACTTCGGCTGATGCCAAAAAGGGCGCAGTAACGGCCCTGGGCGCCGCATCCCGCGCCGGTGAGCCGATACTGGAAACGCTCGGCACGACGCCGGTGTACACCTCGGACTTTCTGTACGTGTACCGCAAAAACAACGGCCCGGCCACCGGCACGGCCACGTCGGACCAGCCCCGGCCGGAGTCGTCGGTGGCCGAATACCTGGAGCTGTACACCAATTTCCGGCTCAAAGTCCTGGATGCGGAAAAACTCGGCCGCGACACCACCAGCGCCTTCAAACGCGAGTTAGATGGCTACCGGCAGCAGCTGGCGCAGCCGTACCTGACGGAAAAATCGGTCACCGAACAGCTGGTCCGCGAAGCCTACGAGCGGATGCAGACCGAAGTCAGCGCCTCGCACATTTTGGTGCTGGTGGGGCCGGAAGCCGACCCCAAGGACACCCTGGCCGCATATCAGAAGGTCACTAAGCTGCGCGAGCGTGTGACGACGGGCAAAGAAGACTTCGGCACGGTGGCGAAGGCCGAATCCGGCGACCCCTCGGCCAAGCAGAATGGCGGCCAGCTCGGCTACTTCACGGCGATGCAGATGGTGTACCCCTTCGAAACGGCGGCTTTCCGCCAGAAGAAAGGCGAAGTCTCGCAACCCGTGCGTACCCGTTTCGGCTACCACCTCATCAAGGTGAACGATTCGCGGCCCGCGCAGGGCGAAATTAAAGTGGCCCACCTAATGGTGCGCGCCACGCCCGGAATGCCGAAAGATGACTCGGTGGCGGCGAAAAAGAAGATCGACGAAATCTACGCCCGCATTCAGAAGGGCGAAGACTGGAGCAAGCTGGTCACGCAGTTTTCGGAGGACGCCGGCTCGGCCCAGCAGGCTGGCGAACTGCCGCCGTTCGGCACCGGCCGGATGATTCCCTCATTTGAAGAAGTGGCGTTCAAGCTCGCCAAGCCCGGCGATATTGCCAAGCCCGTTCAGACGCCCTACGGCTGGCATATCATCAAGCTACTGGAACGCAAGCCTTTGCCGCCCTACGCCGAGATGGAGCAGAGCCTGAAGAACCGCGTGGCCAAAGATTCACGCGCCGAACTCAACAAAACGGCCTTCCTCAAGCGCATCCGCACCGAAAATGACTTTAAGGAAGTAGCTGCGACCCGTAAGGTGATCGTTGCGGCCGCCGATACGGCCCTCGTCAGCGGCCATTTCGCCTACACGCCGGACGCCAAAAATAAGACGCAGCTCCTGCCGCTCTTCACGATCAAAGGGCGCCCCACGACAGCGGCCGATTTTTACAGCTGGCTGAAAACCAATCAGAAAGCCCGTGCCAAAGGCGCGTCGCCGCAATTCGTGATGGGGCTTTACCTCGACCAGTTCGAGGAGCAGCGCATCACCGAGTTCGAGAAAGCCAACCTGGAAAACAAATACTCGGAATACCGCTCGCTGGTGAACGAGTACCGCGACGGCATCCTGCTGTTTCAGCTGATGGATGAGAAGGTCTGGTCGAAAGCCATCGAGGACACCACAGGCCTGAAGAAATTCTTCGCCGACAATAAGGAGAGCTATAAGTGGGGCCAGCGCGTGGATGCCACCGTGATCAGCGCTGCTGATAAACCTACCCTCGACAAAGCCCTGGCGCTGCTGAAAAAAGGCCGCTACGGCACTAAGCGCGCCCGGCCGGAGCCCGTGCTGTTCGCTGAAGGCAAGGATACGTTCGCGAAGGCTGATTCGGCCCTTCTCGAACAGCTCGCCATTCGGATGCAGCAGGACACCGCGCTGACTGTGCGGTTCATTGGCTGCACCGACTTCAAAGAAGCTTCGAACAAGAAAAACGCCACCCTCGCCCAGCGTCGCGCCCAGCGGATGGCCACTTACCTGACCGGCAAGGGTCAAATTGCCAAGAAGCGCGTCAGCACGGGCGTCGAGGCCAGACTGGCGAAGGAAAAAGACGACACGGAGCGCAAGAGCAACCGCTCGGGGGCGTTCGAGTTGATGACGTCCGACCTGTCGGGCCTCGAAGAAACCCTCAACGAGAAGAACCCGCTGGCCGTGCAGGTGCAAAGCCGTAAGTTTTCGAAAGGCGACAACAAGGCGGTGGACGCGGTAGCACAGGCGCCGGGCACCTACGCCACCAACGTGGACGGCCGCGCCACCCAGGTACACATCAAAACCGTTCTGGCGCCCGGTTACAAAACCTTGCCCGAAGCCCGCGGCCAGGCGACCAGCGACTACCAGAATTACCTCGAAAAGCAGTGGATTCAGGAGCTGCGCGCTAAATACCCGGTCAAAACCAACCAAAGTGAGGTTGACCGGGTAACGGCGATGGAGAAGAAGTAGTTGGTGGATGGATTGGCCGGTTAAGAATGGGGCAATTGGCACCCACGAGCAACCGGCCAATCAACCAAAATTTCCCCTGAATGAAGAAGTGGCTGATTGAAACGGGCGCTGCCCTGACGCTGCTGGCGACGGCCCTGGCGCCGGCAACTGCCCAGCAGCGCACCGTGCTGGATGGCATCATCGTGAAGGTCGATAACCGAATCGTGCTAAAGTCGGACCTTGACCAGATGGCGGCGCAGGCAACGGCCAACGGCACTGCCGTGACGGGCAAGGTCCGCTGTAAGATGCTGCAAAGCATCGTGTTGCAGAAACTACTACTGGCCCGCGCCGACGCCGACTCGGTCGTCGTAGATCCTAAGCAGGTGCAGGGCGAGCTGGATCGCCGGATGGCTTATTTCGCCTCGCAGCTCGGCTCGGAAAAGAAGCTGGAAGAGTACTACAACAAGACAATAAAGCAGTTGAAGGACGAACTGCGGTCGTCGGTGCAGGATCAGCTGGTCGGCCAGAAGATGCAGGACCAGATCACGGGGAAAGTGGAAGTGACGCCCCGCGAGGTGCGCCGCTTCTTCGCCGAAATGCCCCAGGATTCGCTGCCTTACTACTCGACGGAAGTGGAAGTGGGCCAGATCGTGAAGCTGGCCGCGCCCGGTAAAGGCCAGAAACAAGCCGCCAGCAACAAGCTGCGCGACCTGCGCAGCCGTATCGTGGCCGGCGAGGATTTCGCCACGCTAGCTAAACAGTATTCCGAAGACCCGGGCTCGGCAGCGGCTGGCGGCGAGTTGGGCTTCTTTAAGAAAAAGGAACTGACGCCGGAGTACGAAGCCGCCGCCCTGCGGCTACAACCGGGCGGAATGTCGGACATCGTGGAATCGCCGTTCGGCTTCCACCTGATTCAACTCATCGAGCGGCGCGGCGACACTTACAACTCGCGCCATATCCTGATTAAACCGGCGGCGGCCGAAAACGACCTGAGCGAGACGGCCCGGGTGCTGAACGGCCTGCGGAGGCAGATTCTGAAAGACTCGCTGACGTTCGCCAAAGCCGCCAAGGATCATTCGGACGACCGCGAGACCAAGTCCAGCGGCGGGTTGATGACCGATCCGCGTACGACCTCTTCGTTCATTGCTCTCGACAAAATCGATCCCGGCGTGTTCTTCACCATCGACACGATGCAGCTCGGCCATATCACGCCGCCGATGCCCTACCGGACCGAAGACGGCAAGGATGCGCTGCGGATCATCTGGCTGAAAAGCAAACGGGCGCCCCATCAGGCGAATCTGAAAGACGATTACCAGAAAATCGCCGCGGCCACCATCAGTCAGAAAAAAGCGCTGGCGTTGGACGAATGGTTCGAGAAAAACAAGGGGTCCGTCTTCATTGATATCGATCCGGAGTACCGCGACTGCAAGCTGCTGGAAATCGAGCAGTAAGAAGGTTAGTAGTTGATGGTTTTCAGTTAGTGGTTTCGACCTCACTAAAAACCAAAAGCTAAAAACCAAAAACACCCCCTGAATGACCTTTTCCTCTGATAAAGAAGCGGCCGACGCGCTAGCGGCTGCTTACGGCCGGCTACGGGCCGAGATTGCCAAAGTCATCGTCGGCCAGGACGAAGTAGTCCGACTTTGCCTGACGGCTATTTTCTCGCAGGGCCACTGCCTGCTGGTGGGAGTGCCCGGCCTGGCTAAGACGCTGCTGATCCAGACCCTGGCCGATTCGCTGGATCTCAGCTTCAACCGCGTTCAGTTCACGCCGGACCTGATGCCGTCCGACATTCTGGGGTCCGAGACGCTCACCCAGCAGCGGGAATTTCAGTTTGTGAAAGGGCCGGTCTTCGCCAATATCGTGCTGGCTGACGAGATCAACCGAACCCCGCCGAAGACGCAGGCCGCGCTGCTGGAAGCGATGCAGGAAGCCGCTGTGACGGTGGCTGGGCGCCGTTACGAGCTGCCGAAGCCGTTTTTCGTGCTGGCCACCCAAAACCCGATTGAGCAGGAAGGCACCTACCCGCTGCCCGAAGCTCAGCTCGACCGTTTTATGTTCAACGTCACGCTCGGCTACCCGTCGTATGCCGACGAGCTGAACATCGTGAAGGCCACCACGCGCGGCATCAAGGCGCAAGCCGGGCACGTGTTGAGTGCCGCCGAGATTCAGGCCTTCCAGGCGCTCGTGCGCCGGGTGCCGGTAACCGATAACGTGGTGGAGTACGCCGTGAGTTTGGTCCACAAAACCCGGCCGCAGACCGAGCGCGCCGCCGCTGGCGCCAACCAGTACCTGGAGTGGGGCGCCGGCCCGCGCGCCTCGCAGCATCTGGTGGTGGGCGCCAAATGCAACGCACTGCTCAACGGCAAATACTCGCCGGATATCGAAGACGTGCAGGCCGTCGCCCTGCCCATCCTGCGCCACCGCATCGTGCGCAACTTCAAAGCCGAAGCCGAAGGCGTGACGGTGGAGAAAATTATCCAACAAATGCTTTAATTAATTAATAATGAGGAATGAGGAATGAAGAATCGTTTGGCCTCATTCCTCATTCCTCATTCCTCATTCCTATGACTTCCGTCAATCAACGTACCGACGCTTCGCTGACCGAAAACCTGGCTTTGATTGCCGAAGCTGCCCGTATGGGCGTCGATCTGGCCACGACGCCTTTCGCCCTGACGGTGCCGCTGGAGGTGGAGCGTCTGGTGGCGATTCTGGCCGAGGGTGGCTTGGCGCTGGAAGCGCCTGCTCTGCCCGGGCTGCAAAGCGCCGCCGGGCTGTACGAACAGCTCGAAACCCACACTGCCGCACTGGAAACGGCTATTCAGCGGATTCTGGCCGATAAGCGCGCCACGATGCGCACCACCGAAGGCCGCAAACTGACGGCCGATGAACTGTGGCGCGCCTTCGAGTTTTTCAACGAAGTGGCCCGTACGGTACAGATCGTCATCAACCAAAAGGCGCTGGACTCCCCGGCGCAGCACCCCCACCCCGGCGTAGGGCAAGTCAGCGCGAAGGTTGGGCCGACGCGGAAGAAATAGCGCTGCTGCTGGCGCGCGTGGTGGCCTTCGCCCTAAACGGCCGACCGGCAATTGCACCGCACTCAATGCTGCGCTTTCGCTTGTTTATGAGCGACTTGCGGATTCCGCGCCCACTATTTTAGTTAGCTTACCGCAGGCGCTCGTCGAGCAGGCCCGTCAGGTACAACCCCAGGCTAAACTCGAACCGGCGGTTGCGCACGTCATAATAAGGCTCGGCGCGGGTGGTCAGGAAGCCGGATTTCCAGAGGCGGTAATCGTGCGTCAGGCGCACGATCAGCAGCTCGCGGTGACGCTCGGCGTAGCCCGGCGATTTCACTACCGAACCCAGCGACGAGTACAATACCCCGCCCAACCCCGGCGAACTGAAGCCGTCACCGCGCCAATAGCTGATCCAGAGGGTATTGACGCTGGTTTGCAGCCCTACATTCAGGTACAGACCACGCCCACTGGAAAAGGGCAACCGGCGGGTGAACGAGTAATCTAGGGCGCCCGTGGCTAATGCTTCCACGCGCAGACTTCGGACGAAGTTGGTCGAGTCAAAAGCCCAAACAGCCCGCAGACCGGTGGCGCCCGTGAAATAGGTCTGCAGCGGCAGATCCAGGGTATCGATCTGCCCGCCGATGTGCCGCCCCGTGAACTGCACCGGCACCCGCAGCCCGAAACGGTCGCCGGGCGCGGGGTCGTCGGCACCCAGGGCCGCGCCGGGAACAAGGGCACGGCGGTGGCTCCCCACTACATCGAACAGCGCGCTCAGTCCGCCGGATACCCGCTCCTGGGCTGAGTCGCGCGGGTACTGCATCCGTTCCCAATTCACCCACGCATCGTAGCGCAGCGCGCCCGCGTCGCCGGTAAGCTGAATCCCTTCCTCCGGGCGGCGTAGCATTACCCGCTCAAAATCGTAAAGCGGCTCGGCCAGGGAATGGTGCAGGTGCCCGTCGAGGGAGCCAAAGAGAAAGCGCCATTCCTTCCCCGGCGCCCCGCCCTGCACGATGGCCGTGAGCGCGGGCCGGATTTGCTGGAGCCGCGCATTACCGGCTACGCCAATCTGGTGGCCGAAATCCTGCCGGAAGAAAAAGCCCGCCGCCAGCCGAACGCGCGCGTTGGGCTGCCACGTAAGCTGCGGGCGCCCCGCCACCCCAAAGAGCGTGTAGCCATCGGCGATGCGGCCGAAATACTCGTTGTCCTTGTTGAAGAAAAATACTTCCGCCCGCAGCCGCAACTGATGGGCCTGGCTGGAATCAACTGCCTGGGGTGTCAGAAACGCCCGATTATCAAGTTGGGCGGTGGCTTCCAACGTTATTGGCAGCAGCGCCAGAGCGGCGCCTAACCGGGCGAGCATTTTTCTGTTCATTTTAGCCCTTTTCATCCATTATCTTCGCGCCGGGGGAGCCATTCAACGTGCCGTTGGGTTGTGAACGGCTGCCCCAAACGACCGGCGCGCCGGCGCTTGTATCAGGTGCGTGCAAGGTCGGCATAACGTCCGTATCACCTCTGCGCGCAGCCTTTGACCAGGCATCACCGGCTTGCCGGGGCACGTATTGGGCCGTACTTTTAACCCGTCAATTTCCCTCTTTTTTTCCCCTGTTATGGCGGTAGCCACCGACAAGCAAGCCAAAAATGCCACGCCGTCCGATGCGGCCGAAGCAAAAGCGAAAGCCCTGAAACTCACCCTTGAAAAGCTGGACAAAGCTTATGGCAAGGGGACGGTGATGAAGCTTTCCGACCAAAAAGTCCAGGACGTACGCGTGATCTCGACCGGCTCGCTGGGTCTCGACATTGCGCTGGGCGTAGGCGGTCTGCCACGCGGCCGGGTGGTCGAAATTTACGGCCCTGAATCCAGCGGTAAGACGACCCTGACGATGCACTGCATCGCGGAGGCGCAGAAGGCCGGCGGAATGGCCGCGTTCATCGACGCCGAACACGCCTTCGACCCGGCCTATGCCAAAAAACTTGGCATTGACGTGGACAACCTGCTGATCTCGCAGCCCGATAACGGAGAGCAGGCGCTCGAAATCGCGGACCACCTGATCTCTTCCGGCGCCATCGATATCATCGTCATCGACTCCGTCGCGGCGCTGGTGCCAAAGGCTGAAATCGAAGGTGATATGGGCGATTCGAAAGTCGGTCTCCACGCCCGTCTGATGAGTCAGGCGCTGCGCAAACTCACGGGCACGATCAACAAAACGAACTGCCTGGTGATTTTCATCAACCAGCTGCGCGAGAAAATCGGCGTGATGTTCGGTTCGCCAGAAACCACGACGGGTGGTAACGCCCTGAAATTCTACGCTTCCGTGCGCCTCGATATCCGCCGGCTGGCGCAGATCAAGGAAGACAAAGACCACATCCTCGGCAACCGCACGAAGGTGAAAGTGGTGAAAAACAAGGTGGCACCGCCATTCAAAGTCATCGAGTTTGACATTCTGTACGGCGAAGGCATTTCGAAAGTGGGCGAGATTATGGACCTCGGCGTAGAGTTGGAGATCATCAACAAGTCCGGCTCGTGGTTTTCGTACAGCGGCAACCGCCTGGCGCAGGGCCGCGATGCCGTGCTGACCCTGCTGAAAGACAACCCCGAAATGGCGGCGGAAATCGAACAGAAAATCCGCACCAAAATCAAGGGTGGCGAAGTGGCCTTGCCCGAAGACCACACGGTGGACGAACACGGCGAGGACGTGGACACCGACGAATAAATCGGGCACGACATTCCCCGATTGGTAAATAAAAAAGGCGCCCCGATTACGGAGCGCCTTTTTTCGTGTCGAACTTTGCCGACAGACGGTTCGTAGGGGGCGCACCCCCCGAATGGCACCGCGTTTGTCTGGCGAACTTCGGATTCCACCCCTTTATTCCCGGCCTTTCGCTTTTATATGTTACCACTACTTTCCGGGTCTGGTCGGCGTCCGTTCCTATTTGGCGGGATAGCCGTCGGTTTACTGGGCTTGACCACAGCTTTTTGGGCGCCGGCGCCCGCCAACGAAGCCCCACGCACGGTGCGCAACCTGTCGTTCGGGCGCGGCGAGAAGCTGAAGTACAAAATCCACTACGGCATCATCAATGCGGCCGAAGGGATCATCGAAACCAGTGGCGAGCTGCACCGCGTCAATGAGCGCCCTTGCTACCGCGTGACGGTGGAAGGCCGCACTACCGGTTCGTTCGATTTCTTTCTGCGCATCCGGGACCAGTGGCGCTCGTTTATTGACACTACGGCCATTCTGCCGCAGAAATTTGAGCGCAACATTGCTGAAAACAAATACAGAAAAAAGGAAACCGTCTGGTTCAATCACGCCACCAACACGGTGACGGTTGACGAGCAGGGCGAAAAACAGCGCCGTACGTATTCCACTGCCGACAATGTGCAGGACCTCGTAAGCGGCATTTTCTACACGCGCACCCTGGATTTCTCGCACCGGAAGATCGGCGAATCGATACGCGTCGAAGGCTTTTTCGACGACGAAAGCTTCGATTTTACCGTGACCTATCAAGGCAAAGCAAAGGTCGATACCAAAGTGGGCAGTTTCCGCTGCATCCGACTGGTGCCGAAAATGCCTGCCAACAAGCTTTTCAAGGGCGAAAATGCCATTTCGGTGTACCTCTCCGACGATGCGGCCAAAGTGCCCGTGCTGATTCAGGCCGAGATGTTCGTGGGGGCCGTGAAGCTGGATTTGTACGAGTACCAGGGCGTCCGCTGCAGGCTAAATCAGGTGGCGGAAAACTAAACCCCACCATCGCGCTTAAAGCTTATATGCCCGACCAAGTGGCTTTACGGCCAACCTCTTACCTTCTCAAACTCAAACGCCCGGCCCGCCAATTGGCAGACCGGGCGTTGACGTCTTCAGAGCCAACAGAGCAGGAAGGAATGGATGAAGCGCGTAGCGGGGCGAGGTGCCCGGTTTTTTAAGCCGCGACCCGCTGTTCGACTTCGCGCTCGCCGATCACGCGGCGGAGCTTATCGACACTTTGCGTGGCGCGCTCTTCGTCGAGCTTATTGATATTCAGGAGCATCTTGGTCTTCTCGGCACGTGTGATGACCGGGTTGTTGAGCAATCGAATGATTTCCTCTTTCTGCTTGGCCGTAGCGTAGCGCGTGGACGCAACATCAGCTTCGAGGTTGGTGAAGGCCGTCATCGTGGGTTGCGGAGCCAGCGCGGGCGCTGCGGTGCGTTCCACGGTCATCGTGGGCACCACGGCGGCTACGGGCACCGTCTGGTAATCCATTTCCTCGGCGGGCGTCGGCTCGTAGCCGGCGGCGCGGATGATCCAGGCCAGGATATTACGGTAAGCCTTGCCGATAGCGCGGGTCTGCGCCATCGAGGCAATGGCGTACTCGGCGTAGAATTTCTTACCGTTCTCTTTGTTGGAGCAGATGGCAAAGCCAGCCCCGACGGTTTGCTGCGAACGCAGATCGAAGAGCATCACTTTCGCCTGGTACTTGATTTCGCCGTCGTGGCTCATATCGATCACCTGCTCGACGATGGGCACGATGCCCAGCCGCGAACCAGCGTACTGCCAGCCTTCGACGTTGACGTACTCTTTGCCCTGCACATTGTGGGTCAGCTTATTCTCGCGAATGAACTTCGCTAGATCGGCGGCCAGGGCCAGGGTCTCGCCGCTGTGCGCAATGTCGTAGTCTTCGACCTTCGACGCGGGGCGGCTGACCTTCGTTTCTTTGGTTTCCTGCTTGATCGGGGACATCACTTACGGAGGGGGGTTAGTTGCAGTCTGTCTAACCTCACGTGCGCGTAATTAGTGCATCAAACGAGTGTTTGTCAAGGTTTTTTTCAGAAAAATTTTTAACCTAACTACTCGACTTTCAAACACCTACAAACCAGTAACTTATCGCGTTTTTTTATCACAGAATTACCCGGAGTTTCCCGGAGTTTTTTGTCAGGGTTTACGTCCTGTTTCATAAAACGTCGGAGCTTCCTTCATTCTGCGTGACGAACTTCAGGGCTTTTGCCCCACCGCCGGCACCCGGAGCGGAGCGGCAATTACTTCTACGCGCCGGCCGCTGAGGCGGCTCAGGACGGGCACCAGAATCCGTTGGGCGTTGGCCTGGGTCTGGGCCAGGATACCCGACGCCAGCGCCGCCCGGCGCACCTGGGCATCGGCGTAGCGGTAAGCCTTATCGACGAGGGCCGCGTCGTCGGAAAAGAAAAAGGTATCCTTGCGGAAGACTTTGGATTTGGCGTGGTCCACCTTGTAGTAGCACAGCTCCGGGGCGGGCAGCGTGAGCCGCACCACCGAATCGCCGACCAGCACCACGTCCTGCGGGCGCACTTTGCGCAAGTCGATGCAGCCTACGGCCTCGCCCGCCACAATCAGGGCGAGTTTGTCGTCGACCATCAGACCACGCTCCGTGTACTCCACCACGTCGCGGAACTGGTAACGGACCAGCTCCAGCCGCCCGAGGTCTTCCACGGCCCGCAACACGGTGTTGTGGGTCACTTCCACGGTGGCCGGGCGGTGCAGCAGCGCGCTGAGCCAACTGCCGGGCGTAGGCAATCGGGTATAAAGCCACCAACCCAGCGCGGCAAGCAGCAGGCCGGGGAGCAGAGAACGCAGGAGTTTGATCATTGAGTCGAGCGCGCGCGGTAGGCCCGGACGCGAGGAATCGCGTCGCTTCTCTATTACGGGACCGACGGCCTTCCGCCTACGTCAGCACCTCGCCCAGAGGTTCGGCGCCGGCGCCCAGCCGGAAACGGCGCACGGCATAGGCGCCACCGGCCAGCAGCACCAAGACCAGCCCGATGGACGAGAGCAGCGAGATGGTGTTGCCTAGCGCGTATTCCTTCGGCCTGAAATTGAACACGATACGGTGCGTACCGGCGCCCAGCGGCAGGGCGCGCAGCACGTAGTTGGCCCGCACAATGGGCGTCGGCTTACCATTAACCTGCGCCTTCCAGCCGTCTTTATAATAAATCTCCGAGAATACAGCAAAGCCTGGCTGCGGCATCTCGGCGGTGTAGACGAGGCGGTTGGGCGCGTACTCTTTCAGCGTCAGCACGGCGCCGGTAGGGTCGTAGGTGCCGGGCTTGATGGCCGGAAACTTCGAGGCATCCACCACGGCTTCGGTGGCCGGCTGAAGTTTGGTGAGCGCGGCCATCTCCTGATCGGGCGAGAAGACCGTTTTCACCTCGCGCACGAGCCAGGCATTGCCCAGGGCGCCGGGATTGCGCTGCACGGGCTGATTGGGTTGCGCCGGAATGATATACCGGGTGTTGAGCATATCCAGCACCCCCGTGTTGTTCTGCGAAATCTGGCGCTCGATCAGGTCCTGATACCGGCGCAGCTTGGCGCCGTGGTAGCCGCCGATGGACTTATGAAAATAGCTCGTCCGGGCGTCGTTGAAGGGGTTTTGCAGGTTCAGGACCCGGTAGCTGGGGTCTTTGTCGGCCAGAATCTGCTGGTCGGCGGGTGTGGGCTCGAAGTGCTGAGCCTGCACGTTTTCGTGGAAATCGGTGGCGTTCAGGTGGCGCTTATCGACGGACCATTGGTCGAGCAGCGCCAGAGCGGCGAGGCCGAGGGCGGCCAGCCGCACTGAAACCTTCCGCCGATGGGCGTAGAACAGCACGGCGGCGGCAGCCAGCACGAAGAAGAACGCCCGCAGGATATCGGTGCGCAGCAGGTTGGCGCGGTCGTCGCGCAGGGCGCGCACCAGTTCCGGATTTTGCTTCCCGATTTCGGCATCCTGCGGACTGATAGGGTCCAGCGTCAGGCCCACGAGCAGCAGCAGCCCCAGCACCCCCACCGTGCCGATGAGCGCCATCCGCAGCGCCCGAAACCGGGCGGCCGTCGGCGCGTCCACGGGCGGAGCGGGCAGGCCGGGGGCCGTCAGCGGCGCGGGCGTGGTAGGAATGGCGCGCAGGAAGGTCCAGGCGGCGAGTACGGCCAGCAGCGGCATCGCCAGTTGCGGC
>JANPLI010000062.1:0-6414 GCA_031426455.1 Hymenobacteraceae bacterium | reverse complement strand
ACGCCCGGGTTTTGGTTTGCGAACCCAGTAAAACGAGCCGGCCCGAACGTTCTTCCGTTCGGGCCGGCTCGTTTTAAGCGGTCGAGCAGCAATCAGGCAGCCTTCGGCTTTCGCTTGCTTATCCGTGGAACGGCTTGCAGCTTGAAGCTTATGGCTGGCCACTTACTGCGCGTTGTGATAAACGGCCTGCACGTCGTCGTCTTCCTCGATTTTTTCGATCAGCTCCTCGATTTTCTCGAACTGCTCGTCCGTCAGTTCCACCGTAGTCAGGGGCAGGCGTTGAAGCTCCGACGACGTAACGGTGATTTTGCGTTCGTCGAGGGCTTTCTGCATCGCCCCGAAGTCGGTGAAGGCGGTGTGGATGATGATTTCGCCTTCGTCTTCGAAGATTTCGTCGGCGCCGAAGTCGATCAACTCCAGCTCCAGGTCTTCCAGGTTCAAGCCTTCGGCGGGGAGGCGGAAAACACCCTGGCGCTCGAAAATGTGGTTCAGCGACCCGGTTTTGCCCAGCTCGCCGTCGGCGCGCGAGAGGTGCATCCGGACGGCGGCCACGGTGCGGGTGGGGTTGTCGGTAGCGGTTTCGACCAGAATGGCGACGCCGTGGGGGCCGTAGCCTTCGTAAACGACCTCCGCGTAATCCTTCGAGCCTTTTTCGGTGGCGCGCCGGATGGCCGCTTCCACTTTGTCTTTGGGCATATTGACGCCCTTGGCATTCTGGATGGCGGTTTTGAGCCGGAAGTTGCCGTCCGGGCTGGGGCCACCTTCTTTGGCAGCCATCGTCAGTTCTTTGGAAATCCGCGTGAAGGCCTTCGACATTGCGGCCCAGCGTTTCATCTTCCGGCCTTTCCGGAATTCAAAAGCACGTCCCATTCTAGGAGGGGTTGAGGGTTTGAGGGTGGGAGTTGGGTAGTAGGGCTTTAGTATTCGGGTTGGGGCTTTGGTATTGGGTGTTAGGGCTTTGGTGTTAGGTGTTTGGTATTGGGAATTAGATGTCGGGTATTGGGCTTGGGAAGAGGACTTGGCTTTAGCCTCGCACCCTCAAACCCTACCACCTTCCACCCTCAAACCCTCTTCCCCTTCCACCCTCAACCCCTCCTCATAAAGCGCCAGCGAGGCGGCGTCCCGAAGCACGAAGATAACGCCGTCCAGGGCGTCGGTTGCCGCCAAAAAGGCCCGGACGGTGGCCAGGGCAATGGGCGCGGCCAGCTTTGGCGGGAAGCCGAACGCACCCGTGCTGATGGCCGGGAACGCGACGCTCCGCAGCCCTTCGGCCACGGCCAGCGCGAGGGAGTGGCGGTAGCAATCGGCCAGAAACTCGGCTTCGCCGAAACGCCCGCTCGTGTAGCGAGGCCCCACCGTATGAATGACGCGGCGCGCGGGCAGCGCCCCGGCGGTGGTGCTGACGGCCTGACCGGCGTCGAGCAGGCCATCGGGCAGGCGCTTTTTCAGGAGCCGGCATTCGGCCAGAATGGCGGGGCCACCGGCGCGGTGAATGGCGCCGTCCACGCCGCCGCCGCCGAGCAGCTCCTCGTTGGCGGCGTTCACGATGGCGTCGGTGTCGAGGTGCGTGAGGTCGCCGAGGCAAAGGCCGAGGCGTTGGTTCGGTCGTAAATATTGGCGCCAGGTGGCGGCAGCGGGGGTAGCGTCCATATGAAGGGGGAAAGAGCGTCGGCCAGGAGCGCGCAAAAGTACCGGCCCGGCCGGTGGGCAGCGTAGTTTTGCGGCCCGCTACCTTCCCGGTTTCGTCTTTCGTGCTATTTTCTTTTCTGCGCGTCGTCTGCGGCTGCACCTTGGTCGTTGGGCTTGGGCTGTTGCCCGTGTGGGCAGTCGCGGCAGATGAGGGGCTGACGACGGCCCCCGCTGACTCGGCCTCCGTCACGGGGCGTAAACCGCGTCGCGAGTTATACGATCTGGGCCGTTTCGGCACTTACCGCTACGAGCGCCCGCGCCTGTTGGCGCCCCTACGCGATGTGCCCGCCGATTTTTGGGCCTACACCCGCCATACGGCGCATCGGCGCAGCCTGCCCGCGTTGGGAATAGTGGCCCTGACCACCGGCATCCTCATTCCCGTCGATCAGCCGCTGGTGAACGGCGCCCGGCAGTTCGCCACTTTCATTGGGCTGGACCACAGTTCCGAGCAGCGCGACCTGCTTGCGCTGGAACGGCAAAACTCTACCCTGAAGCTGGCCATCCGTTATCCGGCCACGCTCAACAGTACCTTTTATTATGTTGGTGAAGGGGCGCCCAGCCTGTTGACGGCGGCCGGTCTATGGGGCTTTGGCCTGGCCCGGCGCGACAACCGCGCCCTCGCCACGGCTTCGCAACTCGTGGAAAATGCCCTCGTGACGGGCATAATGACGCAGGTATTGAAGCGTGCCACCGGCCGCGAAAGCCCCCGCGTCAGCACCGCGCGCGGCGGGCGCTGGCGCCCGTTCCCAAACCTGCGCGAATACCAGCGACGCGTGCCGCACTACGACGCTTTTCCGTCTGGCCACTTGACCACGCTCACGGCCACTTTCACGACGCTGGCCGAGAATTACCCCGAAAAGCGCTGGCTCTACCCCGTGGGCGGGGTGGTGGTGGGCATCTGTGGTTTTGCAATGATGAATGTCGGCGTCCACTGGGCCGCCGATTATCCGCTGGCTCTTGCCATGGGCTATTCCTACGCGAAGCTGAATGCGCGCCGCCATCGTACCCGCCTCGACGTTGAAGCACCGCTCACGGGGCAGGCCGCCCGCGCCGCGCACCCGTGGCGCCACCCCACGCTAACCCCCGCCGTACTGGCCGGTGGCGCCTCCGGCGTAGTGCTACGGTGGCAGTTGTAAAGGGGGGGAAGGTGGTGGGGTGGTGAAAGGTGGTGGGGTGGTGAAGTATCCGCCATGAGTCACCGTCATTTAGACCCGCTCAGTCACTCAGTCCCACTTAGTCAATCAGTCCCACTCAGTCGTTCAAAGCCGCACGGTTACTACCAGCGTAGCGCCGCTGCCGGGCACGTAGCCAGGCAGCACCAGGGTACGGGCCAGGGAATTGCCGGGGTGAGCGGCGCGGCGCGGCGTCCAGCGGACGTAGTTCAGGGTGCAGTACGCCATTTTGGTGGACAGCATTCCCAGGCCCGCCCCGACGCATACATCGCTGAGCCAGTGCTTATTGTTGACCATTCGTAATACGCCGACGGCTGTGGCAACGGCATAACCGCCCGCCACCAGGACGGGCTGCTTGCGAAACTCCTGGTGCAGAAATTCGGCCGCCGCGAAAGCCGTGGCCGTGTGGCCGGACGGAAACGAATTACGCGCGCTGCGGTCGGGCCGCTCTTCGCGGATCGTGTATTTGAGGCCTGTTACGACTCCTGCCATCAGCCCCATTGACGCCGCCAATCGGATTGTCTGACCGGCCGGGGAATGAGCAGCGGGTACACCAAAGGCATCCAGCGCCAGCACGGCTGCCACGGGAGAGAACTGGATGTAGTCGTCGGCCTGGCACCGCAGGCGCTGATAGCGCGGCTGCTGAATGACTTCCTGGGCTTCGGTGCTGCTGAACAGGCCTAACGGTCGATGATGACCCACGGCTGCCGCGCCGTAAGCGATCAGTACAGTGGGGACGGCCAGCGCCCGAAAGCCGTGCAGGGTACCGTGTAAAGGCGGGTGTAAAGTAGCAGAATCAGCGGGGAAGGGAGTAGCGTGGACCGGGGCTGCCAGGGGGCCGGCCAGCCCTATCAGCAGGGGCAGTAATCGACAACAGGAAACCGGCACGTTGGGCAGAAAAGAAGGCGGTAATCGAGCGGTTCGGCAAGATAAAAAGATTCAGCCAACCACCCGGATGACGCCTGCGTGAACCCGGCCGGGGCGTACTCCTTGCGGCCCGACTGCCGCGCCCGTTCTAACTTCGGGGCCTGACCTGTGCTTATGCTCCGCTTTCGCCAATCAACTGCCAATGTTCGGCCTCGTTTCGCCCACTGACTTGTCTTTTCCGGTGCCGCCGCCGCCCGGTTCGCCCACTATCGGGATTTTGCTGACGGGCCTGCAACCCCCGCCGGGGCTAGCCGAAGCCGGCACCACGCGCGGGCTGTTCGACCCCATTACGCTGGCTGATTTTTCGGCCGCGCGCCTGCGCCACCTCACCGCCCTGGTGATTCCGTTCCGGACGCACCACGGTCGCCTTTGGGATGCACGGGCGCCGCTTTTCGACTTTCTGCGGCGCGGCGGGCGCGTTTTCGTGCAGGCCGATGGGCCGATTCCGTGGTTGCCCGGTGCCATCTGGGAAGATCGACCGAACCGCAATTTTTGGTGGGTATTATCGCCGGAAGCCGTGCCCGTGACGGATATCGACTCCGGCCACCCCGCCTACCTGGGAATGCGGGCGCCGCACGAGCGCTGGCACGCGCGCGGTGCTTATACGCAGACGCCCGAAGGCGCCCGCGTGGTGCAGCGCAACCCTTCGGGGGAGGTGCTGACGTGGGAGTCGCGCCAGTCGGGCGGGGTGTTGCTCGTCACTACGCTTGACCCCCTGCCCGAGGCCGAGCCGGGCATTCAGCGCCTGACGCCCTTCGACCATTACTGCGATCAGCTGACGGGCTGGCTGCTGGACCGGCGCCCCGAAAAGAAACCGCGCCCCATCGGCAAGGCTGTCAACCTATTCGCTTACGCCGACCTGGATGAAGCTGATTCGAAGGGAATCTGACACCGTCTGGATCGTTTTTCCCGCAGCGGCGCGGAGATGAGCGCAGAGACGCGGAGCAAATAGCTGCTCGTTCGTAACCTTGAAGCATTTCGTGCCCTATCGCTCGTTTTGGCTCCGCGTCTCTGCGTAACCTCTGCGTCTCTGCGGGAAAATTGTTTCGCTGCGCGCTCTTCCAACCCACTTACCGCTATTTTGGACCTTTCCGCCCACACCGAATACCGCGACTACCCCGTTCACCTGGCCCGGCTGCACTGGCTGGTAGCCACGATTCAGGCGCAGCGCCCACCCGGCCAGCCGGTGCGGGTGCTGGACGTGGGCTGCGGCACCGGCAACATCACAGTGCCGTTGGGCTACCTACCGGAGTCGGAGATTCTGGGTATCGACCTCGACGAACCCAATGTGCGCGTCACGCGGCAGCGCAACGACCGCCCGAATGTGCGCATCGAACTGGCGTACCTCTCGGAAATCGATGTGGCGCCGTTCGACTTCATCATCTTCACCGAAGTCCTCGAACACATTCCAGACTACCGTGCCGTGCTGGCCGATCTGGTGGCCCGGATGGCGCCAACCGCCCAGATTCTGGTCACAATCCCTAATGGCTGGGGGCCGTTCGAAATCAGTCAGTGGCCGCTTTATGGCTTGCGGAAAATCGGCCTCAACGGGTTCATCCGGCAGGTGAAGAAACTCGTCGGCAAGAAGGAGCCATACGCCACAAATCAGGAGGAGACGCCCCACGTCAACTTCTTTACACAGAAGCAACTAGCTCAGGATTGTGCCCATTTTGGGCTGCGTCTCGCCCAATTCGAGAAGGCCTACGTGCTGGCGCCGGTGCTGGAAACGTACCTGCCGTTCGTGTCCCTGCAAAACCTGGCGCCGCTCGACAACCGGCTGGCCCAAGTGCTGCCCCGCGCTCTGGCCAGTGGCTGGTATCTGCGGTTGGTGCGGGGGTAGGGTTTGGTAAGATAGGGTTTAGGAAGACAGGGTTTAGGGTTTAGGCTGTGCAACGTATGCTCCCAAACCCCAAACCCCAAACCCCAAACCCCAAACCCTAACCCCCAACTCCTAAACCCTAAACCCCAAGCCCTAAACCCTGCTTCGGCCGCAACTTCCGGTTGGGGGTCGTAGTTTAGGACCCGCCGCCGGGCGCCTCCGGGTTTTGCGTCAGCGGCTTTTTTGTCTGCTTCACTCTTGGCCCGGCAATGGATTCCCAGGTTCTCGTCCTGAACGGCGATTACACGGCCTTGGCGCTGTGCAGCGTTCAGAAGGCTTTCGTACTGCTTTATCTGGAAAAAGCTGACCTCGTGGCGCCTTCGCCGCACGGGGTGCTGCGCACAGTTTCGCGGGAGTACGCGCGGCCCAGCGTCATCCGGTTGCACCGCTACGTGCGGGTGCCTTACAAAGGCATCACGCTGAGTCGCCACAATATTATGCGGCGCGATGGCTTCGCGTGCCAGTACTGCGGCTCGACCCGCAACCTGACGCTCGACCACGTGCTGCCCCGCTCGCGCGGCGGCGATTCGGGCTGGACGAACCTCGTCACGGCCTGCTCGCGCTGCAACCACGCGAAGGGCGACCGCACCCCGGAACAAGCCGGAATGCCGCTGCACCAGAAGCCAAAACGGCCGTCGCTGGCGTCGTTTCTGCGCCAAAGCGCCGGCTCGCACGACGAAGCGTGGCATCTCTACCTGGCAGCCGGTTGAGGCGTCTGCCTTGCCGGTGCGTATGTTCGTGGCGCGG
>JANPLI010000061.1:0-23396 GCA_031426455.1 Hymenobacteraceae bacterium | reverse complement strand
TCAACCACGGCCGGTCGGTGGGCGTGGCCGTAGGGCCGGGGCGCGGCTCGGCGGCGGGGTCGGCGGTGGCGTACTGCGTGGGCATCACCAATATCGATCCCATCAAGTACTCGCTGCTCTTCGAGCGGTTTCTGAACCCGGAGCGCGTGTCGATGCCCGATATCGACATCGACTTCGATGACGTGAACCGCCAGCGCGTAATCGATTACGTGGTGCAGAAGTACGGCAAGAACCAGGTCGCGCAGATCATCACGTTCGGTTCGATGGCGGCGAAGTCGAGCATCAAGGACGTGGCCCGCGCGATGAACCTGCCGCTGGCCCAGGCCAACGAACTGGCCAAGCTGGTGCCCGAAAAGCCCGGCACCACGCTGAAGGACGCTTTCGGTAGTGTGCAGGAGCTGCGCGAAATCCGCGAAAACGTGGACGACGTGCGCTCGCTCATCCTGCGCCTCGCCGAACGCCTCGAAGGCTCCGTGCGCAACACCGGCATCCACGCGGCGGGCGTCATCATCGCCCCGGACGACATCACGAAGTACATCCCCGTCAGCACCTCCAAGGATTCGGACCTGCTCATCACGCAGTTCGACGGCAAGGTGATCGAGTCGGCCGGGATGCTGAAGATGGACTTTCTGGGCCTCAAAACCCTGACCATCATTGTGGATGCCCTGCGGCTGATCGAGCAGCGGCACGGCGTGAAGATCGACATCGACGACATCCCGCTCGACGACGAGAAGACCTACCAGCTCTACCAGAAGGGCGACACCGTGGGCACGTTCCAGTTCGAGTCCGACGGGATGCGCCAGTACCTCAAAGACCTCAAGCCCACCAATATCGAGGACCTGATTGCGATGAATGCCCTTTACCGGCCGGGGCCGATGGCGTTCATCCCGGACTTCATCAACCGTAAGCACGGCCGCGAGCCGATTGAGTACCCGCACGCCCTGCTGGAGCCGATTCTGAATTATTCGCAGGGTATCTGCTGCACCGGCGATACACTCGTGTGGGATGCCGAAGCGGGTGGACGGGTGCGCCTCGACGCGCTGGCCGGCCGGGTGGGCGCCTTCGCCGTGCAGGGCGTAGATGCCGACCTGCGCCCTGCAACGGCACGCATCACGCACTTTTTCGATAACGGCGTTCGGGATGTAGTGGAAGTACGGCTGCGCGACGGCGCGTGTGTCACCCTCACCCCTGACCATCAAGTGCTGACGGAATCCGGCTGGCAACCGATTGGCGCCCTCCGGGCAGGTGATTTCCTGGCTACGCCGCGTGCGCTGACCGTCGGCGCGGCGCAGCTGCACGACCTCAACGAGCTGCGGGTACTGGCCTACCTGATTGCCGACGGCTCGCTGACCTCCGGCACCTCGTGCGACTTCGTTTCCAAAGACGCGCGACTGGTGGCCGAGTATAGTCGGTGCGTGGCGGCACTCGGCAGGCTGACTGTCAGCAGCCTGGAACAGGTGCGCGGGGTGCAGCGCGTGATGGTGAAGGGAGCCGACAAGGCGTACTACCACGAACCGAATGCCCTGCTGGCGCGGCTGCGCGAGTTGGGTCTCAAAACGGCGAAGGGCGGCCTCGGCTCCCGCGATAAGTTCGTCCCCGAGTTCGTTTTTGGGCTGACGGAGACTTGCATCGGCTATTTCCTGGCCTCGCTCTGGGACTGTGACGGCCATATCGGCCCGAAACTGTGCTTCTACAAAACCATCTCGCCCCGGTTGGCTACCGATGTTCAGACGCTGCTGCTGCGGCTCGGCATCTACGCGGTGCTGTACGAAAATCGTTATCGGAATCCCGGCGATGAGACTGACACCATTGCCTACCAGGTAACCACCTACCAGCTCGCCGCCTTCGCCGAATGTGTAGGCCCGCATCTGATAGGCAAGCAGATGGCGTCAGCGGCGACAGGTATCCATACGGGAGGCGGCACCACCGACACCGTTTCGCGAGGCATCTTCGCCGACGAAGTGCGCGCCGCCTGGACTGGCACCGGCCGCGATCTGATGGCCACCCACGGCCTTGACCGGCAGCACCTGATGCCCGCGCGCTGCGCCCGCAACCCGCGCATCAGCGCGTCTATTGCCGGGCCGGTGGCCGAAGCGATGGGCCTCACCCAAACGCAGCAAAATGCGCGCGTACGGTGGGAAGAAATCGTCAGCATCACCCCGGCCGGGCAACAGGCGGTTTATGATGTGACGGTGGAAGGCATCCACAACTTCGTGGGCAATAATATCCTGCTTCACAACTGCGTTTATCAGGAACAGATTATGCAGGCTGCCCAGATTATGGCCGGCTACACGCTCGGCGGCGCCGACCTGCTGCGCCGCGCGATGGGCAAGAAGGATATGAAGAAGATGGCCCTGGAGCGGGTCAAGTTCGTGGAGGGCGCTAAGAAGCTGCACGACATTCCGGAGAAGAAGGCGTCGGAGGTGTTCGACGTAATGGAGAAGTTTGCTGAATACGGATTCAACCGCTCACACTCAGCAGCTTACAGCGTCGTCGCGTATCAGACCGGCTACCTCAAGGCCAACTACCCGGCCGAGTATATGGCGGCGGTGCTGACGAACAATATGGGCGACATCAAGAAGATCACGTTTTTCATTGAGGAAGCCCGGCGCCAGGGCGTGGCCGTGTTGGGGCCGGACGTGAACGAGTCGGACCTGAAATTCAATGTGAACGCCGAAGGCAAGATCCGCTTCGGGCTGGCCGCCGTGAAAGGCGCCGGCGAGGCGGCCGTGGAGTGCATCGTGCAGGAGCGCACCAAAAGCGGCAGCTTCCCGCACATCTTCGAGTTCACGAAGCGCGTGGGGCTGAAGACCGTGAACCGCAAGACGTTGGAAAGTCTGGCCGCCGCCGGCGCCTTCGACTCGTTCGAGCGCCACCACCGCCGCCAGTACCTGGAAGCGCCCGCCGGCGACCAGCCCCTGATCGACAAGGCGATGAAGGTGGCCCAGCAGTACGCCGCCGCCCAGGATTCGAACCAGCACTCGCTTTTCGGCGGCGGCGCCGGCGAGGTGGCTATTCCGCTGCCCAAAGTGCAGGAAATGGAGCACTGGAGCCAGACCGAGCAGCTGCGCCGCGAAAAGGACGTGGTGGGCTTCTACCTATCGGGCCACCCGTTGGACACTTACGCCCTGGAAATCAAAGCCTGGTGCAGCTGCGGGCTCGACGGAATGGACGCCTACCGCAACCGCGACCTGACGGTGGCCGGCCTGATCACGAACGTAGCTTTCAAGACCACCAAGACCGGCAAACCGTTCGCCTCTTTCTCCCTCGAAGACTACGACGGCTCGGTGTCGCTGGCGCTATTCAACGACGATTTCAGCCGCCTCGGCCCCACCATCAACCCCCGCAACTACCCCAACGAACAGGTGCCGCCGGTGCTGGTGAAGGGCAAGATGCAGCTCCGGTACGGCACCCAGGACCAGTTTGAGCTGAAGATCAGCTCCATCCAGCTCCTGAGCGATATGGCCGATAAGCTCGCTCAAGGCGTCCGGGTGCCGCTCGACGTGCGTCAGCTCACGCCCGCCTTGCTGGCCGGGCTGGAAGAGGCCATTAAGGCCAGTGCGGGCACCAAGAAGCTGGAAGTGGTGCTGCGCGACCAGGACGAAAACCTCGTCGTGAACCTCGCCTCGCGTAAGCTGCGCATCGACCCCAAGACGCTGCTGGCGCGGCTCAAAGAACTGGCCGTGGAGGGGGAGTTGATTTAAGCCGCCTTCGCGCGGGCCTCTTGGCCCGTGCGAAGCAGGGCACATTTCCTACCCAGAGAACTTTGTCTTTATGAAGATCCAGGCCACGGGCTTCATCACCCTTTCACGGGACGTTAAAACCGTATTCGACTTCATCGCTAACCTGGAAAACGACCGCTTGTGGCGAAAAGAAATCCGTTCGACGACGATGACCACCAAGCCGCAGCTTCAGGCCATCGCGACGGAAGATTCGGTGCTGTCGAAACGGGTACCGAGCTTCGTGCTGAAGCTGGTTTGCGTCGATTTCTCCGAAAACCAACAAGTCGTTTACAAAACCCCGGCCGACTCAGCCTTCTTTCTGGAGAGCCGTCGGCGAGTGGAAGCGGTGGGCGAAAACCAAACCGTTTTTCACTACGAGGTGACCTTCGACGCCAACATCGCCAAGCACGGCCTGGGCTTTGGCTTGCCGGCATTTCTGGTTGGCTTCGTAGCGAAGACGGATATGAAAAAGTACCTAAAAAAGCTCAAAGCGGTTCTGGAGGCTGGCGACCGCTAAATCAGCTCCGCTCCCAATTCTTCGATGGTGGGCAGAACAACGCGCAGCGCGTACTCGGCAATCAACCGGTTTTGCATTTTGCACAGCATCAGGCCGATGTTGAGCCCCACAGCAATTGTGCAACTGCTGCCGCGGCTGCACAAATTGCCTCATTGGCCCAGGTCGCAGCGAATGAGCGCATAATTTAAAGCACGCGCGGCAGGTGGCAAAAAATGATGGGGCAGTATAAGGGCTAGCGCCGTAGCCCTGGACCTGGCTACGTAGCTCAGCAGGAGTTCGGCTGACGGTAGCCATTCTGTTCACCAACACCGGCAAAATGGACGGCGCCCTGACCCGGCCGCTGGGTATTTACAGCCCCGGCGCGACTGCCATTTTAGCCCTCATACCCCACCGCCCCGCGCCCCAAATCAATTTTTCGCAGTAGGTTGCATCGCCGGGCGCGGTGGGCGCTGGGTGGTGAAAATCAGTTTGTCAACCCTCAACAATGTTTGGCCGATGAGACAATTTTTTCGGAATCGATTGCGTAACCTGCTCGTGGCCGGCGTGAGCCTGCTGGGCGCCGGGCCGTTCGCGGCGCGTGGGCAAGTAGTGGTGGACGGCACCCGCGATGCCCTTTACGGAACCGCCCTGGCCCTGCAAACGGCCCCCACCGGTTTCGGCGACGCCACCCTGGGGTCGCAGACCCTGGCCGACGGCTCGGAACTGGACGGCGCCTACGCCCACATCGCTAACGGCAAGCTCTACCTGCTGCTGACCGGCAACCTGCAATCCAACGGCAACCGCCTGGAGCTGTTCTTCGACACCCGTGCCGGTGGTCAGAACCAACTCCTCAACACCAACCCCACCGTGGATGGCAACGGCCTGAACCGAATGGCCGGGTTGACCTTCGACGCCGGTTTTGCGCCGGACCACTACCTCACCCTCAACGCGACCGAAAACGCCGGCGCCGTCCAGCTTGCTGCACATTACGCCCCTATCAGCGGGGCGGGCGGCAGCGGCCTTACCCTGACGTCCGGCACCGCCGGCGCTAACGTGGCCCTGTCCTTCGGCGGTAGCCTGAACGGCGAGCTGACCATCAACAACAGTAACATTGCGGGCGTGAGCGGAACGGCCGTAGGCACGCCCGACGCTGTGACGACTGGCATCGAGCTGGCCATTCCGCTGGCCGCCATCGGCTCGCCGACAGGCGATATCCGGGTGATGGTGGCCGTCAACGGCGGCTCGCACGACTTTCTGAGCAACCAACTGCTGGCGGGCTTGCCCGCTGCCGCTGCCAACCTCGGCGACCCGGCGACGGTGAGCCTGGCTGCCGCTGCGAACACCGGCAACCAGTTCTTCACGATCACCAATACCGGCACGGCGGCGGCGGGCATCAGCGCCACGCCTTCGCCTCTGCTGGTGGGCACGGCCACCGTGGGCACCGCCCCGGCCACGGCCCCGCTGACGGTGACCAATACCGGCTCGGCGCCGCTGACGATCAGCGGCGTTACGTCGTCGAATACCCGCTTTACGGTTTCGCCGACCACCGCCACGGTGGCCGCGGGCGCTTCCACGACGCTGACCGTGACCTTCACGCCGACGGCGGCAGGCGCCCAGTCGGGCAATCTGACGATTGCTTCCAACGCCGCCGGGCAAGCCTCGCTGGTGGTGCCCGTGAGCGGCACCGGCGCGGCGGCAGGCGCCATTGCCATCGACGGCAGCCTCGACGCGGCCCTTTACGGCGCGGCCGTGGCCGTGCAGACCAACCCCACGGGCTTCGGCAACTCGACCTCCGGCAACGTGCAGGTGGCCACCGGCGGCTCGGAGCTGGATGCCGCCTACGCGCACATCGCCAACGGCAAGCTTTACCTGCTACTGACGGGCAACCTGGAAACCAACGGCAACCGCCTGGAGCTGTTTTTTGACACCCAGACCGGCGGCCAGAACCAACTGCTGAACACGAACCCCGACATCGACGGCAACGGCCTGAACCGAATGGCCGGCCTCCGCTTCGATGCCGGCTTCACGGCCGATTACTACCTGACCGTCAACAACACCAACCCCGGCGCCGGCTACACCACGGCCGCGTACTTCGCGCCGGTGAACGGCAGCGGCGGTGCGGGTATCGCGCTGGTCAACGGCCTGGGCAATACCCAGACGCTGAACTTCGGCGGCGGGCTGACCGGCAACTTCGGCATCAACAACTCGAACACCGGCGGCGTGAGCGGCACCACCGTGGGTACCCCCGCCGCTGTGACGACCGGCATCGAGCTGGCGATTCCGCTGGCGGCCATCGGCAACCCATCGGGCGCTTTCCGGGTGACGGCCTTCGTGAACGGCGCCTCGCACGACTTTTTGAGCAACCAGATTCTGGCCCCGCTGCCGAGCGGCGTGGCGAACCTGGGCAACCCGGCGGGCGTCAATTTCACGGCCCCGGCCAACGTCGGCGACCAGTTTTTCACCATCACCGCCCCGGCGGCGACGGCGGCACTAACGCTCTCGGCCACCAGCGCGGCTTTCGGCAACGTGACCGCCGGCAGCACCGGCACCCAGACCCTGACGCTGACCAATTCGGGCGGCGCTCCGCTGACAATCAGCGGCATCACCAGCTCGAACCCGCTGTTTACAGCCTCGCCGACGACCGGCACCGTGGCCGTAGGCGCGTCGCTGACCGTAACGCTGACCTTCGCGCCGACCGCTGCCGGTGCCCAGACCGGCACGCTGTCCATCGCCTCCAACGACCCCGGTAGCCCCGCCACCGTAAGCCTTACCGGCACCAGCACCACCGCGCCAGCGCCCGTCATCGGCGTGGTGCCCGGAAGTCTGACCCTCGGCAACGTGATCGTGGGCGCCACCGGTACGGCTACGTTCACCATCGACAACACCGGCAATGCCCCGCTGAACGTGACGGGCATTACCAGCTCGAACGCCCGGTTTACGGCTGCGCCCACGACGGGCACCGTAGCCGCGGGCGCCTCGCTGACCGTGACGGTAACCTTCGCCCCAACCGCCGTGGGCGCCCAGACCGGGACGCTGACCGTGGCTTCCAACGGCGGCACCGCCACCGTAGCCTTGACCGGCACCGGCACCGCCGTGCCCGCGCCCGTCATCAGCGTGACCCCGACTAGCCTGGCCCTCGGCACCGTGGATATCGGCGCCACCGGCACAGCCACGTTCACGATCAACAACACCGGCAACGCGCCGCTGGATGTGACCGGCATTACGTCGTCCAATACCGTCTTTACGGCAACCCCGACGACCGGTAACGTGGCAGGCGGCGCTTCGCTGATCGTGACCGTGACCTTTGCGCCCACCGCAGCCGGGGCCGCCACCGGCACGCTGACCCTGGCCTCCAACGGCGGCACCGCCACCGTGAGCCTGACCGGCACCGGCGTCGTGCCCCCGTTCATTTCCGTGGACGGCACCCGCGACGCCAACTACGGCACCGCGCTGGCCGTGCAGACGAACACGACCGGCTTTGGCAACAGCACCTCCGGCAACGTGGACCTGGCCGGCGGCTCGGAACTCGACGCCGCCTACGCCCGCATCGACAACGGCACGCTCTACCTGCTGCTGGCGGGCAACCTGGAGTCCAATGGCAACCGGCTTGACCTGTTCTTCGATACCAATTCTGGCACTGGCCAGAACGTGCTGACCAACACCAATCCCAACGTGGACGGCAACGGCCTCAACCGCCAGGCCGGGCTGCGCTTCGACGCGGGCTTCACGGCCGACTACTTCCTGACTGCCAACAACTCGAACCCCGCCGCTGGCTTTACCACCGCCGCCTACTTTGCTCCGGTAAACGGCGCAGGTGGCACCGGCACCGTGTTGGCCAACGGCCTGGGTCGCACCCAAACGCTGGCCTTCGGCGGAGGCAATACCGGCAGCCTGAGCCTCAACAACTCGAACATTTTGGGCGTGGACGGCACCTTACTGGGTAACCCCGGCGCCGTGACGACCGGCCTGGAGCTGGCCATCCCGCTGGCCGCGCTCGGCAACCCAACCGGCCCGATCCGGGTGTCGGCCTTTATCAATAACGACTCGCACAGCTACCTCAGCAACCAGGTGCTGGCCGGTCTGCCGCTCGGCACCACCAACCTGGAAGACCCGGCGAACGTGAACTTCGGCTCGGCCACCAACGCCGGCAGCCAGTTCTTCACGATTGCCAACGGCCCGGCCGCAGCGGTGATTACGGTAGCGCCCACGGCGCTGACCTTCCCCGCGACGGTTATCGGCACGCCGACTACAGCCACCTTTACCATCGGCAACGCCGGTAACGGCCCGCTGGATGTAACAGGCATCACCTCGTCGAACGCTGCCTTTACGGTAGCACCTGCGACCGGCACCGTAGCCGCCGGCGCCTCGCTGACCGTGACTGTGACCTTCGACCCCACCGCCACGGGCGCCGCCACCGGCACCCTGACCGTGGCCTCCAACGATCCCGGTCAGCCCAGCCTGACCGTAACGCTGACCGGCACGGCCACGGCGGCGCCCGCGCCCATCATCGGCGTGACGCCCGCCACGCTGGCACTCGGCTCGACGGCCACCGGTACGACGACCACCGCCACGTTCACCATCGACAACACCGGCAACGCGCCGCTGGATGTAACCGGTATCACGTCTTCGGACGCCGCCTTTACAGTTTCGCCGACGACCGGCACCGTGGCCGCGGGCGCTTCGCTGACCGTGACCGTGACCTTCGCGCCGACCGCCACCGGTGCGCAGACGGGTACACTGACCGTGGCCTCGAACGGCGGCACTGCCACCGTGGCTCTGACTGGCACCGGCACCGTGCCCGTACCGGCCTTCGTGGATGGCGTGCTGGATGCCAGCGGCGACTACGGCACCGCCGCGACGCTGCAAACCAACACCACCGGCTTCGGCAACGCCACCGCAGCCAACGGCTTTGGCGGTTCGGAGCTGGACGGCGCCTACGCGCGCATCGCCAACGGCAACCTCTACCTGCTGCTGACCGGCAACCTGCAAGCCAACGGCAACGACCTCGAAATCTTTTTTGACACCCAGGCCGGTGGCCAGAACGTGCTGGCTAACAACAACCCTGACGTAGACGGCAACGGACTGAACCGCCAGGCCGGGCTGACTTTCGACGCCACCTTCGCGCCCGACTACTACCTGACCGTGCAGCAGACCCAAAGCGGCGGACAACCCCTGCTGACGGCCCACCACGCCGCCCTGAACGGCGCCGGTGGCACCGGCCTGACGCTGACGTCGGGCGCTACGGGTACGGTGCAGTCGCTTGACTTCGCCACCTTCGGTACCGGCGCGGTCGCTCTCAACAACACCAACGAAGCCGGTGTGGACGGCACCGCCGTAGGTACGCCCGGCGCCGTGACGACCGGCCTGGAGCTACAGATTCCGCTCGCCGCCCTCGGCAACCCAGTGGGGCAGTTCAAGATCAGCGCCTTCATCAACGGTGGCTCGCACGACTTCCTGAGCAACCAGGTACTGGCTGGCCTGCCTTTGGGCACCGCCAACCTCGGCGACCCGGCCAGCGTGAACTTCGCCGCCGCCGCCAACACCGGCGACCAGTTCTTCCTGGCCGGTACGCCGCTGCCCGCGCCCATCATCAGCGTGACGCCGACGACGCTGGCTTTCGGCAACACGACCGTGGGTACGCCCACGACCCAGACGGTGACCATCGCCAACACCGGCAATGCCCCGCTGACGGTGACCGGTATCACCTCCTCGGACGCCCTGTTTACGGCTACGCCCACCACGAGCACCGTGGCAGCGGGCGCCTCGCTGACTGTGACGGTGACTTTCGATCCGACCGCGCCCGGCGCCGCTACCGGCACCCTGACGATTGCTTCGGATGACGTCGCTAACCCCACTGTGACCGTCGCCCTGACCGGGACCGGCGTAGCAGCTCCAGCTCCCGTGCTGGCCGTGACGCCCGCCACCCTGGCGCTGGGTTCCGTGACGACCGGCACCACCGGCACCGCCACGTTCACCATCGACAACACCGGCAACGCGCCACTCGATGTGACCGGCATCACGTCTTCGGACGCCGCCTTTACGGTTTCGCCGACGACCGGCACCGTGGCCCCCGGCGCCTCGCTGACTGTAACCGTGACCTTCGCCCCGACCACGGCCGGCGCCGCCACGGGCACGCTGACCGTAGCCTCGAACGGCGGCACCGCCACCGTGGCGCTGACCGGCGCAGGCGTGGCCCCCGCGCCCGTCATCAGCGTGACGCCCACGACCCTGGCCTTCGGTACGCTGACGGTGGGTACGCCCGCCAGCCAGACGCTGACCATCAGCAATACTGGCACCGCTGCGCTGAACGTGACGGGTATTACGTCCTCGAACGCCCTGTTCACGGCCACGCCCACCACGGGCACCGTGGCCCCCGGCGCTTCGCTGACCGTGACCGTCACCTTCGACCCGACCGCGGCCGGCGCCGCAACAGGTACGCTGACGATTGCCTCAGATGATGTCGCCAACCCGGCCCTGACCGTGGCCCTGACCGGCAATGCCGTGGCTGCGCCGACCGCCATCATCAGCGTGACGCCCACCACCCTGGCGCTGGGTTCCGTGACGACCGGCACCACCGGCACCGCCACGTTCACCATCGACAACACCGGCAACGCACCACTGACCGTGACCGGCATCACGTCTTCGGACGCCGCCTTCACGGTTTCGCCGACGACCGGCACTGTGGCGCCCGGCGCTGCGCTGACGGTGACCGTGACCTTTGCCCCGACCACGGACGGTCCTGCCACCGGCACGCTGACGATTGCTTCGGATGACGCCGCCAACCCCGCCGTGACCGTGGCCCTGACCGGCACCGGCGTAGCGCCCGCCGCCGTGCTGGCCGTAACGCCCGCCACCCTGGACCTGGGTTCGACGGTGACCGGCACCACCACGACGGCCACCTTCACGATCAGTAACACCGGCAATGCGCCGCTGGACGTGACGGGCATCACCTCATCAGACGCCGCCTTTACCGTGGCGCCTGCCACCGGCACCGTAGCGCCCGGCGCTTCGCTAACCGTGACCGTGACCTTCGCACCGACCGCTGCAGGTGCTGCTACGGGCACGCTGACTATCGCCTCCAACGGCGGCACCGCCACCGTGGCGCTGACTGGCGCTGGCACGACGCCTCCCGCGCCCGTGCTGGCCGTGATGACCACTACCCTGGATTTGGGTTCGACGGCAACCGGCACTACCACGACGGCCACCTTCACGATCAGCAATGCGGGTAACGCACCGCTGGACGTAACAGGCATCACCTCGTCGGGCGCCGCCTTCACGGTTTCGCCGACGACCGGCACCGTGGCCCCCGGCGCGTCGCTGACCGTGACCGTGACTTTCGCGCCGACCGCTGCCGGCGCTGCTACCGGTACGCTGACCATCGCTTCGAACGGCGGTACTGCCACGGTGGCGCTGACCGGCGCCGGCACGACGCCCGCTGCTGTGACGGTAGATGGCACGCTCGATGCCACCTACGGCACGCCGCTGGTGGTGCAGACCAACACGACCGGCTTCGGCAACTCGACTACCGGCACGATTGACGTGGCCGGCGGCGGTTCGGAGTTGGACGGCGCTTTCGCGCACATCGCCAACGGCAACCTCTACCTGCTGCTGACTGGCAACCTGGAGTCCAACGGCAACCGCCTGGAGCTGTTCTTCGACACCCAGACCGGCGGTCAGAACCAGCTGACCAACACCAACCCCGACGTGGACGGCAACGGCCTCAACCGCCAGGCCGGGCTGACCTTCGACGCGGGTTTTGCGCCGGACTACTACCTGACGCTCAATAACACGAACCCGGCTGCCGGCTTCACCACCGCGGCCTACTTCGCGCCCGTGAACGGTGCGGGTGGCACCGGCACCACGCTGGCCAACGGCCTGGGCCGCACCCAAACCCTGACCTTCGGGGCAGGCACCACGGGCGCGCTTTCGCTCAACAACTCGAACATCCTGGGCGTGGATGGCACGACGCTCGGCGACCCCGGCGCTGTGACGACCGGCGTCGAGCTGGCCATTCCGCTCGCCGCTATCGGCAACCCGACCGGCCCGATCCGCATTTCGGCCTTCATTAACGGCGGCTCGCACGACTTTGTGAGCAACCAGGTGCTGGCCGGTCTGCCCCTGGGCACCGCCAACCTCGGCGACCCGGCTGCCGTGAACTTCGCCTCGGCCGCCAACGCCGGCAACCAGTTCTTCACCGTGCCGAACGGCGTACCCACGCCGACCATCGCCGTGACGCCTACCACGCTGGCCTTCGGCACCGTGACCGTGGGTGCGCCCACGACCCAGACGCTGACGATCAGTAACTCCGGCACCGGTCCGCTGACCGTGACGGGCATCACCTCCGCGAACGCCGCCTTTACGGTTTCGCCCACCACGGGCACCGTGGCCCCCGGCGCTTCGCTGACGGTGACCGTGACCTTCGACCCGACCGCCGCTGGCGCCGCCACCGGCACGCTGACGATTGCTTCGGATGACGCCGCCAACCCCGCCGTGACCGTCGCCCTGACCGGCAACGGCGTGCTGGCGCCCGCACCAATCATCGCCGTGGCTCCGGCCACGCTGGACCTGGGTTCGGCCGCTACCGGTGTGACCACGACGGCCACCTTCACGATCAGCAACACCGGCAACGCGCCGCTGGACCTGACGGGCATCACTTCGTCGAACGCCGTCTTCACGGTCGCGCCCGCCACGGGCACCGTGGCCCCCGGCGCTTCGCTGACGGTGACGGTGACCTTCGCCCCGACTACGGTGGGCGCGCAGACCGGCACGCTGACTATCGCCAGCAACGACCCCGCCACGCCCAGCGTGACCGTGGCCCTGACGGGCACGGGCGTCGCGCCGACCGCTGTGACGGTAGACGGCACGCTCGACGCCACCTACGGCACCCCGCTGGTGGTACAGACCAACACGACCAACTTCGGTAACTCGACCACCGGTACGATCGACGTGGCGGGCGGCGGTTCGGAACTCGACGGCGCCTTCGCGCACATCGCCAACGGCAACCTCTACCTGCTGCTAACGGGCAACCTGGAGTCCAACGGCAACCGCCTGGAGCTGTTCTTCGACACCCAGACCGGGGGCCAGAACCAGTTGACCAATACCAACCCTGACGTGGACGGCAACGGCCTCAACCGTCAGGCCGGACTGACCTTCGACGCCGGTTTTGCGCCGGACTACTACCTGACGTTCAACACCACGCACCCCGTCGCCGGCTTTACCACCGCCGCCGACTTCGCGCCTGTAAACGGTGCCGGTGGCACCGGCACCACGCTGGCCAACGGCCTGGGCCGCACCCAGCCGCTGACCTTCGGTGCCGGCCAGACTGGCACTTTGAGCCTCAACAACTCGAATATCCTGGGCGTGGACGGCACCGTGCTCGGCAACCCCGGCGCCGTGACGACCGGCGTCGAGCTGGCCATTCCGCTCGCCGCTATCGGCAACCCGACCGGTCCGATCCGGATTTCGGCCTTCATCAATGGGGCTTCGCACGACTTTGTGAGCAACCAGGTGCTGGCCGGTCTGCCGCTGGGTACTCTTAACCTTGGCGACCCGGCCAACGTGAACTTAGCCTCGGCCGCCAACGCCGGTAACCAGTTCTTCACCGTGCCGAACGGCGTACCCACGCCGACCATCGCCGTGACGCCCACCACGCTGGCTTTCGGCACCGTGACCGTGGGTACGCCCACGACGCAGACGCTGACGATCAGCAACTCCGGTACCGGCCCGCTGAGCGTGACGGGTATCACCTCCTCGAACGCCGCCTTCACGGCCACGCCGACGACCGGCACCGTGGCCCCCGGCGCGTCGCTGACCGTGACCGTGACCTTCGACCCGACCGCCGCCGGTGCCGCCACCGGCACGCTGACGATTGCTTCGGATGACGCCGCCAACCCCGCCGTGACCGTCGCCCTGACCGGCAACGGCGTGCTGGCGCCCGCGCCAATCATCGCCGTGGCTCCGGCCACGCTGGACCTGGGTTCGGCCGCGACCGGTGTGACCACGACGGCCACCTTCACGATCAGCAACACCGGCAACGCGCCGCTGGACCTGACGGGCATCACTTCGTCGAACGCCGTCTTCACGGTCGCGCCCGCGACGGGCACCGTGGCCCCCGGCGCCTCGCTGACGGTGACGGTGACCTTCGCCCCCACCGCCGTGGGCGCGCAGACCGGCACGCTGACTATCGCCAGCAACGACCCCGCCACGCCGAGTGTGACCGTGGCCCTGACGGGCACGGGCGTCGCGCCGACCACGATTGTGGTGGATGGGACGCTGGACGCCGCCGCTTACGGCACGCCGCTGACGGTGCAGACCGCGGCTACGGGCTTCGGTAACTCGACCACCGGCACGATCGACGTGGCTGGCGGTGGTTCAGAACTCGACGCGGCCTTCGCGCGCATCGAGAACGGTAACCTCTACCTGCTGCTCACCGGCAACCTGGAGTCCAACGGCAACCGCCTGGAGCTGTTCTTCGACACCCAGGCCGGGGGTCAGAACCAGCTGCTCAACACCAACCCCGACGTGGATGGCAACGGCCTCAACCGCCAGGCCGGGCTGACCTTCGACGCGGGCTTCGCGCCGGACTACTACCTGACGTTCAACAATACGAACCCGGCTGCCGGCTTCACCACCGCCGCCTACTTCGCGTCGGTGAACGGCGCGGGCGGCACCGGCACCACGCTGGCCAACGGCTTGGGCCGTACCCAAACCCTGACCTTCGGGGCCGGTCAGACCGGCGCTTTGAGCCTAAATAACTCGAACATCCTGGGTGTGGATGGCACGACGCTCGGCAACCCCGGCGCCGTGACGACCGGCGTCGAGCTGGCCATTCCGCTCGCCGCGCTCGGCAACCCGACCGGCCCGATCCGCATCTCAGCCTTCGTCAACGGCGGCTCGCACGACTTTGTGAGCAACCAGGTGCTCGCCGGCCTGCCCCTGGGCACCGCCAACCTCGGCGACCCGGCGGCTGTGAACTTCGCCTCGGCCGCCAACGCCGGCAACCAGTTCTTCGTGGTCCCGAACGGCTCGACGCCGGCTGCCGTCATTAGCGTCAGCGCGAACGCCCTGCCCGTCGGCAACGTCGTGGTCGGTGCTACCGGCACGGCCACACTGACCATCAGCAACACCGGTAACGCACCGCTGGACCTGACGGGCATCACCTCGTCGAACCCGCTCTTCACGGTGGCCCCGGCTACCGGTACGGTGGCCCCCGGCGCCACGCTGACGGTGACCGTGACCTTCGCCCCCACCGCCGTGGGCGCGCAGACCGGTACGCTGACCATCGCCTCCAACGACCCCGCCCAGCCCACCCTGACGGTGGCTGTGAGCGGCACCGGCACTGCCGCTCCGGCGGGCGTGCTGACAGCTTCGGTCACGACTCTGAGCCTGGGCACGGTGGCTGTAGGCAGCACGGGCACCGCCACGTTCACGATCACCAATACCGGCAACGCGCCGGTGACGGCATTTACCGTGACGACCTCGGCTGGCGCTTTCACCGCGACGCCCGCCACGGCCGGCCCGCTGGCCCCCGGCGATTCGGTGACCATTACGGTCACCTTCGCGCCCACCAGCACCGGCGCCCAGACGGGTACCCTGACCATCAGCGCCGCCGGTCTGCCGGACCTGACGGTGAACCTGACCGGCGACACCCTCCTCGGCCTGACCCCGGACGCCGTGGCCGCCAACCTGCAGGTGTACCCGAACCCGACCACTCCCGGCCAGCCGGTGACGGTGGAATGGACCGGCGCCGGGACGCTGCAAGCGCCCGTGACCGTGTTCGATGCCCTGGGCCGCCCAGTGCGCCGGGCGACGCTGCTGAACGGTAAGCTGACGCTGACCGACCTCAGCCACGGCCTCTACACGCTGCGTGTCCTGACGCCCGCTGGTCCGGCTACGCGCCGTCTGGTGGTGGAATAACCCCGCTTTCGTGGTCGCGCCCTGAACAGGGCGCGGCGTAACGCCCGTACCAACGGCCGCCTGTTCTTCGGAGCAGGCGGCCGTTTTGGTTTACCGGGCGGCGAGGCCGGGGGACGTTGACAACCCCATCTCGAACCCGTCGCCGCCGCGCCTCCCCCCCGCCCGGCCTACTTTTGTGGCAGGGTGCCCCCTTTGGCGCCCGGCGATGCTGGCAGCCTTTGGTTGGCGCCGTACCGCACAGACATCACGTAGTAAATGGAATTTCGGACTGAGATTGGGGTGCTGCCCGTGCAGCCGCTGCTGCCCACCGGCGCGCGGGTGCTGACGGTAGGTTCGTGCTTTGCGGCCGTATTGGGCCGAAAACTGGCCGACTTGAGGCTGCCCGTACTGGAGAACCCGTTCGGCACGGTGCTGAACCCGGTGTCGGCGATGCGGCTGCTGGCCGTGGCCTGCGGAATGGAGGATTACGACCTCATCGACCGGATCGTGGAGCGCGAAGGGCGCTGGGTGTCGTACGACGCCCCACCGGCCATCAGCGGCGATTCGCCGGAGGAACTGGTACACGCCGTGGCCGACAAGCTGGCCGAAGTACGCGCCTTCGTGCAGCGGGCCGACCTGCTGGTGCTGACGATGGGCACGGCCTGGGCCTGGCGCCTCGACGGCGAGGTGGTGGCCAACTGCCATAAGCAACCCGCGGGGCTGTTTCAGAAGTCGCTGCTGAGTGTGCAGGAGATCGTGAAAGCCTTCGCCGAGGCCCATTCGTACCTACTGCGCGTGAACCCGAAGCTGCGGGTGGCGCTGACGGTTTCGCCCGTCCGCCACCGGACCGAGACGCTGCCCGGCTCCAGTGTCAGCAAATCGACGCTGCGCCTGGCCGCGCACCACCTGAGCGAAGCCGTGCGCGGGGTGACCTACTTCCCCGCCTATGAGCTGCTGCTCGACGATCTGCGCGACTACCGCTTCTACGCCGACGACCTGCTGCACCCGTCGGCGCTGGCCGAAGACTACATCTTTCAGAAATTCACCGGCGCATGGTTCGAAAATGGCCTGCACGACGTGCGCGCCGCCTGGACCGCTGTGCGGCAGGCCCTCGGGCACCGCTCGGCCAATCCCACCGGCGAGCAGCATCAGGCGCACCTGTTAAAGGTGCTCGACCAGCTCGACGTGCTGGCCAACCAAGGCTTCGCGGTAGCCGACGAGGTAGCCACCGTCACGGCGCAGCTCATCGCACCGCGCCCGCCTGCCGCGTCGCAGCCGCGGCCCGGCAAGCCCGTGATTCGGGTGCAACTCGACGACCGGACGACCTCCGCCCCTCGCCCGCAACCGCTGGCTTCGCCGATGCCGCCCCCCGCTGCGCCGCCGGAACCCGTAGCGGACGACCGCCCGGAGCAGGACGCTGACCGCCCGACCACCGCCGCCGCCGACCCGGACGCGCGCACGGGCCGCCGCCGCAGCCGGGGCGGGCGCAACCGGGGCCGCGATCGTGACCGCGACCGATCATCGGAGCGCGACGAGCGCCGCCCCGCCGATTCCGCCGAAACGCCCGTACCCTTGCCCGACGAACCGGCCGAAGTATTACTCGAAGGCGCCCATCTGGCCGCCGACGAAGCCGCGGCCCTGCCCGGCAACCCCGAAACGGCCGAACAAAACCGCACCCGCAAACGGCGCGGCCGGCGCGGCGGGCGCCGCAACAAGCATTCAGAAGGCGAAGCCAACGACACGGGCAGCGAATCGGCAACCGCGCCGGTTTCCGCCGAAATGGCGTTTGCCGATGAACCGGAAGCGACTAACGCCGACTTCGCCGATGAGGTGAATGGCCCCGCCGCTGACGAAGTGGCGATGGCGCCCGAACTCATCATCCAGCCGCCCGCGCCGGTCGTCGCTCCGGCGGCGCCGTCTGCTTCCAACGCGCTGGCCCGGACCCCTTCGCGTTCCAGCGGGCGCGGGGCAGGCCGCAACGGCGCTAAAAAAGTGCAATTGGTGAAGGTGACCAAACCTGAGCCGGTTCCGGCCGAACCCGCCGTACCGCCGACGCCGGTCCCCCCGCCTGCTTCCGAAGCCGAAACGACGGGCACCCGGCCCGTTGCCGCTTCGGCGCCCGCTAAACCGGGGCGCGACCGCAAGAAACGGCCAGCGGCACCGCGCGTGGCCCCTGCACCGGCGGCTGCGCCACCCGTGATTTCGCCACCCCAAATCACTTCTGCCGAAGCGCCCCCAGCGGCGTCGGAAGCGGTGGCTACCGAACCGCTGCGGCGCGCGCCGATTCCGCTGAACAACCAGCCCACCAAGCCTCGGACGCCCGGCAACTCGAAGGTGAACGGCCCGCGCGCCACTCCCGCCGAACAGGCGCAGGCGGCGCGGCAGGTAAAAAAGGCGGGCGTCGGAGCCCTGCTGGCCGCGTTGGGCGGCGCGGCGGCGACACCTTCAGCCGAAAAGGCGCCCCTGACGGAAACGCCCGTACCTCCGGCAGCGCCCGAAATCCGTCCGGAAGCACCGACCAGCGAACTGCCCCCGCCAGCGGCGCCCGCGAAACCAGCTCGCCGGAAAGCGCCTGCTAAAGCAGCTCCTAAGTCAGCTTCTAAAGCGCCTGCCGCGACCACACCGGAACCGCCCACCCCACCTGCGGCGGCGGCTCCCGCGGCGCGACGGCGGGCACCGGCGCGAAAAAAATCTCAACCCGACACCCCGGAAGGGGCGTAAGCTATCGGCGACTGCGCGACGGGCGGAGCCGGTGGTTCGGCGACCCGAAGGTCGCGCCACGGCGCCCGCTGCCACCGGCTTTCTTCCCCCCTACCCTTCCTTTCTGCCGTGGCCAATCGCCTTGCTGCTGAGTCCAGTCCGTACCTGTTGCAACACGCCCAAAACCCCGTGGACTGGTTTCCGTGGGGAGAAGAAGCATTGGCGAAGGCCCAGGCCGAGCAAAAACCCGTGCTGGTAAGCATCGGCTACGCGGCCTGCCACTGGTGCCACGTGATGGAACACGAGTCGTTCGAGAGCGCCGAAGTAGCGGCCGTGATGAACGAGGAACTGATCTGCATCAAAGTGGACCGCGAGGAACGCCCCGACGTCGACGGCCTCTATATGGACGCCGTGCAGGCAATGGGCGTGCGCGGCGGCTGGCCGCTGAACGTGTTCCTGACGCCCGACGGCCGGCCATTTTACGGCCTCACCTACGCGCCGCCGCAGCCCTGGGTGAACCTGGTGCGCTCGGTCAGCAAGGCGTGGCAGGAAAACCGCGCCGAGCTGGAGCGCTCGGCCCACCAGTTCACCGGCGCGCTGAAAGCCGATGCGCTGCGGAAGTACGGCCTGACCGCCGCAACGACCGAACCGCTGCTGAAGGCCGCCACGCTCGACGCCGCCTTCTACCCGTTTCAGGAGCAGTTCGACCGGACGCGCGGTGGACTGGACCGGGAGCCGAAGTTTCCGATGCCCGCCCACTACGCTTGGCTGACGCGGCTTTACGCCCGCACCGGCGCGACAATAGCGCTCGACCATACCGTGCATTCGCTGCGCGAGATGGCGCGCGGCGGCCTCTTCGATCAGGTGGGCGGCGGCTGGGCGCGCTACTCGGTGGACGGCGATTGGCTCGTGCCGCATTTTGAGAAGATGCTCTACGACAACGGCCAGCTCCTCACGGCCTGCGCCGAGGCGTATCAACTGGCGCCGGACCCAGAATTGAAGCTGGCCGTGGAGCTAACCATCGACTGGATTCGGCGCGAAATGCTGGCCCCCGACCGCGCCGTGTATGCGTCGCTGGACGCCGATTCCGAGGGCGAAGAAGGGCGCTTTTACGTCTGGACCTGGGCCGAGCTGGAAGCCGTTTTTCCGGACCCTGTCGAACTCGCGCTGGTGGGCGCTTACTTCCGCGCCACGCCCGCTGGCAACTGGGAACACGGCCGCAACATCCTGCACCGGCGCGGCACTGACGCGCTGTTCGGCGCCGCGCACGGTCTGCTCAGTCCGGACGTAGCGCCGCTCGCGACAACCTGGCGCGCGCGGTTGCTGGCGGCCCGCACGCCGCGCCCGCGCCCCGGCCTCGACGATAAGCTGCTGACCGGCTGGAACGGCTTGCTGCTGCGCGGCCTCTGTGACACCTACCGCGCGTTCGGCGACGAAACCGTCCGCGAACTGGCGCAGGCCGTCGGGCAGCGGCTGCTGGATTCGCTGGAAACCAACGACGCTGGCGTGCGCCTGCTACGCAACCTCAAACCCGGCGGGGCGCCGCAGCCGGGCTTTCTGGAAGACTACGCCGCCGTGGCCTGGGGCCTGGCGGCGCTCTACGAAACTACGTTCGACGCGCGCTGGCTGCTCGCCGCTGACGCCTTGTTGACGGCTGCGCTCACGCACTTTGCTGATCCCGCCACGCCGACCGGACTGCTATTTTACACCGACGCGCGTACGCCACAACCGCTGATCGCCCGGCAGAAGGAAGTGACCGACAACGTGATTCCGGCCTCCAACTCGCTGCTCGGCCGCGCGTTGCGGCAGGTGGGCCTGCTGCTGGCTAAACCTGATTATGACACCCGCGCCCGCGCTCTGCTGGCCACCGTGCAGCCGCTGGTAGAGCAGGAGCCCGGGTTTATGGCCAACTGGGCGGCGCTTTACGAAGAGCTGCTGACCGATTCGCCGGAAATCGTGATCATCGGCCCGCAGGCCGACACTCACCGCGCGCAGTTACAGCGTCATTTCCTGCCAGGGGCCGTGGTGCTGGGAGCCACCGAACCAACCGACGCGCTGGCGCTGCTGGCCGGTAAGACGGCGGGGCCGAAAGGCCAAACGGCGATTTACGTCTGCTTCCACGGCGCCTGCCAGCGGCCGGTGTACGACGTAGAATCAGCCCGGGCCGTGGTGCGGGCGCGGCACCTGTAACCGATTGATTTATTGCCGCCTATCGTCAATGTTCACGCTCCGCGCCTTCACTCCTACTCCCGCCGACCGCCTGGCCTTCCGTGACTTGAACCGCGCCTGGATTCAGCGTTATTTCACGCTGGAAGACCACGACAACGAAATGCTCGACGCACCGGAAGCCTATATCCTGGCGCCCGGCGGCTACATCGTGATGGCTGAGTCGGCCGGGCAGCTCGTGGGCACGGGCGCCCTGCTCCAGGACGGCCCGGACGCCTACGAGCTGGCCAAGATGGCCGTCCGCGACGACCACCAGGGCCAAGGCATCGGGCGGGCCGTGGCCGAAGCCGCACTGGCCGAAGCCCGCCGCCGGGGCGCCCGCCGGATCTGGCTCGAATCGAACCGGCGCCTGGCACCGGCGCTGGCGCTTTACCAGACGCTGGGCTTCGTGGAAGTGCCGCTGCACGCCACGCCCTACGCGCGGGCTGATATCCGGATGGAACTACTGCTGCGCTAATGCCGCCCGACCAGGTGCGCCACCTTCTGCGCCACCCCCAACGCACTGTGCGACCACGAGCCGGCACTGACCAGCTTCTGACTCAGGATGTAGGACGGCAGTAGCAGGGCACCCAGCCATACCACCATCGCTAGTTGCCGGGCCGCACGCAATGGTAGCGCCGGACGGGCTAGGGCCGCACCCAGCAACGTAGCGGGCGTCAGGTAAGCCAGCGATCGAGTCGGATCGAAAACAATTAGTGCGGCTGTCACCACCGGCGTCAGGGCCAGCAACAGAAGCCCTAATTCGCGCCAGCGCCGTGCTAACAGAAGAGTCAGCACACCTGCTCCGAGCAACAGCCAGTACGTTTCTAAACTTGTCAGCAATCCGAGCGGAAGATGCTCATTTAGTAGATGATAGCGCAAACATTCCAGCCCAACCGCCGCCGTGTGTGTTTGCAATCCGAAGGCTGTAATTAGCGCCAGACGCAAACCTCCGTAAGCCAATACACCGGCGGCCAACGCCAGCGGGGCCGGACGCAACAGCAGTACACGTAGGCCCGGTAGGCCCTGTCCGCCCGTAGCCCGCCAACCGTGCCAGAGTAGAACTACACCCGTAGCCAATACAAACCGTTCATCAGTAAAGGCACCCGCCAGAACGCAGACGGCTATTACGACCGAGCGGCGGCTCCACATCGCGCTGACCAACGCGGCATAGGCGAAGGGGTCAAAACTGATGGCGATATCATAGATGGCGGCGTAGCCGAAATAGACGAAGCACAACCCGTGTGCTGTCAGCAGGGCGGCGGTGCGGTCACATAAAGCTTCGCGCAGCAGATGGTAAGCTCCAATCAACAGCAGCAGGCCCAGCATCACTTCTAGCAACCAAATTCCCAATCGGTTAAGGTGAAACACGCGCGCTAACAGCGGCGGCATCAGGCGAAAAGTAGTCTTAGCCGCGTGTGAGTAACTCTACTTTGGCAGTTCAGGTGGGGGTGTTTCGGCGCTGATCTGGACGCTGTAAGTACTTGGCTCACTTGATGATGGCCGCTTGCAGCGCGTCGTTCTGGTCGAGTTTGTTGCGGAGTTTTCGTGCCAGCAGGAGCTTGATCGACGCAAAGGAAAGGTACGGGATTTCGGGATCGCCTTCGAGTTGGGCTTCGAGCATAAAATGCATCGCCATCAGCGTCAACGCCACGTGGTGATACCAGGCCGGCCAACTCCGGGTCTGGGCCTGATGGAGGCCCAGTTGCTGCTTGGCCTCCTGAAACGTGCGCTCGACCCAGTAGCGCTGCATTTGGCGCTGCACGGCCGTCAGCACCGACAAGGCCGGCGCACCGGGCGGCGTATAGCAGAGGCTGTATTTGACCTCCGAGCCATCCAACTCGCTCGAAACCAGCAACTCAAGCGCTTGCGCCGTCTGCTCGTCGGCTTGCCACAGCCACACCGGCACCAGCAGCGCCCGCCGCCGCAAGGGCCCTTTCGTGCCCCGCCGATGCGCATAAACCGGCCACGTGTCGCTCGCCCCTGCCGCGGCCACCACCGCCTGGATGGTTTGCGCCACGCCCACCGGCTGGCGCCGTTGCGGTCGCCGGCCCCGCCCGCTCCATACCGGACCGGCCGCCGGCGTGGGGTCGGCGGTGTACACGTGCAGCGTGGGCTGCAGATCGAGCACGTAGGCCTGGCCCCGCGCCTGCAACGCCCGCCGCAGCCCCGGCGAGCCGCCATAGAGCGCGTCGCCGCCCACCCAATCGGCCGTCACCGCGCCGCTGCCCAGCAACTGCTCCACCAGCGCCGTGGCCTGTTCGGTCTTGCTTTGGTACGCCCGATCTGCCAGCGGAATGCGCGCCTGCTGGCAACGGGCCGCATCGCTGCACCAGGCCTGGGGCAAATACAACCGCGCCCCCACCAGCCCCGCGTGC
>JANPLI010000060.1:0-9951 GCA_031426455.1 Hymenobacteraceae bacterium | reverse complement strand
TTGCCGCGAAGACCAATTTAGTGTCTTCGCGGCAAGGCCCCGCTTTTGGCTGCGCCAGCAGGTAGCGCAACTGGCAGCTTTATTTCCGCACCCGCACCGTCTTCCAGTACACAGTATCGGGCAGCAGGACTTCCATTTTGTACTCGCCGTAGGGCAACTTACCTACTTGCAACGCCCGCACTGGCGCCGAGCTGGCTTCCAGCAGTTCGGTACGCAGGTAGCGGCTCGTTTTGGTATCGATCAGCCGAAACGTGGCCGCCTGCGTGAGCCGGTGCGAGATGCGGACGGCAAACTCGCCGGTGTGGCGATTCGGCAGCAGATCGAGACCGGACAGGCTTTCGCTTACTTCCACAGGTGCGGGTTTGGCGGCAGGCTTGCTCACGGCCACCGTCGTGGTCGAGATTTTCTTTTTGGTTTTCGTCGTCGATTGGGTCTGGCTGAAGCTGGTCAGCGGCAGCACGGCCAGCAGGGCGGCGGTAGTGAGGAGACGGAGCGTAGTCATTGGAGGCAAGAGATGAAAAGATGCGGTTGGTTACCCGGCGTAATGCAAAACTGTGCCAGCCTTGAACCGCAGTACGCTCCCCACCCGCTACCGATACCCGGCCGCCTGAAGCTGAAACAGTTCGGCGTAGCGCCCGCCGCGCGCCAGCAATTCCTCGTGCGAGCCGATTTCCACGAACCGGCCATTTTCGACGACCAGAATGCGGTCAGCCATCCGGACGGTGCTGAAGCGGTGCGAAATCAGGACCGCCATCTTGCCGCGCGTCAGCTCGTGAAACCGTTGGAAAACCTCGAACTCGGCGCGGGCATCGAGGGCGGCGGTGGGTTCATCGAGAATCAGCAACTGGGCATCACGCATATAAGCCCGGCCCAGGGCGATTTTCTGCCACTCGCCGCCGCTCAGATCGACGCCGCCCTTGAAGCGCCGCCCAATGACCTGCTCGTAGCCATTGGGTAGCTTGGCAACCACGGAATCGGCCAGCGAACGAGCGGCGGCGCCTTCGATGCGGACCTGGTCGTGGCGGGCGTCGATGCGGCCCACGGCGAGGTTGGTGCCGGCCGTCATCTGAAACCGGACGAAGTCCTGGAAAATGACACCGATCTCGCGGCGCAGGTCGGCGGGGTCGTAATCGCGCAGATCGACGCCATCGAGCAGGATGCGGCCTTTGGTGGGGTCGTAAAGGCGGGCCAGGAGCTTGACGAGCGTGGTTTTGCCAGCGCCATTTTCGCCCACCAGCGCCAGTTTTTCCCCGGCTTGCAGCTCGAACGACAGGTTTTCGATGGCCCACTTCCCGGCGTTCGGGTAGCGAAACGAGACGTTCTCGAACGTGAACCCGCGCCGGATAGGGTGCGGAAACAGCACTGCCGCCGCCGGCCGCCGGATACGCGGCTGGATAGCGAAGAACTCGAAAAAGTCCTGCAAGTACAGCGCGCCGTCGGCCACCGCCCCAAAACGGCCCAACACCGCTTCCAGCAACCCGCGCAGGCGGCTGAACGAGCCACTCAGAAACGCCAGCGAGCCGATGCTGATGGCCCCGCGCGCGGCCTGCACCAGAATCCAGGCGTAGGCGGCGTAGTAGCCCGCCGACCCCAGCGCCGCCAGCACGGTGCCCCAGGCGGCGCGGCGCTTGACGAGGGCGCGATTCTGCTCGAAAAACTGCTGCGACAGGGTGCGGAACCGCTCAATCAGAAACCCGCTGAGGCCAAATATTTTAACCTCCTTCGCCGTCTCGTCCGATGCCCCGACGAAGCGCAGATAGTCGAGTTCGCGGCGCTCCGGCGTCCAGGAATGGTTGAGCGAATAGGAGCGCTCGTTGAAGTGCGACTCGCCCAGAAACGCCGGAATCACGGCCAGCACCACCAGCCCCAGCAGCCACGGGTTGAACGCCACCAGGCCCGCGCCGAGGAAGCCCATCGTGATCAGGTCCTGTACCTGGCCCAGCAACTGACTCAGCAACACCGTCCGGCTCTGGGTCTGGCGCCGAGCGCGCTCCAGCTTGTCGTAGAACGAAGCGTCCTCGAACTGGTCGAGGTCCAGTTCGGCGGCATGTTCCATCAGCCGGACCGACGTTTCGTTCGTGAACCGGTCGCCGAGCAGCGAATCGATGAGCGCCGTCAGCCGGCCCAGACCATCGCTGAGCAGCGCCAAACCGAACTCGATGGCCAGCAGCCGCAGCACAGGCGCGGGGTCGGCGTTGGTGACGCCGATTTTGGCCAAGCCCACCACCTGATCCAGAATTAGCTTACCTACCCACAAAATGGCCAGCGGCAGCGCCGCCCGCACCACCCGCAGCGCCAGCGACGCCAGCGCCAGCCGGGGCGATGTACGCCAGATCAGGGCCAGAAACGGCGGCACGTGCCGCAGCGCCGCAAAACGGGCTTTGAACGTGGGGCGCGGCGGGGCGGCGGGGTCGGTGGGGGCGTTTGGGTTCAGCTGCTGATTCAGCTTGCGGTTCAGAAAAGAGGCCATTGTGCCCGTGGCCTACGCAAAACCGGGCCCGCCGGGCAGGCGGCGGCGTTTTGGCAGGTAGCACCCCTCCAGCATCTTTCCAAAAAGGTCAGTCCGCGATTTTCGCCCCGTTTCAGTTGGGCGATTTATGCGCCGCAGGAGGCTTACCCGCGCGCCTGCCGACCTTTGAAGCGTGCTGCCCGCTCTGCTCCCCCTCACGACGCCCGCCGCCCGCGCCTGGCTCCGCGAACACCGCGCCGCCGACCCCGCCCGGCTGCTGCTGGCCGCGCACCGCTGGCCCGACCTGCCTGTACGTGAGCTGGCGGCGCAGCTGGCCGCCCGGCAGAAAGCCGCCGACAAGCTGCCTACCTGGGCCCAGGACGAACGGCTGCATTTTCCGCCGAACCTATCAGTCGAACAGGCTTCTTCCGAAGCTACGGCCCGCTTCAAGGCCGGGCTGATGGCGGGCGCCGAATCGCTGGCCGACCTCACCGGCGGCTTCGGCGTGGATGCGCTGCATTGCGCCGCCACCGTGGGCCGCGTGACGTACGTGGAGCAACAACCGACGCTGGCGGCCGTGGTGGCTCATAACGCACAGGCGCTCGGGCTATTGCACGTAACTTTACAGACTGGTTCCGCCGAAGACTGGTTGGCGACCGCCGCGCCGGATGCCGTCAGTTGGCTCTACCTCGACCCCGCCCGCCGCGATGCCGCCGGGCGCCGCGTAGCGGGTCTGGCCGACTGCACCCCCGACGTGCTGACGCTGCTCCCCGCGCTGCTCCGCGCCGCGCCGCACGTATTGCTCAAAACCGCCCCGCTGCTCGATATCACGCAGGCTACCCGGCAGCTGGGTGCCGCCGTGCAGGCTGTTTGGGTGGTGGAAACCGGCGGCGAAGTGAAGGAAGTACTCTACGAACTGGGCCGGACATTGCGCCCCGAACCGCCGCCACGCCGGGCGGTCGCCCTGAGCACTGACGGCCTGATTATCTGGCAATTTACCTTCACTCCTACCGAAGAAGAAGCCGCACCCGTCGCTTTCGGCCCGCCCGAAGCGTGGCTGTTTGAGCCAGCGCCTACGGTGTTGAAAGCCGGTGCCCTGCGCCTGGTCGCCGCCCATTTCGGCCTGCGAAAGCTGCACCCCAACACGCACCTCTACACGGGGCCGGCGGCGGTGCCGGACTTTCCGGGGCGGCAGTTTCAGGTGTCGGGCACTGCCCGGTACGACCGCCGCGACGCGCATTCGCTGCTACCCGACGGCCGGGCGTCGATCACGGCCCGCAACTTTCCCAACGATGACGTGCCGGCTATCCGCAAAAAGCTCGGCCTGCTCGACGGTGGCCCCCACACGCTCTTCGCCTGCACCGGCCCCGACGGCAAGCCCCTGCTGGTAGTGGGAAGGAGGGTTTGAAGGTGAGGAAGGTGGGAGGGTAAGAAGGTGATTGGTAACTTTTGCCCTCAAACCCTCCCACCCTCAAACCCTCAAACTTTCAGCCGGAAGCGCCAGGGCAGGGCGGCGTCTTCGCCCGCGTAGGCGATGCCGACACGGGGCGAGGCGAGGATGTCAGCATCAGTAGGCGCGGCGGTGTCGCTCGTTTCCAGCCAGATCTCGCGGCCAATGGTCAGATCGAGGCCGTAATGGCGGCGGCTGATGCCCATTGCCTGCGTGAGCATACCGGGGCCGGTCGTCAGGTTGCGCACCACTTTCGGTAAACCACGCCGGGCGAGCATTGCGGGGATGCCTTCGAGCGGTTCCACGGCCCGGATCAGCACGGCATCGGCGCAGCCATCTTCGTTGGTGACGACGTTGAAGAGCGTGTGCAAGCCATACACAAGGTACACGTAGGCCACGCCGCCCGGCGCGTACATCACCTTCGTGCGCTCTGTGAAACGCCCCAGGTGGGAATGGCAGGCGCGGTCGTTCACGTGGCTATAAGCCTCGGTTTCCACGATACGGCCCGTGGTCCGCAAGCCATCGACTTCGGAAACCAGCACCTTCCCCAGCAGTTCGCGGGCAATCAGCACGGGGTCGGGGCGGCGGTAAAAAGCGGCAGGTAGAATCATCGGTTGTGATCGACAAGAGGTAGAACAAGCTTACGATGGCGGGCGCGCTCCGGCTGCGTGGCGAGCTGCCCCGCCCGGTTTCCGGCCTATCTTTGTCGGGCGCTCAGGTGGCGGCATCGCAAGATGACCGCTGAAAATGGGAAGCCGGTGCAAGACCGGCGCTGTCCCCGCAACTGTAAGTGGTACCCCAAACGGGGCGGTTACCAAACGGCCACTGGCAGGCGCTTCCCGCAGCGGGAGGCGTTCGCCGGGAAGGCCAACCGCTCTGGCCGTAAGCCAGGAGACCTGCCAGAGTGTTTTTGTGGTTCGACGCGCTCCCGGGGAGAGGGGCGTCCTGTTCTGACCTTGCCAATGCGCCTCCTGCTGGGGCTGCGGCGGGCGTTCCGGCCGCGGAATGCCCGGCCGGCTTATTCTTTCTCTTGCCCTAAGCCTCTACTGGTCACCGGCTTGCTGTTGAGCAAGCTGGTTGGCCTGACCGCGCACGGGCAGCAACGGGCATTAGGCGCGCCCGGCGATTCCGCGCGCCTGGTAGTCTTGCCAGCGGCCCGCGTCACGGCGCCGCCGCCGGGCTGGTTTGCAGCAGGCGCGTCGTTCACCGCCCTCGATTCGGCTGCCCTGCGGCCCACCGGTTCGCTGGCCGACGCGCTGGCGTTATCGACCCCGCTCTACGTCAAGCAAACCGGCCCCGGCCAGTTGGCGTCGCTCAGCATTCGGGGCACGGCCGCGCGCCACGTGGCGGTACTCTGGCACGGCTTCACGCTGAACTACCCGACGCTTGGCGAACCGGATTTTGCGCTGCTCCCCACGGCGGGCTTCCAAAGCGCCACGCTGCGGCGCGGGCCGGCGGGCGCCCCCTACGGTACCGGCGCAATGGGCGGCGCCGTGGTGCTGGACAATGCCCTGACCGGCCCGCCCGGCGTTTCGGCGGTAGCCGACCTCACCACCGGCTCGTTTGGGCTGCGCGCCGAACGGCTGGAAGGCACTTACCGCACGAACCGCGTCAGCAGCCGCACGGTCCTGTTCGAGCGGCGGGCCACGAACGACTTTCCGTACAACCCGCCCGGCTACGCGGCGGGCACGGTGCGCCGGCAAGTCAATGCGGCGCAGCAGCAGCAAAGTATCACGCAGGATGTGGCCGTGCGCCTCGGCCCGCGCACCGAGCTGACCGCCGCCGCCTGGCTGACGTGGGCCGACCGCCGGATTCAGCCCACGCTCGAAGCCGCCAACGACCACGCGCGTCAGCAGGATGCCAGTCAGCGGCTGCTGCTGGCGGGCGTCCGGTCGGGCGCCCACACCACGGCCACGGTGCGCGTGGCCTGGCTGGCCGACCAGTTGGCCTACGCCAGTGATGCCGTCAGCCGCAGCGCCTCGCGTTCCCGAAGCTGGCAGGTGCAGGCGGAGGAAGTGGTGGTCATCAGCCCTACGCTGACGCTCGAAGCGGGCGCAGAAGCGCAGCGGTTTGCCGCCGACGTGACCGACTACGGCCCTGCTCCGGTCACCGAATACCGCGCTGCCGCCTACGCCGCCGCCCGCTACACCCCCACCGCGCGCCTGCTGCTGACCGCCAATCTGCGGCTGGCCCGGCTACCGGGCCGTCGGCCACCGCCGCTACCTACGCTGGGTGCCGAATGGGTTTTGCTCAAGGCCGGGTCCCACCAGCTTCGCCTCACGGGGCAAGCGGCACGGGCCTACCGCGCGCCCACTCTCAATGAGCGTTACTGGCGCCCCGGCGGCAACCCCAATTTGCTGCCCGAGAACGGCTTGGGCTACGAAGCCGGTCTGCGCTACGCCCATCAAACGCCGCACTGGCAAGCCACGGCGTCGCTAACGGCCTATCGGCTGCTGGTCACAGATTGGGTGCAGTGGGTGCCCACCCGACCGACGGGCGCCTGGTCGCCGCGCAACCTGCGGCAGGTGCGCAGCCGAGGGCTGGAAGCCGAAGCGCAGGCGACGCATTCCGGTCCGGCGGGCACCGTCAGCGCGCACCTGGGCTACGCGCTGACGCAGGCCGAAAAGACGCGCGGCTACGCAACCGACCCCGACCCGGCGGGCCATCAACTGGCCTACGTGCCCCGGCATTCGGCTACGCTGGGCCTGGCCGGCGCCCGCCGCCGCTGGCGCCTGGCCCTCGACGGCTCGCTGACGAGCTTCCGGTACGTCTCGGCGTCGGCCACCGACTTCCTGCCCGGCTACGGCCTACTGCACACCAGCCTGACGCACACCCGGCCCGCCGGCCCGCTCTCCCTGACCTTCAGCCTCCGCGGCTTCAACCTGACCAACACCGCCTACCAAACCCTCGAAGGCCGACTGATGCCGGGCCGCGCGGCGGAAGTAGGGCTGCGCGTGGCGTGGCGGTGAGGTTAGTTTTTGGTTTCTAGTTTTTTGTTTTTGGTTTGTTTCCAGCCGATTGGATTGAAGCTTTTATTCCCCTTGTTTTCGTGCTTACCCCCTCTGTTTTCGGCCAAACTGCGGCCTTGCTGCCCACCGTTTTCCTGCTGACGCTGTTGACCTTGACCGGTTGCGACCCCAAAAAGAAGGATGACCCGACGCCCGTCGCCACCCTGACGAACTCCGTTTACGTCATCAACGAAGGCACCGCGAGTGGCGGCGCCATCAGCCTGTTCGACAAAACGACCCGTGCCGTGAAAGTGGATCTGTTCAAGGACCGCAACGGCCGGAAGCTGGGGCCGTTCGTGCAGTCGGCGGCCATCATCGGCGAGCGGATGTACGTCGTGGTGAACGGCGCCAACCGCATCGAAGTGGTGAACCGCGCCACCTTCGACACCCTGACCGTGATCCGGGGGCTGGACCAGCCGCGCTACATCCTGCCCATTAGCGCCGACAAAGCCTACGTCACGGAGTGGCAAGGGGCGTACCCGGACTACGAACCCGGCCGCGTGGCCGTCCTCGACTTGCGGACCAACACTATCACCCGGCGCCTGCCGGTGGGCATTGGCCCGGAGCAACTGGTGCTGGCCGATGGCCGGGTGTACGTCACAGCATCGTACGGCACGGCCCTGACCGTGATCGACCCCGCTACCGATGCCGTGGTGGGCACGGTGCCGGTTCCGGCAGGCTCGCGCAATATCGTCCGCGACAACACCGGCAGCCTTTGGGTGCTGTGCAGCCAGTACGATACCCCCACCGACCACCTGGTACGTTTCCGGCCCACCGCGCCCACCGTCCTTCAGGCCGATATCACGTTCCCCAACGCCTACACGAACGGTAACCTGCGCCCCAACGCCGCCGCCGACCGGCTTTACGTCTCGCTCAGCACGGGAACCTACGCGCTGCCGTCTACCGCCACCGCCCTGCCCCCGACGCCGCTGATTGCGCGTAACTTCTACGGCCTCGGCGTCGATCCGCAGGACGGAACCCTCTACGCGGGTACGGCTTCGTTCTCCGCCGATTCCTGGGCCGTACGCTACACGCCCGCCGGCATTGCCATCGACTCATTTCAGGTGAGCCGGGGGCCAAACGGATTTCTGTTTTATTAGCCACCGGGCTACTGCTACCAAAAGCCGAACCCCGGCCGGAACTGCTTCCGGCCGGGGTTCGGCTTTTTTTCGGGCGACGCAGCGCACCGTCGTCACGGCTGACGGCTGTCAGTTGGCTTTCACCCGAAACTTGTCGAGCAAAGCGACGTAGCGGTCGTAAGCTGGCTCCGGCAGCCAGGATGCGAGCCAACGCTGCATTTCGCGGGTGTGGCGAGCCGTTAGTTGGGGCAGGGTGCTGATGTTGGCTTTGTCAGGATGGAGCGTGGCGGAGGCGTCAGTGTCGAGCAGGTGAGCCACGCCGAGGTGGAGGCGCTCGACGGCCACAGGGTTCGTGTCCAGACCCAGGGCTTTGGCCAGGTCCCGGGTCAGGCGCTCGGTGGTGGCGTAGCGGTCTACGCGCAGGGAGGCAGTTTCACCCAACGAGCGGGCATACAACCGATCAGACGTGGCAGTAAGCAGCGAAAGGCCGATCACGAAAGCCGCCGTGAAGCGAAACGACAACGAAAAGCGAAGGGCAAAAGAAGCAGTCATTGACGTAAAGAAAAAGGGGGTGGGGCGGGAGAGGACGGGGTATGGTAGCCCCCGTAGATTGTTTGAACGAAACAAAAGTGGGGGGTACCAGCGCCGAATTGAACCTCGCCTTAGGCTAACGGCCCAATTACAGAAGTGAACGACCCTATTTTGGGGATGAATGCACGGCAGCGGGGCGCTGGCGGCGGTTTATAAACGCCTGAGAGTGGGCACTGGGCGACTTCGCGCGCGCCCGCATCCATTCGACGCGGTAAGCGGAAACGACGGGCGCCGTCAGTATGCCGAACTTTGTTGCACCGCTTCACTTCCGGCTGCTGAACAGCCGCTTTCAACCTTCTGCCTGTGCCCGTTTCTACTGCCGCCGCTGCCGCTGACTCCGACCCGCTCCGTCGCCCGGCTGATGCAGCCCGGCTCGATGCCCACCGGCCCATTACCGAGCTGCCGCCGCGCGCCGCTTACCGCACCAACGCCGCTGGCGCCTCTGTGTTTGCGCCCATCCGCAAAGCCCGTTCGTTCCGCTCGCGGGCCCTGGGGCGTACTGTGCGCACGGAAATCTTCCTGCCGCCGCCCACCGTAGGCACCCCCGCCGATGGCCCGGTACTGTACCTCAACGACGGTCAGGATGCCGATGCCGTCGCCCTGCCCGCCACCCTGGAATACTTATGGGCCGCCGGGCAACTGCCACCACTCACGGTAGTGGCCATTCACGCCAACGCCGAACGGATGCAGGAGTACGGCGTCGCTTTTTCGCCGGATGCGCGCGGACGCGGTGCCAAAGCCGGGCTGCACACGCGCTTCATCACCGACGAGCTGCTGCCCTTCATCACGGCCACTTACCGACCGCGCTCTGGCCCGGCCAACACGGTTTTCGCTGGTTTCTCGCTCGGCGGACTGTCGGCGCTGGATGTGGTCTGGAACCACCCCCACCTTTTCGGCGCGGCAGGCGTCTTTAGCGGGGCGCTCTGGTGGCGTGCCCGCGACCTGCGCGACCCCCTCTACACCGATGCCGACCGCCTGATGCACCAACAACTGGCCACGGCAGCCGTCGCACCACCAGACCTGCGCTTCTGGTTTCAGACCGGCACGGAAGACGAAAAAAACGACCGTAACCACAATGGTATCATCGACTCCATCGACGATACCCTCGACGCCCTGCAAGTGCTGCGTACCCGTGGCTACGCACTAAGCGCCCTGCATTACCTCGAAATCCCCGGCGGGCGCCACCACCAAAGCACCTGGGCCGAAGCAATGCCCCAATTTCTGAAATGGGCGTTTGGAGGAATGAGGAATGAAGAATGAGGAATTAGTAATTAAAAAAATCATATTCCTCATTCCTCATTCCTCATTCCTCATTCCTCATTCCTCATTCCTCATTCCTCATTCCTCATTCCTCATTCCTCATTCCTCATTCCT
>JANPLI010000059.1:0-10752 GCA_031426455.1 Hymenobacteraceae bacterium | reverse complement strand
CCCGGCAAGCGGTTGGTTCGTTTTAGCCCCGCGCACTTCGCACTTCGCCCCTCGCCCCTCGCCCCTCGCCCTTCGCACCTCGCACCTCGCACCTCGCATCTTGTTCGTAGGGCCCTGCTTCGCCCCAACCCGTCGCTCGCGCTCGTCGCTTCGCGCCTTGCTTGCGGCGGGGCAGAGCCCCTGGCTACATTTTCTCGCGCTTCGCGCTTCGCGCTTCGCACCTATAACCTCGCACTTCGCACCTATCTACTTCCCCCGCCCCTGCAGGATGATCTTGATGGTGAAGAGCAGCACCCGGAAGTCCATTGCCAGGCTCATATTCTCGATGTAGAGGATCTCGTAGCGCAGGCGCTTCACCATCTCTTCCACGTTCGAGGCGTAGCCGTACTTCACCATTCCGAGGCTCGTGATGCCCGGCTTGACGCGGTGCAGGTGCTTGTAATGCGGGGCGATCTGCACGATCTGGTCGATGAAGAACTGCCGCTCCGGGCGCGGCCCCACCAGGCTCATCTCGCCGCGCAGCACGTTCCAGAACTGCGGCACTTCGTCGAGGCGGACCTTGCGCATCCAGCGGCCCCAGGGCGTGATGCGCGGGTCGTGGTCCGACGACAGGGCCGGGCCCGCGCGCTCGGCGTCCACGTACATCGACCGGAACTTCCAGATTTTGAACGGTTCGCCGTGCAGGCCGATGCGCTCCTGGCCGTAGAACACCGGCCCCGGCGACGAGAGCCGCACCATCAGCGCCGTCAGGGCGTAGCCCGGCGAAAACAGCACCAGCACCCCCACCGACGCCACCACGTCGATGATTCGCTTCGTGACCACCTGCCAGACCGGCAGCAAATCCTGCTTGATCTCGATCAGCGGCGTACCGAACAGGTGCTGCACCTTCACCGAACCGAGCAGGATCTGGTACAGGTCGGGCAGAATCGAGATGCGCACATTGCGGACCTCCACCTCGTCGAGCAGGCTCAGAATCTCCTCGATCAGGCGGTGTTCGGCGGGTTCGATGGCGATCACCACCTCCTCGATCTGGTGCTCCACGATCAGCGCCGGCAGGCGGGTGTAGTAGCCCAGACTCGGCAGCGTGGGCGGCAGGCGCGGGTCGGGGGCGTCGAAGACCGGTACGTAGCCCAGAATCCGCAGCCCCAGGTGGCGGTTGTAGTTTTCCAGTTCCTGGTACACTTCCAGCGCCCGCGCCGAGGCCCCCACGAGCAGCGTGTTGAAGGCAATCTCGCGGCGGAGCACCCGGTTCTGGATGCCCGTCACGACCACCAGCCGCGTGACGACGGCCGCGCCGAAGTGCAGCAGAAAGTACGTGCTGACGGTCTTGTAGTACGACTGATAATGCTGCACGCCCTGATCGTCGAGCAGCAGCGCGAAGAACACCACCAGGCAGCCCAGCACCGCCACCTGCCCCAGCGAGAGCAGCTCGCGCACCCGGCTCTTGCGGAAGATATTGCGGTAGTGGCCGAACAGCGCATACAGGCCCAGCCAGAAGCCACCGATCAGCAGCGCCGAGCCGCCCAGAAAGAAGAGCTTGTTCGGCGCGAACCGGATGCCGTCCACCACTTCGCGCAGCAGGTATTTCCGCAGCACGAAAAAGGCCATCCAAGCCACCATCGCCGCCAGCAAATCGCTGACAAGCAGTTTCGTGAATTGAAAAGAACGACTGACCACAGAAACCGCTGAATTAGAACCACCAAACCGGCCGCAACGCCACCTGCCACAACCACCCTACCGCCCTGCCCATTGCTCATTGCTCATTGCTCCCGCACCAGGCGCACGTTGTCGAGGGCCAGGTATTCGCCGGGCGCGCCGGTGGGTAGCCCTTCGATGGAGAGCCGGAACAGCGTGGCCGGCAGGTTGACATTGCTGACCTCATCGATCAGGCTGACGTAGAGCTTGGTCCATTCGCGCTTGGGGTACACCGTCAGGTCGGCCACGCGTACGGGGGCGCCGCCGCCGTCGGGCGTGTACACCACACCCACCCGGAAGGCCATCGTGCAGCGGTAGTCCAGCTCCGCGTACACGGGCCGGCCGCGCTGAGGCAGCGTGCCGTTGAAATCAGATTCGAGGAAGAACGACGTGGTGGTGTCGCGCCGCCCCAACACCAGCCCGACTTTACCCCCGGACCCGCGCAGGCTGCCCGCGAGGGAGTCGGCATCGGTCACGAGCAATTGATAGCGCGGCCGGCCGACGGGCGTCAGGCTGAAGCCCAAGGCGTTGGCGCTCTGGAAGTCGGCTTTGAAGGCAAACTGCGTCCGGGCGGTGTAGGCCAGCGTCGGCTCGATGCGGGTCGTCTGGCCGGGCTTGAGGTCGAGCGGCAGGTCCAGGCCGGCGTAGAACGGGTACGGAAAACGCAGCGTCCGCTGCCCATCGGCGAAGATGCTGGGATACACCGTAATCTGGGTCGCGCCGGACGCCAGCACGGGGATCGTGGCGGGCAGGTCGAACGTCCCCAGCAGTAGGTTGTTGGCGTACACGGTGGCGTCCAGGGCATACTGCGTGGCCGGGGCATCGGCCACGCCCGGCACGTACTGAAACGGCCGGATGTGCAGATAAGCCGGCACTGGCTCGGCGGGGTTAATCAGGTTGCAGCCGCCCAGCAGGGGCAGCAGCAGGGGCAGCGCCAGCAGCACCGCCCGGCCCCGCCACCCACCGACGCGGCGAGCCGAAGGCGCCCGGAAACCCGCCAAAAACAAAACAAAGGGCATCAGAAAAGCGGAAATATCTCTACCGGCAACCGGCGGCAGTAGGCACGTGAACCACTCAGGGGCAAACCGGAGCGTAATTTTCGGCCGGCCGCCACCGGCCTACCAATTCACAAAAATAGCTCTGCCCCCGTCCCGCCGCGCGCCGCTGCCCCGCCGGCGCCCCGGATTACCCGTCACGCTGCTGCTGCTTTGCGCTCCCTGCCCCCCGTTTCGTTTCCGCCTTCGCTCCTCGACACGCCCCGCCACCAGGGGTTGCGCGCCGCCTTGGTGCGCCACCTGAGCGGCCGCGGGCTGGCGGCGGAAGGCCGGGTGCTGGCGGCCATCGGGGCCGTGCCGCGCCACCTTTTCTTCCCGGCCGACTTCCCCGAGCAGGCTTACCTCGACAAAGCCTTTCCCATCGGCGACGGCCAGACCATCTCGCAGCCCTACACCGTGGCGTACCAGACGGCCCTGCTGGCCGTGCAGCCCGGCCACCGGGTGCTGGAAATCGGCACCGGCTCCGGCTATCAGGGCGCCGTGCTGCTGACCCTGGGCGCCGACCTGTACACCGTCGAGCTGCTGCCCGCCCTGGCGGCGCGGGCGGCGGCGCTTTTCGCCCGGCTGGGGCTGCACCCCCGCACCACCTGCGCAGATGGCTCGTGCGGCTGGCCCGACCCGGCAGCGGCGCCCTTCGACCGCATTCTGGTTACCGCCGCTGCGCCCCACGTGCCGCCCGCGCTGCTGCGTCAACTGGCCGTGGGCGGCGTGCTGGTGGTGCCGGTCGGCCCGTCGGGCGGCGTCCAGCGGATGCTGCGGGTGGTGCGCGAATCAATGGACCGCTTCCGACGCGAGGAATTCGACGAATTCCGGTTCGTGCCCCTACGCGGGGCCGGTGGCAACAGAGACAATGGCACCCCGGATTGAAGCGCTTACCCCGGATTTTCCGCGCTCCCAACTGCCCACGCAACCCGCGTTACGATTTTCGTAACTTTAGGGCCTGAATGGCACCTCGCTCTTACCTGAGCCGTTGGCGCATTACGGTTTTTTTACCCAGCTTTCCCGAATGATCCGTTCTTTACGTACCCCGTTACTGCTTGCCTGTTTAGCCGTTGGGCCGCTGGCGATTGCCCAGGATGCTGGCCGTCGCGGAGCCTGGTGTGCGACCGATGAGCAGGCTGCTTTACTCCGGACCACCTTCCACGACCCGGCCCTGGCACGCGAACGCGCCGCTGCTGACGCGCAGTCCGATTTACTACAGCGCGATGATGCAAGCGCCGCGCGCGCGCGCCCCACGGCTACCCGGTTTGTGCCGGTCGTCATCCACGTGGTTTCGACCTGCGGCGAACAGTCGATCACGGACGCGCAGATTCTGGATGGGATGCGCATCCTGAACGAGGACTGGAGCCGCCTCAGTGCGGACACTGTGCAGACCCGGCCCATCTTCAAGCAGCGCGCGGCCGACCTCAACGTGGAGTTCCGGCTTGCCAAGCTCGATCCGCAGGGGCAACCCACCACCGGCATCGTGCGGGTCACGAATATCGCTACCAACTCCGCCAGTGACCGGATCAAGGCCGTGGTGCCGGCCTGGAACAATTACTTCAACATCTGGCTCGTCAACTCCATCGGCACTGGTGGCGGGGGCGGTACCATTCTGGGCTACGCGCAATTTCCCGGCACCGGCCCCTGGAACACCTGGGGCGTCGTGCAACGAGTTGATACCTGGATAGCGCCCGTCGGTCAGGGGCGAGACCGGACAATGAGTCACGAGATCGGCCACTGCTTCGACCTGGCCCATACCTTTCAGAGCGGCTGCGGCGCGAGCTGCACCTCCAGCGGTGATGGGGTATGCGACACGCCGCCTTCCAGCGCGGCCACTTACGGGTGTAACCAGACCCAGAATACCTGCGCCAACGATGCCAATGGTCCCAGCCCCTACACCGGCAATGTCGTGGACCAGATCGAGAACTATATGAGCTATGACGACTGCCAGAATATGTTCTCGCTGGGGCAGCAACTCCGGGTGGAAGCCGCCATCAATAGTTTCTCTTACCTGCGGAATATGATGAGCCCGGCCAACCTCCTGGCCACCGGAATTACCACCGGGCAGGTGGTCGGCGCGCCCGCGCCCATTCCCTACTTCGCCAGCTGCAATACGCGCGTCTGCGAGGGTGGCTCTCTGACGTTTGCTGACGGTTCCTATAATGGCCGGGTAGCTTCCCGCACCTGGACCTTTACCGGCGCGACCGTAGCCAGCGACACGGCCCGTAACCCCATCGTGACCTTCACGACGCCGGGCTTGCAAACCGTCACGTTGAGCGTGAATGATGGCGTCAATCCGCCGCGCCCCAGCCTGACGGCGCAGGTAATGGTCAGTACCACCACCAGCGGCTACCAGGCACCCTTCCAGTTTGCCTTCCCGGCAAGCCAGTTTCCTACGGATGCCACCGACCCTTTCCGCAACTGGGAAATCACCAGCCAGGGTTCGACGGGCGCCGGCTGGGAAGCCACCAGCCTGGCCGGCACCCCGAACGACAATGAGTCGGTGCGCATCCGGTTGCGCAATGCCACGGCGAGAAGCACCCACTTTCTGTACTCGCCTAATATCGTGGTGCCAAGCGCGTTGAACCGCGCCTACCTGAGCTTCCGCCGCGCCTACGCACCGGCTACCGCTGCTGCCGCCGACATTCTGAAAGTAGATTACTCGCTCGACTGCGGTCGCACCTGGACCAACCGCGCCACGCGCGCCTCGGCCCAACTCCGGACGGCCAATGCGGTGGCGGGCATCTTCGTCCCGACGGCCACGCAGTGGGCCGCTGACTCCATCCCCTTACCCACGACGCTGGCCGCGGGCGCGCATTTACAGGTACGTTTCTCCGTGGCGGTGGACGGCGGCAATGCGCTTTACCTCGACGCGCTGCGCATCCGGGGCCGGGTGCTGAGCACCGCCGCCGACCAGGCCGCAGGCGCCGAAGTCAGTCTCGCCCCCAACCCCCTCACCGACGAAACCCGCGTGGCGCTGACCCTGACGCGCCCCACCCGCGTGGCGCTGTACGTGACGGACGTGCTCGGCCGGGTGGTGCTGACGCAGGCCGAACGGTCGTTGCCGGCCGGCGCGCACCTGCTGCCCATCGCTGAAGGGTTGCGCCGCGCTACGGCAGGCGTGTACGCCGTGACGGTGCTGCTCGACGGCCAGCCCCTTACCCAGCGGCTGTCTGTTCAATAAAATCCTCCACGCCTGATTTTTCCGTTCTCCCCGGTATTTCCTGCCGCATGGTTTTCCGGCGAATTTCTTCGTTTTACTTTTTCGTTTACCTCTGATGCATACCTACGCTTTTCGCTGGTTCGCCGCGCTGCTGGTTGCGGCCGGATCCATCGCTCCGCTGGCCAACGCCCAGGCCCAGGCCCCCGCGCTGCGCCCCACCCCTTCTTCCTGCGGCACCGACGAGGCGATGCGCGAGCTACTCGGCCCCGGCTATGAGAGTTGGGCGCGCGAATACGCCGAGCAGTTGCGGGCGATGGAGCGCCCGGCCCTACCCGCCGGCACCGCCCAACGGACGCCCAGCGGGCCGCGCTACATCATTCCGGTGGTCGTCCACATCATTCACACCGACGGCGCCGACAATATCGCCGATGCCCAGGTGTATGACGCCATCCGGATTCTGAACCGCGTGTACCAGGGCCAGGACCCGGATACGGCCGGCGTCATCCCGTATTTCAAACCGCGCGTGGGCCATGCCAACCTCGAATTCCGCCTCGCCAAACTCGACCCCAGTGGCAACTGCACCAACGGGATCACGCGCCACTACTCGGCGCTGACCAATATCGCCCGCGATAACGTGAAAGGCCTGCCCGGCGCCCGCTGGGACCAGACGCGCTACCTGAACATCTGGGTGGTGGAGTTTATCCCCTCCTCCACCGGCAGCGCCCCAGGGGGCACGGCGGCTTTCGCCATCCTGCCCTGCAACGGCGGCACCCGCGACGGTATCGTGACCCGCAACGACTACTTCGGCTCCATCGGGCGCTCCAGCGGCTTTTACAACTCACGCACCCTGCCCCATGAAGTAGGCCACCACCTGGGCCTGCCTCATACCTGGGGAGGCACCAATACGCCCGGCCTGGCCTCGAACTGCTCGACCGACGACGGCATCGCCGACACCCCCAATACCATCGGCTACCAGAGCGGCTGCGACGTGAACTCGCCTTCGTGCCCCGGCTCGCCGGATCCGATTTCGAACGTCCAGAACATTATGGACTACGCCGGCTGCCCGCTGATGTTCACCCGTGGCCAGACCGACGTGATGAACCGGGGAGTGGGGCCGAGCGGCTTTTCCTGCCGGCGGGTGCTGACTTCCGCCGCCAACCTGACCTTCACGGGCGTGGCCGACGGCCAGGTGGTGCCGGCCTGCGCGCCCACTGCCTACCTGCGGGCTACCGGTGCCGCCCCGGACGGCATCGTGCGGATCTGCCCCGGCGGCACCGTCGCCTTCGAAGGGCAGGCCTACAATCTGCGCGAAGGAGCCCCGGCGCCCACGTTCACCTGGAGCTTTCCGGGCGGGCAGCCGGCTACCGCTACCGGCCCCACGGCCAGTACCACGTATGCCACGCCCGGTACTTACAGCGTCAGCCTGACCGTGGCCGATGCCAACGGAAACAACAATACCAGCACTCGTACCAGCTACGTGATGGTTGGTTCGCAGACGGCTGGCCTGGCGGCGCCGTTCACGTTCGACTTCCCGGCGGCCGTATTCCCCACCGACCCCGCCGACTCCTTCCGCAACTGGCAGATTACCAACTACGGCGCCCAGAGTGCCACCACCTGGGAGCCCACCAGCGTCGCCGGCTCGCCGGTTGACAACGAGTCGGTCCGCATCCGGCTGCGCAACGCCACCTCGCCGAGTACGCACTACCTGTACTCGCCTAATATTATCGTGTCAAGCTCTTTGAGCCGCGCCTACCTGAGTTTCCGCCGCGCCTACGCCCCCGCCACGGCAGCAGCGGCTGACATTCTGAAGATCGATTATTCCCTCGACTGCGGCCGGACCTGGACCAACCGGGGCAGCCGTGCCTCAGCCCAGCTCCGGACGGCCAATGCGGTGGCGGGCATCTTCGTCCCGACGGCCACCCAGTGGGCTGCTGACTCGATTCAACTGCCCGTCACGCTGGCGGCGGGTACCAACCTGCAGGTGCGCTTCTCCGTGGCCGTGGACGGTGGCAATGCCCTTTACCTCGACGCGCTGCGCATCCGGGGCCGGGTGCTGGGCACCGCCGCCGACCAGGCAACCGGTGCCGAAGTAAGCCTCGCCCCGAACCCGCTCACCGACGAAACCCGCGTGGCCCTGACCCTGACGCGCCCCACCCGCGTGGCCTTACGCGTGACGGACATCCTCGGCCGGGTGGTGCTGACGCAGGCCGAACAGTCATTGCCGGCCGGCGCGCACCTGCTGCCCATCGCCGAAGGGCTGCGCCGCGCTACGGCGGGCGTGTACGCCGTCACGGTGCTGCTCGACGGCGCGGCCGTCAGCCGCCAGTTGCTGGTGCGCTAATGCCGCGCTTACAACTATTTTGAGAATATCCGGTTCGCCAGGGTAGCTTCACACCAAAAGCTACCCTGGCGAATTTCTGTTTGGTCCTTCCCCCCTTCCACGTTCTTGTTTTCACTGATGTGTTTTTCTACCCGCCGCCGGTTAGGCGTGCTGCTGGCTGCGGCCAGCCTGCTTTTATCCGCCACGCCAACCGCGCGCGCGCAGGATGCCCCGCCCACCCGCCCCACTACCCCTTGTGGCACCGACGCCGCTATGCGTGAGGTTCTGGGAGCTGGCTACGACGCCTGGATGCACGACTACACCACCCGACTGGTACCCGCCCTGAGCGCGCCGACGGCGAGCCGTGCCCCCGGTTCTACCCCCGTGGGGCCGCGCTTCATCGTGCCCATCGTGATCCACATCATCCACACCAACGGCAACAACAATATTTCCGAAGCCCAGGTGTATGATGCGATCCGGGTGCTGAACGAGGACTACCAGACCCGTAATGCGGATACCGCCAACGTGATCCCGTATTTCCGGCCACGCATCGGCAATACCAATTTCGAGTTTCGCCTGGCCCGGCGCGACCCCAACGGCAACTGCACCAATGGCATCACCCGCACCTACTCGACGCTGACCAACTCGGCCGGCGAAAACGTGAAAGGACTGGTGACCTGGGACCCGGCGCGCTACCTCAACGTGTGGGTCGTATCGACCATCGCCAGCGGCGCGGCCGGCTACTCTTACCTACCCTGCGGCGTAGGCCGGAGTATGGAAGGCATCGTGATTCTGAATAATTACTTCGGCTCCATCGGCCTTTCCTCGCCGGGTTACGCGGCGCACGCGCTGGGGCATGAAGTAGGCCATTATATGGGCCTACCCCATACCTGGGGCGGCTCCAACACTCCCGGCCTGGCCAGCAACTGCTCGACCGACGACGGCATCGCCGACACCCCCAACACCACGGGCTCGACCTCCTGCAACCTCCAGCAGCGGGCGTGTGCCGGTTCGCCGGACACCTACGCCAACACGCAGAACTTTATGGACTACGCCGGCTGCCCTCATATGTACACCACCGGTCAAGCGACGCTGATGAACCGGGGCGTATCGCCGGGTGGCTACAGCTGCCGCCAGCAACTGGTGGCCGCCGCCACCCTCCAAAGCACCGGCGTGGCCGATGGCCTGAACCTGCCCGCCTGCCCGCCCACGGCCTCGATCCGTACCTCGACGGCAGGCCCGGACGGGGTGGTGCGTCTTTGTGCGGGTGGCGCCGTAGCATTTCGGGGCGAAGCCTTTGGGCACCAGCCCAACGCCGGCACCCTGACGTATGCCTGGAGCTTCCCCGGCGGGCAACCCGCCACCTCCGCTAATCCGGTGCTGAACGTGACCTACCCGACCCCCGGCATTTACGACGTGACCCTGACCGTGACCGATGCCAATGGCACCGACTCGACGACCCAGGCCCGGCTGGTGGCCGTTGGCAGCGTGACGGGTGGCTACACCGCGCCGCTCACGTTCGGCTTCGAGCCAACGCGGTTTCCGGAAGTAACCGGCGATTCGCTGAAAACCTGGGCCTTTAGCCGCGATGCTACCGCCTCGGCTGGCTCCGCTTCCTGGGAGCCAACTACCGTGGCCAGTTCCGACAACGACGGCGGCGCTGCCCGCATCCGCCTGCGCAGCGCCACGGCCAGATCGAATCATTACCTGGTTTCGCCGAATCTGAACGTGACGCCAGCCCTGACCCCGAACCGCGTTTACTTCAAACGGGCCTACACGCCAGCCACGGCATCGGCCAGCGATGTGCTGGTGGTTTCGACTTCCATCGACTGCGGCCGCACCTGGGTTCCGCGCCTGACCCGTAATGCAGCGGCGCTGCGCACCTCGCCCTCCGTGGCGGGCATTTACGTGCCGCTGCCCACACAGTGGGTGCAGGACTCCGTGCCACTGGTAAGTTCTGTCCTGTCGGCCGGGCACGTATTGCTGCGTTTTGCCGTGACCGCAAACGGTGGGAACGCGCTGTATATCGACGAGATCCGCGTCGGGCGTCCGGCTGCCCCCAACGGCCTGCTGGCCGGCACCGATGCGTCAGCTCTCACGCTGATGGTGATACCCAACCCCGTGGACGGCGCGGATATGGCCGCGGCCGCTGTTCGGGTAAGTGCCGCAACAGCCGGCCCCCTCACGGTACGTGTCCTGGACGTGACGGGCCGCGCCGTGGGCCAGCCCTGGACGACGGCTCCCACGCTGGCCAACTCCGAACGGACCGTACCGCTGCGCACCCTGCTCGGCACGCGCCCTGCCGCCGGCCTCTACCTGCTCGAACTGCGCGACAGCACCGGCCAGCGCCGGACGCAACGACTGGTAATTAATTAGTAATGAGGAATTAATAATGAGGAATGAGGAATCTGCGTAGTGCGGCCCTCATTCCTCATTCCTCATTCCTCATTCCTCATTCCTCATTCCTCATTCCTCATTCCTCATTCCTCATTCCTCATTCCTCATTCCTCATTCCTCATTCCTCATTCCTCATTCCT
>JANPLI010000058.1:0-24600 GCA_031426455.1 Hymenobacteraceae bacterium | reverse complement strand
GGCGGCGAACCAGAGGCCACGCTACGGCCGCTCTTCGTAAGTTTCAGGGAGTCAGCCGGAGGTCAATTGGCCTTTTTCAGCCGCTTCTGGTTTGTCAGCGGTTTGACTTGCTGCTCGATGCGGATGACTGGTCACTTAGCCAGCGTACGTTACCGCCTGCCGAACAACCCGCCCAGCACCGAGCCGAGGCCGCCGCCACCCAGCCCACCATAGGAACGCTGGCCGCCCAAGCCGCCCAGGACGCCCATCAGCGAACCGAGGCCGCCGCCGAGGTTAGGCCCGCCGCCCGCTTGCGCGCCGCCGCCGAGAAGCCCACCGAGGCCGCCGCCCATTCCGCTGCCGCCGCCCATTCCGCCGGAAAGCAGCCCACCGCCCAACAGCCCGCCGAGCGTACCGAGCAGGCCGCCGCCCATGCCGCCACCGCTCATACCGCCCATCATTCCGCCGGTGTTACCACTGCGCCCGCTCAGGACTTTGGAAATCAGGATCGGGGCCAGAATGCCGAGCAGTCCCTTCATAAGCGCGCCCCCGGGGATGCCCGCCTTAGCCAGCATATCGCTGATGCCGCTTCCACCGAGCAGCGAATTGGCGGGAGCATCCGGGTGCTGCGCAGTTTGTTGCGCAGTCTGTTCAACGACCTGATCCAGGGCCTGCACCTGCTGCGGATTGACCCCCAGATACGCCGCCATCTTCGTCAGCATCTGCTCTTCTTCCGGCGAATACTTGCCGTCCGCCTTCGCGAACGACAGGATATCCGTCACGAGCGAGTACTTCAGGTCCGAGGTTTTCAGCACGTCCAGGTGCTGGGCAATACTCTGGTTCGAGGCGTCGTTGGCGGCGGCCAGCACCTGTTGTGCGGCTTGGGGCGAAAGCTGTGCCTGCTCGGTCAGTTGCTGTAAAAATTCGGCTTCCTGCGGCGAAGCCTGCCGGTCGGCTGAAGCTAGGGCCGCAATGGTGGCGAGGTAAGCGGTTTTTTCCGGTTCGGAAAATGATTGGAGAAGGACGTCCATCGAGGCAGATCAAAGTAAATGATGGGGGACACAAATCCGGGTATCGGATTGCCGCCCCTGCCTACGGCTCGGCCGGGTTGCGAGTTGGCCCGTAAGAAAAGCGCCGTTCCGCTTGCGCGGGTGCTGCCTGCTTGCCGACCTTTGTGCCCCGGTTCTGCCGGAAACCACGGGATGTTAGCTCAGCTGGTTTAGAGCATCTGCTTTACACGCAGAGGGTCGCTGGTTCGAACCCGGCACGTCCCACCTTGATAGTCAGCCACTTGAACGCAGGTTCGGGTGGCTGATTTCGTTTTGGTGCCTACGGTGGTGCCTACAACCTTCGCGTAACTTCTTAGGGGGTATGCTGCGCCGTGTTGAAGTGCCTGAAACTGCGCCGGTAAACCCCCAAAATTTCGGCACTTTGACCCTGAACGCCGGGCCATCCCGCCTCCTTCGCCCCGCCGAACCTTCCCGAGGCATTCCCCTACTTTTTCTCTTCCCGTTCTACCCTAATCCCTACGGACAGCAGTTCCGGTAGCACCGGCAGCCGCATATACTGGCTGACTTCGGCGCGATAGGTGCCCGGCCTCGTGAAGCGCACATGCCGCAGGGCCACGAACTGGTGGTCGAACAGGTCGCCCAGCCCGTCGCCCAACGGCTGGCCGGTGGCTTTGTCGAGCAGCACCATCTCGTGGAGTTGGCGAGCCCGCACCTGACCGGTGGGGTCGCGCAGGGTTAGGGCAGCAAACAGGTTGTAAAACTGGTAGTTCACCGAGTTCCGCACGTTCAGCCGCACGGTGTAGCGCGCGGCTGTGTCGGTGATGGTAAAGGCAAAAACCGGCTTTTCGGTAGCCAGCCAGGCGCCTTCCGGGAAGTCGTGGTTGTCCTCGAACACCCGCGCGGGATCGCAGGCGCTCAGCGTCAGGGCGCCGGCCAGGGCCACCAGCAGGCTGGCGCAGGAAGTCAACAGACGTTTCATCCGGCAGCGCATCAGGCAGTTGGTTGCGGGGAAGCGGCGCTACCGGATTCACCACTGGCGCCGCGCCCGCGTCCGCCGCGTCGCCGCCGACCAGCACCTTCCCCGCGCTCCCCGCGGCCTTCGCTGCGCCTTTCCCCGCGTGGCCCGCCGCGGCCCTCGGTGCCGTCTGGCTGCGGGGCACGGGGCGCGGGATTCGGGCGCGCCGGTGCGCCTGGGCTACCGCCGCCCGCTGCGATTGGCGCCCGCTCGCCCGGTGCCCGTTCGCCCTCGGGCCGCCCGGCTTTGGGTGGCTTGTTCTTCTTCGGGCGGTTGCGCTCGCCTTCCGTTTTGGGGAGCTTCTCGCCACCTACACGCGCCTCTTTAGGGGGCTTCGGCTTACGATCACCGCCGCCGGGGCCAGCTTCCGCGCCGGGCTTTTTCTTTTTCTTTTTCTTGCCCGACGACAGTCGCAGCTTGTCGTCGAGCCGGTCGAGGGAGCCTTCTACCTGCGCCACTTCCGGTTCTGGCAGCGCGCTTGGCTCCACAGCCACGAGTAGCGCTTCGGGCTGCTCGCCGCGCCGGTTCATTTCCTGAATCTCGCGAACGCGGGCCGCCGGCAGGCGGTACCATTCGTTGTCGCCCTTGATGCCGAACCACATCAGGCGCCGGAAGATATCTGTTTTCTGAAGAAATGCCTCGCCCTTAGCGGTTTGCAGCGGGCGATGGACGGCCGGAATATCCTTCAGGGCGTCGAGGTACGTGTCCAGCTCGTAGTTAAGGCAGCACTTCAGGCGCCCGCACTGCCCGGCCAACTTGGCGGGGTTGAGCGACAGTTGCTGATACCGCGCGGCGGTGGTGCTGACGGTCTTGAAGTCGGTCAGCCAGGTCGAGCAGCACAGTTCGCGCCCGCACGAACCGATGCCGCCGATGCGCCCGGCCTCGTGGCGCAGGCTGATCTGCCGCAGCTCGATGCGGGTTTTCAGGTCTTCGGTCAGGCGCCGGGCCAGCTCGCGGAAGTCCACGCGGTCCTCGGAAGAATAGTAGAACGTGACGCGCGTCCGGTCGGCCTGATACTCGGCATCGGAGACTTTCATCTGTAGGCGCAGCTCATCCACCAGGGTCCGGGCGCGGTAGATGGCGGTGGGCTCCAGCTCGCGGGCGGCGTGCCAGAGGGCCACATCTTCTTCCTGCGCGATCCGCTGAATCGGTTTGATATCCGGGCCAGGCGTGATGTTCTTCTTGCGCATCTGGAGCCGCACCAGCTCGCCGCGCAGCGAGACGTGCCCCAGGTGGGCGCCGCCGCCCGTGATTTCGACCATCACGGCGTCGCCGGTGGTCAGCGGCAGGTGCTGGCGGTTGCGGAAAAACTCCTTGCGCCCGCCTTTGAAACGGACCTCGACCAGCTCGAATTCGTCGGCGGCGCCCCCGGGCGGGCGCATATCGCTTAACCAGTCAAAAACATTGAGTCGGTTGCAGCCGCCCGACGCGCAGCTCCCTTTGGAGCCGCAGCCAGCCGGGCTGCATCCGCCCCCGCCACCAGCGGAGGAACAGGAACCACATCCCATAAGGTGCAGGTGATTGGAAGGTCAGAAAAAATAGAAAAATCCGAAGCCGGGCGACAGCGACATTGCGCAGCCCTGGATCGGCCACCAACGGCGCGCACCAGCTTCAGCCCCTCCGCCACGCCGCAAACGGCCCGGCGGAGGCGTACAAAGGTACTTCGGCGGCTCCCGAGGCGAGTTTCCGACCGTTCGGTCGAAAAAAATGGCCTTTTGTTACGAAAAACCTTCGTTTAGACCCAGAATTTTTGGGGAATTTGCGGCAGCGGGTGCATCTTTGCTCTTGTTATTGACGGGGTGTTCGGGAAACCGAACGTTTCGGTGGTAGCTAAGTTTGTTTTCATAGCTCGGAAAGGCACCTCGTTATGCGAGGTGCTTTTTTTTGTGGACGAAACCGGGTCGCGGGATGACCGCGCGGCAGTCGGTAGCCCGGACAAATGGCTCGCTGGGTGCGCGGGGTTCAGCAGGGGCGAAACCGTCCGTCAAGGCCGTTCCGCTCCTGATCGGCGAACCGTTACTTCAGCCAGAAGCCCCGGTACTTGATGTACGTCTCCACGGCTTCCGGCACCATAAAGGTGATCGACTTGCCCGCTGCTACGCACTGGCGGATGTAGGTAGCCGAAATGTCGAGCAGCGGCGCCTCCACCAGCCGCACCGCCGGGTGCTCGTGCAGCGGCGAGCGCGGGGTGCCGGGACGCGGATAGACGTAGATCGGGTAGCGCGCCAGCAGCACCTCGTGGTTTTTCCACTTCGGCAGCGTCGGCAGGTTGTCTTCGCCCATCAGCAGAGCGAACTGGTAGGTCGGGTATTTCGCCTCCAGATATGCCAGCGTATCGGCCGTGTACGAGGGCTGCGGCAAACTGAATTCGACGTTCGAGACGCGGATGCGGTCGTGGTAATCGACGGCGAGCGAAGCCATATGCAGCCGTTCGGCGGCGGGCAGCAGGCTGGCCGTGGTCTTGAACGGGTTCTGCGGCGACACCACGAGCCACACGGCGTCCAGGTCGGTGTGCGTGGCCAGCACGTTGGCCAGAATCAGGTGCCCGACGTGAATCGGGTTGAAGGAGCCGAAGAAGAGGCCGATTTTCATTGCGCAAATGAAGGGGTGCGGTTTCATAAAACCGCGTCGCTGTCAACGTTCCTCAGGGTAAACGAGGTAAGGCCCCTTAACCGTCTGTAGGCCAGCTCTTCTGTCCAATCTCCCGCAAAGACGCGAAGACGCGGAGAAGCACAAAGCCGAACGGGGTATCCGTCTAAACTCGGGCGTTTGCCCCAAACCCTAACACCCAAACCCTAACACCCAAGCCCTAAACCCCACCACCCTAAACCCTTCAAACGACTCCGAAGCGGTCGAAAATTCGCCTCAATACCCACCCAAATACTTCCGCGCGGCCCATTCCAGCGTCAGCAGGGCCAATAGGGCGAAGAAAATCCAGCGCAGGTTAATCAGGTCACGGAGCTGCTCGTCGGTATGTAGCACACTGGGAAAGTGGCGGTTGCGCAGGGCCGTTTCGAGGGCGGCAAGCTGGCTCGGATAGAAAAGCTGCCCGCCCGATTTGGCGGCGAGCTGGTTCAGCAGGTTATGGTCAGCGCGGGCCGTGAGGGCTTCGAGCTGTAGCTCCCGGACGATGACCTCGCCGCCGTCCTGCTGCGGCTGCCGTCGATGGTGGCGCGGGCCACGTAGCGGTACAACCCGCCGGGCAGGGCTCCGACGCGCAGCCCGGCGTTGCCGTCGGCATTGATGAAGGAGAACGTCCGGGCGCGGTTTTTCTCGTCAGTCAGCGTCAGCGTCAGCGGTTGGCCGTAGGTGCGCTCGTAAAGGGCGTTGTAGGCTTCCACGCCGAACACGACGTCGTCGGCGGTGGTCAGTTCGTCCTGCCGGGGGAAGACGCGGAGCTTTTTCTTGTTGTCGGCGGTGGTCAGGAGCTGGAGCAGGCCATTGATGAGGCGGTCGTAGGCTTCGGGCTGATTGTCGTGCGCCGCCGCTTCGGTCAGGCGCCACTGCCAGGTGCCTTCGCCGGCCAACACGGCGGTGCGCCCGCCGGGGCCGGGGCGCACCTGTACCGCCAGCAGCGGCTTGGTGGTGGGCACGCGCCCGACCTGTTGCCAGAGCAGCACCTCGGCGGCGGGCGAGGGGCGGAAGTCGCCGAAAGGCACCCGCGCGGGCGGGTAGTCGCGCACCCGTTGGGCGAGGGTTTCGGTCAGGTCGAAACGCTTGAAGCCGGTGTTGGCGGCGGCGGTCACGTCGTCCAGCTCGGCGCTGCGCGGATTCACTCGCAGGCCGGCGTTGAGGGAGTTGAAGGCGGTAAAGTCGGTCTGCGCGCCCAGTACGTAGAGTGCGGGCAGGTGGCGGCGGCGCACGAGGTCGAGCACCTCGGCGCCCAGATTGCCGCGCGCGGGCAACTGGCTCAGCACCACGGCATCATAATCCTGGCCTTTCAGCGGCTTGACGCCGGGCAGGTAGAGGTCGGTTTCAAAGTTCGGGTTCGTAGCCAGCGCTGCCCGGATGGCGTTCACGTCGGGGTGCGGGCCGGGCGCGGCCACCAGAATCCGGAGGCGCCCTTTTACCACGTCCACATAGGCGGTGCGGGCATTGTTGAGGCGCGTGAATTCGCCGCTCACGGGCGCTATTTCCACCACGTAGCGGCGCTTGCCGGGCGCGGGCGCCAGCACCTGGAAGGTCACCTCCTGCGTCAGGCGGTCGGCGCGCAGCTCCACCGTTTGGGTGGCCACCACGGTGGCGCCGTCGAGCAGCCGGACACTGGCCGTACCGCCACGGAAGCCGTCGGCCCGAATTTCCGCTACCAGCGGAAAACGGTCGCCGCTGAACGCTACCTTGTTGTAGGTCAGGTTCGAGATCGCCACGTCGCGCTTCGGCACGGTGTCGCCCACCGCTACGGGAAAGACGGCGAACGGCACCTCGTCGTACACCGGCGAGCGGCCCTGGTTCACGATGCCGTCCGTGACCAGCACCGTGGCGGCCAGGTTGCGGTTTTCGTAGTCCGACCGGATGCCCGCCAGCAGGCCGTCGAGGTTCGTCACGGGCCGGCGGAAGCGCACCGAGTCGAGCGGCGCGGCGCTGGGCAACGTGGCGCCCAACGTCCGTACCTCCACCCGGAACCCGCCCGCCCGCAGCCGTCCGATCAGGCCCGCGAGGTCCGTCTTGAGTTGCGACAAGGCGTCGGCGGCGGTATAAAGGCTTACCGACTGCGAGTCGTCAAACGCCACCACCACGGCGGGTTCTTCGGGCGTCGTCTGGACCGACCGCAGCACCGGGCCGAGCAGCAAAAAAGCCAGAAACGTGACCACCACGGCACGCACGGCGGCCAGCGTCCGGTTCCAAGCGTGGCCCCACGGCGCGGTCTTCGAGTACAGCAGCCAGGCGTAGCCGATGCCGGCAATAAGGCAGACGACCAGCCAGAGCGGCGATTGAGAGAGGGTTAGCAAATTACGAATTACGAATTACGAATTACGAATTACGAATTACGAGCAACGAAATAAAAATTCGCAATTTTGTAATTCGTAATTCGTAATTACTTCCTGCTGTTTCGTTCGGTGGTGACGATGATGCTGGTTAGCAAGCGCTGGACTTCTTCCGTGTCCTGATGGACGCTGTTGAAACCCGCTTCGTCCAGATAATCTGTGGCGTGAAGCAGCCGTAGCCAGTAATTGGTTTCGCGGGCTTCTTTGCGGGCGATACGCAGCTTGCTCAGAAAATCGGCGGTGGATTGCCCGCCCAGCCCTTCCTCTACGTTGGCGCCGACCGAAGTGCCACTACGCAACAACTGTCGGAAAAGAACCGGCTCGTCGAACTGCCGCCGCAAATGCTGATAAAGCCGCACCACTCGCACCGCCAACGAAAATGACTTCACGGCCAACGGATTCTCCGCCAAGTTCTTCATCGCATTCAAGAAAAGAATTCGTAATTCGTAATTCGTAATTCGTAATTCGTAATTCAGGTCAGCATTCCTCCGTCTACCTGTAGCACTTGGCCGCTGATGTAACTGGAATCATCGCTGGCCAGGAAGGCCACGGCCTTCGCCACTTCTTCCGGCTTGCCGCCGCGGCGCAGCGGGATGGCGTCGCGCCAGGCTTGCACCTGTTTTTCGTCGAGCACGCCGGTCATTTCGGTTTCGATGAAGCCTGGCGCCACGGCGTTGCAGCGGATATTGCGCGAGCCCAGCTCCAGCGCCACCGACTTGGTGAAGCCGATGATGCCCGCTTTGGAGGCCGCGTAGTTGGCCTGGCCAGCGTTGCCCTTGATGCCGACGACGGACGTGATATTGATGATCGAGCCGGCTTTGGCGCGCATCATCGGCTTGGTGGCGGCTTTGGTCAGGTTGAAGACCGATTTCAGGTTGACGCGCTGCACGTCGTCCCAGTGCTGCTCCGTCATCCGCATCAGCAGGCCGTCGCGGGTGATGCCGGCGTTGTTGACCACGATGTCGAGGCGCCCGAAGTCGGCCACTACATCGGTCACCAACTGCTCCGCCTGGGCGTAGTCGGCGGCGTCGGAGCGGTAGCCTTTGGCGGCGGTGCCGAGGGCCGTGAGCTCCTGTTCGAGGGCCTGGCCCTGTTCCACGGAACTCAGGTACGTGAAAGCGACCTGCGCGCCGGCCTGCGCAAAATGGCGGGCGATGGCCCGGCCGATGCCTTTGGAGGCGCCCGTCACGAGCGCGACTTTACCAATCAGAGAGTTCGTCATAAGTGCCCGCGAAGGTAGGGCGGGCAGCGCGGGTGGGCCGCAAAAATCCGGGCTGGTACGGATAGCAGTGCCCGCCGCCGGCTCGGACCTTTGTCCCGCGTTTCATTCTTCCTCCGCCGATGTCGTTTTTTCGTTTCCTTTCGGCCGCCTGGTGGCAGGCCGGTTTGCTACCGGGCGCTGCCGTGCTGCTGGCACTTCCGGCGAGCGCGCAAACCGAAAAAGGGTTTTTCGCGCCCGCGACGGCCCGCGCCCTGTTCTCAGTGGGTTGGCAGGTGGGGCAATACGCGCAGCACGGAATGGGTAATATGTATTACCACGCCCTGCGCCTGAATCGTAGCCCCAACGTGGCGGCCCTCGATCAGAAAATGACCTGGACCCCTACTTACGGCGGGCTTTGCCTGGGGCTGACGGTGGTGCAGGCCCGCTCCGTTTTTGAGATTCGGTGGAGCAATCGCCACACGATTCAGTCGGCCAAATGGACCGATCAGGCGGGGCAGGAGTGGAATACCAGCTACCGCGTTCGGCTCAACGAGCTGACGCTGGGTCTCGGCTACCCGCTCTGGGGCGGGCGCCTCCGGCCGGGCCTGTCCGCTGACCTGGGCCTGTTCCGGGTTTCGCGGCGCGACGGCACCGGCTCTGAAAAAGGTAAGTGGGTGTCGATGCACAGCCAGGGCGAAGGCCTGCTGGAGCCCGGCGAGCGGAGCCCCACCGTTGGGCTGACGCTGTACTGCGACGTCGCCCCGTTCGGCTCGCGGGGGGCGGGCCTCACCCTGCGGCCTTTTTACCAATGGCATCTGATAGAGCCGGATTTATTCGGGCTGGCCGGCACCACCGACACCCGCTCGTTTCAATACGGCGTTCACAACTATGGTCTGGCCCTGAGCTGGGGCTTTACGGCAAAATGAAGAGAACTTTCCTGCGGCTGCGCTATCCTGCGGTGGTGCTCCTGGCCCTGCTGCTGCCCGTATCCGCCGCCCACGCCCAAAAAGTGCGGCGGATGGCGGAAGTCCTCGTCACGACCGGCTACGGCGGTGCGGCCCTCCGTTGGCCCACTTTCGATGAGTTTCTGACCTCTTACGCGGTTGCGAACCGCGTCGAACTGCGCGCCGCGCCCCAACTGGGCACGGGCACCACCCAAAGCCTGGGCCTGACGGCGGCCGGGTGCTGCTACCTGGGCTACCAGCGGACGGCCGCCAACCTGACGGCCGAATTCACCACGGGGGCGGAACGGCGGTTTGCCGTCCGGCAGTCGCTGATCGTCATCGGTATCGAACCCCGCTTCTTCATCGGCAAGCGGTTTTTTGTGGGCCCGACGGGTAGCCTGTGCGCCGGCACGTCGCGCGTGACGATGGCCTATGTGTACCCGGACGGCACGGAATCCTGGGGCTCCGACCGACGGCTGCTGGGGCAGTTCAGCGCCACCACCATCACCGTGATGGGCGGCGCTAAGGCCGGAATGAATTTCGGGCCGGTGCTGGTACAGCTGAAAATCGATTATATGCCGAACCCGAACGACAAAGTGGGCCTCGGCGACCTGCCGGGCCTCGGTGTCAACAACCAGTTACCCCGCCATTACGACCGCTTTCTGGCTGCCGCCGCCGACAACAACAGCGGCTATTCCCTCACCGACGACGCGGTCCGACCGGATCTCGGAATGGTGCGCGTGGCCTTGGAAGTAGGGGTTCGGCTGAACCGCGCCGACTGATCGGCCGCTTTCCGGCGGGTTGTTTTTCTGTTTGAACCCACATTCTGTTTGCTTTAGTGATGCTTTCGCGTTTTGCTTTCCACCGCCTGGCCTGGTTGCTGAGCCTCGTGCTGCTCAGTTCCTGCGACCGCGAGGCCGTCAATGCCCGCGAACAATCCGGGGTTTGGACCATCCGGCGGGTTACGTCCACCTTTTATGATGCCGCCGGCACCGTCCTGACGCAGAATATCGCCGTCGATGCCGGGGAAGTGGCATTCATCAATATCACGGGCCAGGCCGGCTCTACCGGCGACGAAGCCCGGTTCTATTTCGACAAAGACATCGAAAGCCGCCTGATTGCCGGCTTGATGGGCAACAACGGCGGCGCCGTATCGGCCGGCACCACGCTCGTCACAGAGTGGCTCGTGGATCAGCACGAACGCCGCCGCATCATTCTGCGCCCCGGCGACAGCGCCGGCCCTTTCCGCGCGCTTCTGGCCTTCGTTTTCACATTAGCCGCCGAAACCAGCACCACCCAACGCTGGTCTAGCGTGCGGATAGAAGGCAATTCAGACGTGATCCGGTACCGCGAAGAGTGGGAAATGGTGCGTCAGCAGTAAGTAGGCAGCAGTAAGGTAAGCAGCCGTAAGAGATAGACGTCAGGCCGCCCTGGGCGGAATCTGCCGAGCCAGCAGCGGCGGTGGGCCGGGCTGTTTCTCGGTCAGGTAGCGCCAATAGCGGAGCGGCAGGTTGCGCTTGTGCAGCTTGGGGTTGCGGCGCGCGGCAATGTCCACGTTCTGGTAATACGTCCGCCACAGGTGCTGATAGATCGGTTCCTGCGGATCGGCCAGAGTGGCGAGCGTCGTCGGAATCGGGCGCGCCGTGGTTTGCTGCACCACGTCGGCGTCGGGCGTCACGAGGCGGGTCCGGTGGCCGTCGTAGTAAAGGCCGTAGTGGCGGGCGGGGTCGAAGAGCAACCAGCGCTGGTCGGCGTAGCGAGCCGTGAAGTGCGGCGCCAATAGCGGCAGCACGTTCACGTGGCAATTCACGGTGGCGTGGAAGAGGCCGTCGGCGGCCTCTTCGAAGCGAACGAAGGCCTCGAAGCGATGTTTTTCGCGGCCCAGCGTCCGGCTCAGGGTATGAACGCGGCGAACGGTATCGTCGAGGTAGTCTTCGCTCAGGTCGCGCCCGCCGGCCGTAATGGCGCGCTGCAAATACTGGTAAATCAGTAATTCCGAGTCCGGCGCTTCGGCTAGAAAGACGTGGTAAAGGCGCTGGCGGACGGCATCATCGACCCAGCGGCGCAGGTTCTGCCAAACCTCGGCGGCCACATCGGGGTCAGTAGCGATGTAGCTGGTTTCGGCGAACAGGCCGTTTTGCGCACCGTTGGTGGGGCGGATGGCAAGCGGCTCGGCGCGCGTCGCCCAAATGGCGCGCAGCGTAGTCAGCAGGCCGTCGAAGGAGCCGTCGTAAACGAAATGCACAGGTGATGGTGGTGGGGTAGTGTGGGTGGTGAGGTGGTGGAGTGGTGATGCAGGCGGTACGCGTAAAAACACCACCTCACCACCCCACCACCTTCACCACCTCCTCAAAAAAGCGTCAGTTGCGTCTGTTTCAACCCCAGCCGGGCGCCGGAGTCTAGGCTTAGCAGGCGGTGCTTGAGCTGGACCGAATCCAGTTCGCGGGTGGGGGGCACGGGTCCGTCGGCGGTCAGGAAATAAGCCGCGCGGTGCAGCACCACGCCGAGCTTTTTGAGGTGGTCGCGGGTGAGCCGGATGGTGCGGCGCGCGACCACGATGCGTTGCGCCGACCGGACCCCGACGCCCGGAATCCGGAGCAGCAGCTCGTAGTCGGCGGCGTTCACGTCCACCGGATAGACATCGCGGTTGCGCAAGGCCCAGGCGAGTTTGGGGTCGATATCGAGCGCCAGATTCGGCGCCTCGGCCGTGGTGATTTCCTGGGCGTCGAAACCGTAATAGCGCATCAGCCAGTCCGACTGATAAAGCCGGTGTTCGCGCAGCACGGGCGGCGCTTTCACGATGGATAACTCCTGGTGGCCGGTGTTGATGGGCACATAGCCAGAGTAATAGACGCGTTTCAGCGAATAATCGCGGTACAGCGTGTCCGAGAGCGTCAGAATCTGCTGATCTGTTTCCGGCGTGGCGCCCACGATAAGCTGGGTGCTTTGGCCGGCGGGCGCGAACAGCGGCGTCTTTTTCAGCACTTTGCCTTCTTCCTTCGCCGCCAGCGCCTGATCCCGGATCAGCTCCATCGGCACCTCGATGTCGTGGTAGTTCTTCTCCGGCGCCAGCGACTGCAGGCTGATTTCGCTCGGCAGCTCGATGTTCACGCTCAGGCGGTCGGCGTACAGGCCGGCTTCGGAGATCAAATCCTCGGAAGCGCCAGGAATCGTCTTGAGGTGAATGTAGCCGTTGAACTTGTGGTCTTTCCGCAGCGTGCGGGCTACGCGCACGAGGCGCTCCATCGTGGTGTCGGCGTCTTTGAAAATGCCCGACGACAGAAAAAGCCCCTCGATATAATTGCGGCGGTAGAAGCTCATTGTCAGCTCCACCACTTCGGCCACTGTGAAGGCGACGCGCTTCATTTCGTCGTTCGAGCGGCGCGTGACGCAGTACTGGCAGTCGTAGATGCAGAAGTTGGTGAGCAGAATTTTCAGCAGCGACACGCACCGGCCGTCCTGGGTGAACGAGTGGCAGATGCCCATCCCCTCGGCGTTGCCCAGCCCGCCGTTGGCATTTTTGCGCTTGCCGCCCGACGACGAGCACGAAACGTCGTACTTGGCGGCGTCGGCCAGCACGGCGAGTTTTTCCTGAATGCGGTCAAAATTCATCAGCGGCAAAAATAATTAGCAAAACCCGTAACCTGCCGAAAGTGGCCGGCGGGCTTTTTCAACCATTGAGGCGGCTTTTTAGTCCCGCTGATGGCGGCATTTCCCAGCATTTTTAGGTTTGATGCACCCCTTTTTCCTTTCCCTGCAAATGGTCCTGACCCTGGTTAGCGAAACGCCATTGCCCCTGCCTTCCGCCTCCGGCATCGAGCTGGTGGACGGCACGGCCTACGTCATCGCCGATGATGCCCCGACGCTTTTTGCCGTGCCGCAGGCCGCCCTGGATGCCGGGCAGCCCATTGCGCTGGCCACCGTGCGGCGCATTCCGCTCTTCACGCCCCCGGCGGCCGAAGCTCCCGTGCGGGGGCGGCTGCCGAAGGTCACCAAACCGGACCTGGAAGCGATTGCCCGGATTCCGGCTGCTGCCTTGCCTCCGGGCGCCGCCCCCACGCTGCTCCTGCTGGGGTCGGGCTCGTTACCGGGCCGGCGCGAGCGCGGCTTTTGGGTCGTGCTGCCGCCGGCCGGCCCCGCCCAAGTCCGGGAGGTAGCGTTAGCGCCACTCTACGCAGCCGTGCGCGCGGCCCTGCCGGCAGGCGTGGCGCTCAACATCGAAGCTGCCGCGACCACCCATTCGGCGCTCCTGCTTTACCAGCGCGGATTGGGCGCGGGTGGGCAGGCCCGCTCGTACCAAATCACGCTGCCGCTGGAATCCGTCCTGGCCTGCCTGCTGACGGGTACGCCCGCCCCGGCCGTGCAGGAGGTCCGGAGCTACGCGTTGCCGCAGGTGCAGGGCGCAGCGGCAGGCCTGTCGGGCGCTTCCTGGTACGACGGCCGGTGCTGGGTTTCGGCTTCCGTGGAAACCACCCTCGACCCCGTGCTGGACGGCGCCGTGCTGGGATCATTTGTCGGAACGTTGCCGTCGGACGATGATCATTCGCCCGAAACGCCGCTACCGCTGCGTCCGCTCGTCTGGCCCGATGGCCGCACCTACACGGGCAAGGTCGAGGGCCTGGCCGTTCGCCGCCAGCATCCCGACGGCACCTTCGACCTGCTGCTCGTCACCGACGACGACCACGGCGGTTCGACGCTGCTCGCCGTGCGCGCGCAGCCAAACCACGTGGAGCGATAATCGGCCCCTGACGCGCGGTGCTTATTTGGATTTTTTCTAAACAACACTTGTCTGGACCGATTCCAGATAAGACCTTTGCCGGACCATTAACGGAAAGCCATTAACGGAAAGCCCAATCGGGCTAATGATCCTGCTTGCTTTTACTGATTGATTCAATGTCACGTTTCCTGTCGGCCGCACGTCTCTCTTCCTTGTTGATGCTGAGTGCTTTGGCCATCGGCTGCACCAAAAAAGATGACGACAAGCCAGGGCTTGTTCTGCCCGCCACCTACGATTCGACTACGTTTGAAACCGCCGCCGCCGCCGAGCTGGCCGTGGCTGACCAATTGACGGCCCTGACCAACGAGGCAAAAAAGGGTCGGGTGCCCGGCGCCGTCGTGTCGGCGTCCGCGCTGGAAGCCCTGTACATCAATGGTGCGCCTGCACTGGCTACGGTCGCCACCGCTTATTACGACGGCCGGCTGCGCGGCCCGGCGGGCTACTTCACGCAATTGGCGGCTGCCAGCGGTGGCACCTACGCGCCCGGCGCTCCGGCAGCGGGAGCAACGGGCGGCACCTTCGGGGGCTACCTCTTCGACGGTAATGGCCTGGAACCCGAGCAGCTCATCGAAAAGGGGCTATTCGGCGCGGCGCTTTACCACCATACTTCCGCGTTGCTGAACGGCCCGCTCACGGCCGCCACCCCGCATCGGGTAATGGCCGCGCTGGGTGTCAGCCCCGCGTTTCCATCGTCGGGCAATGCGACCAAGCACGCCCGCCCCGACCGCCTGGTAGCCAATTACATCGCCCGGCGCGACCGTAACGACGGCGCCGGTTTCTATTCCAGCCTGAAAAACGACTTGATCAAGCTTCAGGCCGCCATCAAGGCCGGCGACGCCTACCAGTCCGAACAGCAGCAAGCGGTTACCGGCATCCGGCTGGCAGTAGAAAAAACGACCGCCGCCACCGTCATTCACTACTGCCACACGGTGATGGCAACTTTGAGCCGGACTAACCTGACGGAAGCGCAGCAAGCCGCTGCGCTCCACGCCTACGGCGAATGCGTGGGCTTCGTCCAGGGGTGGCGCAACCTGCCGGCTTCGGAAAAGCGCATTACGGACGCGCAAGTCGATGAAGTATTGGCGCTGCTCAACGTCCCCGCTACCGGGGCGCCAACTTCGTACCGCTTTATCACGGAATCCGCAACGGAACGGCCCAAGCTGCAGCAGGTTATCAGCCGTTTGCAGACGATTTACGGCTTTTCCGCTACCCAAATCGAAGAATTCCGCCGCAACTGGGTAGCCGATCAGGACCGATAAGCCCGAAGGCCCTTTCAGAGGTCGCATTCGTACTGCTTCCACGAAGCAATCGCTATCTGTTCACCAGAACAAAAAAATCCCTTGACGAAGCACGCTCGCTTCGTCAAGGGATTTTTTATTTCTTACAGAGCGGACCGGTTGCGGGACACGAAGCAAAGCAATCGCCGCTCGGAAGAGGCGCTATTTGCGGGATACCGCTCCGGCTCGTGGTTAGGCCTGCAACAGGAGCCGGTTCACTTCATCCCAATTGATGACGTTGAAGAAGGCGGTGATGTATTCCGGGCGGCGGTTCTGGTATTTGAGGTAGTAAGCGTGTTCCCAGACGTCGAGGCCCAGAATGGGCCGCCCGCCGCAGCTTTCCACACCGGTCATCAGCGGGTTGTCCTGGTTAGGGGTCGAGCAGATGCGCAGGCCGTCTTCGGTCTGGCAGAGCCAGGCCCAGCCGGAGCCGAAGCGGGTGGTGGCCGATTTGGTGAATTCCTCCTTGAATTTCTCGTAGCTGCCGAATGCTTTGTCGATGGCGTCGGCTACCGGGCCGGACGGCTCCCCGCCGGCCGTCGGGCCGATCACCTGCCAGAACAGGGAGTGGTTCCAGTGGCCACCGCCGTTGTTGCGCACCGCGGGGGGCAGGGCAGCGCCGAGCTTGACGATTTCTTCCAGCGTTTTGCCTTCCAGTTCGGTGCCAGCCACCGCATTGTTGAGGTTCGTGACGTAGGCCTGGTGGTGTTTACCGTGGTGGATTTCCATCGTCTGCCGGTCGATATGGGGTTCGAGGGCAGTAACGGGGTAGGGAAGGGCAGGGAGTTCAAAGGCCATAATGAACGAACGGGGGAAATTGAAAATTGCGAAAAGAACCACGCCTGGGTAGTTGAACCGGCGGTTCACGGTCAGGCACGGTGCAAGGTAAAGCCGTTTGTACGGTTCATTGTTGCGAAGGGAGGTGAGGCCTCCTCGAAACAAGCAGCGCCTCCCCAATGAGCAACGAGAAACCAAACCCCAGCCCCCTCAGCGCCGCTCCCGAAAAAACGCCTGCATCAGGGCGGCGCACTCGTCGGCCAGGATGCCGCCCGTCACCTGGGTGCGCGGGTGCAGCAGCGTGGGCTGGAAGCAGTGCAGGCCGCGCTTCTCGTCGGGCACCCCGAATACGACCCGCGCCACCTGCGCCCAGGCCAGTGCCCCGGCGCACATCGGGCACGGCTCGACGGTGCAATAAAGCGTAGCGCCGAGCAGGTATTTGTTGCCGATGGCGTTGGCGGCAGCCGTGAGGGCCAGCATTTCGGCGTGGGCCGTCACGTCGCGCAGGCGCTCGGTCTGGTTGTGGCCTTGTCCAATCAGCCGGTTTTCGAGCACCACAATGGCCCCAATCGGAATTTCACCCGTCGCGGCGGCCTGTTCGGCCTGCGCCAGTGCCCGGCGCATCCAGTCCGGATCGGCGATGTTGCGGGGCGTTTGCGCGGACTGGGCAGGAGGCCCATTCATAACGATTTCGTAACGAGATAGCCGGGCATACGCGCTGACGGCTTGCCCCAAAGTTCCGCCGCTATTGTCATTCTTTCTGGTCGGCGGCTGTCGGCAGAAACGGCCACGCTTGGTCATCTGTGGAGAGGTTGGTACACCTGCTCATCTTTTGAATCTCCCGTAAAGACGCGAAGACGCCGAGAAAAGTAGAGCCGAACGGGGCCTCCTTTCGGGGGCGTGCGTTTACCCTGTTACTACGTGGGGGTTGGGGCCGTGGGCACGGCCGCCATCGTCGGAGGTGCTGAGGGAGCAAACGGCGTTTGCAGCACCTGCTTGCCGATGCCGCAGTGGAGTGCCCGCTCTTTATTTCAGCTTCACAGTCGCCATCACTTTCCGGCCGATTGGCTGCCAGTCGGCCAGCAGCATACTGGGGCAGGTAAAGGTGAGCGACAGCAGGCGCGGCGTGTCTTTGGCCGACGCGGCGGGCCGCACTGTGTACAGAATATACGTGTAGCGCCGCAGCGGCGCGCCCTTCCCGGCCCCCGTGCCGTCGCTCAGCACCGAGTTGAACTCGAGGGCGATGAAATCGCGGCCGTTGATTTTCACGACCTGCTCCTGAAGATACTCCACTCGGTTGCCATAGGCATTGCTGATGTTGGCTTTGTAGAAGCGCAGCAAAATGGCCAGATCGCCGGGTTTGAAGGGCGTATTCTTTTCGGTGGCAATGAAATCAACCTTGCCATTGGCGCTGGAGTATGCCGCCAATGGCTTCCGCGGACCGGGGTATTTGGTCGCGATGGCTTCATCCGGCATTGCTGCGAACTCTTCCGGCAGGGCAATGCTACCTACTTCCGGCAGCGTCGTGCGGCGCAGCTTTTGGCTGGGCGGGGCTGCCGGAACACGCGTTGACCAGAACAGCGCGCCCAGCAGCAGGAGCCGGGGAAAGAGAGTTGAATAGCAACGCAGCACAGTCAGAATGTGGGAAACGGGAACTGGGCGGTAACCGCCGGTCAGGCGCTGGGCGTTCAACGCCCGGCAGGTCGTATCAATTGTGAGAATAGTGCAATTGGCAAAAAAATCTGCCCGCAACCTACCGCCGACGAAACTTTGTTTCGGTTTCGGGGTCTTTTTGTGCCTGTTAAGACGGTCAGTATGAACGAATGCGCGATTTCGCCGTACAAACGTCGGTAATTTGGTTGGAATCGCCACCCGATGGACACAATTTTGCAGCTACTATTGTCAGACGCCTTGAGGACAAACCATTCCTATTTTTATTCAAGCCACACCCCGTACCGTATTACGCCATATGAAACACTTTTTCCCGGTTTTTTTCCGAAACGTGGGTTTGCTCTTGCCTTGCCTGCTACTGATGGGGCTGGTGAGTCAGGCGCAAACGCCGGGTACCATCTTTTCCGTGGCCGGTACGGCTGCCAGCCTGCCGGTGGGCTGGTCGCTCAATAACCAGTCCGGGTCTACCATTATTCAGCAGGCCACCGAAAGTTGGCTTCTGGAAGCCGGTACCACTGATAACGTGCTGACCAGTTCCTACAATCTGGCTACCTACTCGACCGTCTCGTTCACGGCTGATATCACCGGTTCCGGCGGCGGTACCTTTCAGCCCCTGAAAGTGGAAGTGTCCACGGATGGTGGCAGCACTTTTCCGCAGACGCTGACCACGACCGCACCTTCCAACAACGGCCAATTCGTCACCGTTACGGTGTCAGGGGTGAACGTCAGCGCCACTACGGTGCTGCGTTTCAGCAATGCTGGCGCCAGTGGCCGCAACCTGCGGGTGAAAAACTTGCTGCTTCGGGGCTATAATATCAGTCTGAGTTCCTTAGCGGCCGGGCCTTTCTGCGTGAGCAGTGGTGCGGGTACTGCCCTGAGCGTGCCGTTCACCACGGTGGGCACCTTTATTGGCAGCAACGTTTTCAGCGCCCAGCTTTCCGACCCCGGCGGGGCGACTTTCCCCGGCACACCCGTTGTGATCGGGACACTGGCTGCTACTGGTGGGGGAACGATCAGCGCGACGATCCCGGCGGGCACGTCCTCCGGCTCATACCGGGTACGGGTAGTGGCGTCGGGGCCGGTGGCTACCAGCGCGGCCAGTGCGAGCTTACTGCCCGTTTATCTGGCGACCACCAATGAAGTGACTTCCCTGGCGGCCGAAGCTGGCGATACGCAGGCGACGCTCAACTGGCTCAACCCAGCGGCTTGCTTGAGTGATGTACTGGTAGTGGGCCGTGCGGGCACTCCCGTGACGGCAGTGCCAGCCCTGAGCGCCTACGGTGCCAACGCCGCTTTCGGGACGGGCGCCGACCTGGGCGGTGGACAGTTTGCCGTTTATCAGGGTTCAGGCCAGCAAGTGACGGTGACGGGTTTGACTAACGGCACGATCTACTACTTCACCGTCTTCGTGCGTCAGAGCGGTACGATCTACAGCACGGGCACCAGCGTGAGCGTGGTGCCCACGGCCGGTCCGGCCCTGGCTACGTTGCTGTTACCGCAGGTGCTAGCCGGGCACCTTGTCGGGGCCACCACGCACACCAGCCGGGTGCCTTTTGCGTTTCTGGTCACCCTGAGTGGTCTGACGCCCAGCGCCACGTATCACTATTTCCCCGGTGCGGTAGTCGCCACCGATGCCGCCACGGATAACGGCGCGGGAAGAGGCATTTTCGCCTACGACGGCAGCACTTTCGTCCGTTCCAGCTCAACCCCCAATTTGACTACGGTCGGCGACTACGGTTCCTTTACGGCATCTGCATCGGGTACCTTCAAGGGGTGGTTTATTCTGGAGCCTAACGGCGATACGCGCTTCGACGCCGGTAAGCTGGTGCAAATGCGGCTGAACCTCAACGACGGGGCCGGTGGTACCACGGTCGCCACCCGGCTGACGACCAGCGCCACGGCCCGGGCCACGCTATTTGGCAGCACGGCGACCGAAGGCACGGCCCTGACGGGCACGACGCTGGCCACCACGCCCGCCCGCCAATTCGTGGCTGTTTATGACAACACCGCCGGCAGCGGCCGGCCGTTGGCCGTTACTTATGTCGAGAACGACGGCACGGCCAATAATACCGCCAATGGGTACGCCGGCTTCTACGTGAACACCGTGGATGCGCAGGCCGCGCGCTGGGGTACGCTCGTGCCGAATAACAATTCGGCCGGCGTCCGCCGGGTGGAGCTACGTGACCGGCTGACGGGGGACGTGATCAACTGCGCGGCCACCAGTGCCAACGGCACCTGGCCAAGCCAATTAGTGACGACTTCGCCTACGGGTGGGCTGACGCCGCTGGTGCTCACCAACCTCGACGCCCCACTTTCCTGCGCGCGCTTTGTCGGCTTCAATCCCCCGATTCAATCGGCCACAGAAGGCAATACGGGTAATAAGACGGTGCCGCTGCGGATTACGATGACCACGGCTCCCTCGGCGAACGTCCAGCTTCAGGTAACCAACGCAAGTGGGGGCACGGCCACGCAGTTCGTGGATTATTTGTTCTCGAACCAGAACGTAACTTTCACGACGGCTGGTGTTTATCCCCGAACGCTGACCGTGAACACGACCTTTGTCGGGGATGGCGCCGTGGAACCGAACGAAACCTTCAACCTGAGTCTGGCCACCATGTCGGCGTTGGCTACGGTAGTCAATACGCCGGGCACGATGACCATCCTGGACGACGATTTTATTTCGGAAGGCTTGATCATCAACGAGTTTTCGCGCGGTGAAGCTGGTACGGAGCAGGCGTTCTTGGAACTGCTGGTGACCGGGCAGCCCGGCACGTACCAGGATATTCGGGGCTGGGTAGTGGACGACGACAACGGCATTTTCAGCAACAACCTGAGTGGCAACGTGACCGCCGGCCACCTGCGCTTCAACGAGAGCTGCACCTGGGAACGGATTCCGGTTGGCTCCTTCATCGTGTTGTACAATGCCAGCGACCCCAACCCGGTGGTTTCGCCCGCCGACCCGACTGACCGTGACCTCGACTTCGTTTACATCGTGCCAGTAGAAACGGCCGCTACCTGCGGCAACGCCGTCGCTTACGGCGTCGATTACCTGGTCGGGGATTGCGCGGCGCCCTCCGCGGGTAGTAGCCCCTACGCCGATGCCACCAGCAACCCCAGCTGGAGTACGATCAGCTTTGCTGACGCTGACGCCGTGCAGGTGCGGCGGCCCGCCACGACGGGTAACCAACCCGCCTTCTGGCACGGCCTTTCGTTCAGCCCAACCGTGACTGACGTTACGCTCGCCAACCATCCGGATTTTGCGACGCAGGGCGCCAACGCGCTCTTTTTCAGCGACGCCGTACAGCAGTACGCTTTCGAAGCGACCGTCAGCAGTGATCCGCGTAACCGCCAGAACTGGACTACCAGCGTGGTGGACATCAACGGAACCAACGAAACCCCGGGGGGCGCAAACTCCCTGGCAAATGGTCAGTATCTCAATAGCGTACGGCCACCGCTGACGCCGGCTACCACCAATACGGCCTACGCCTGCGAAGTGCGCGCCGATGAAACCCGGCACTTCATCAACTCATCAGCAAACCTGATTTTGAGCCTGACCAATGCCAGCACCGATGCCGGTAGTGCGCCGACGGGCCTCGGCACCGTTTCGACGCAGCTCTTTGCCGGTGCGAACTCGCGGAATACCCAGCTCAACGGTCAGCCTTACCTGATGGGCAAGGAGTTTCGGGTGACGCCCGCCGTGGTGCCCGCTAACCCCGCCTACACCATTACGTTCTACCTGACGGACGCCGAAATCAGCAATTTCGCATCTTATCTGACCGCCCAGACGGGTAACCCGGTAGATGCCACGACGGTCAAAAATAACCTGCGTATTTATAAAGGCGCCGGCTCGACGCTGGTTTCGGCGCAAAACGATGATTCGCAGGTCCTGTTCAATGCCCCGGTCGTGGGCACCTTCGGCACTGGGGTAACGTCGTTTACGGCCACTTTCTCGTCGTTCTCCACCTTCGCGCTGGGTACCGTGATCGAGCCGCCGCTGCCTGTGGAACTGGTACGCTTCACGGCCACCGCAGCGGGCGCCGGGGTGCAACTGACCTGGGCGACGGCTTCCGAGCGGAACGCTGAACGCTTCGAGGTGCAGCGCTCCGCCGACGGCCGCTCGTTCCAGACTTTCACGACCCAGGACGCGCATGGCACCACCACCCAGTTCAATAGCTACGCCGCGTTCGATGCTACTCCGGTGCGGCCCCTGAGCTACTACCGCCTCCGGCAGGTGGACCGCGACGGGAAGGTGAACCTGAGCCAGGTCGTCACGATTCGGCTGCGGGGCGATGCGCCCGTGGTGGCCCTGAGCAGCTACCCCCAGCCGTTCGCCGAGGAGCTAACGTTGCGCCTGACTTCACCCGCGCCTACCACGGCGACGGTACGCCTCATCGACCTGCAAGGGCGCATCGTGCTGACCCAGACGCTACCCGTGGACGGCGGCACGGCGGCCCTGCGGGTGCCTACTGCGGCCCTTGCGTCCGGCACATACGTGGCGCAGGTTACGCTGGCTTCCGGCGAAGTGGTTCGGCAGAAAGTGGTGAAACAGTAGCCCTTTCGGCCGCAGCAGGCTCCCATGAGTTTTAGAAAAACGGCCCACCCGGATTACTCCGGGCGGGCCGTTTGATTGATACGCCAAAGGGATGGCTCGCCGGGTGCGCGGGGTTTCGCAGGGTCAAACGCCCATCGACGAAGCCTGTCGCTTGGTACCCGCGCTACTTCCTCACCGCACCGCCACGGGCGCGGGCTTGGCGGTTTCCACGGTCACGTCTTTCACGTTGTCTTCGAGGGTGCGGTCGATCAGTTCGTGATAAGGATCGACGCCAGCCCGGGCGGGTTTCTGGCTTACGACGAAGGTCAGCACGTTGCGCCCCGCCGTGAGTTTGCGCTTTTGCAGCAGCAGGGGTTCGGCGGGGAAGCCGGACGTTGGTTTTTCGGGAAAGACGGCCACCGGCACCCAGTCGTGGGCCAGCGTAGTAGGCGTCTCCACGCCGAGCGAGTCGGCGTACACCTTGCCCGCTTCGATGGTGAGCGTTACGCGCCACTGGCCGTCGGCCTGTTTCGTGGCGGTGGCTTCGGTGAGGCGGTTGTCGAAGAGCGCGCGGCGGGTCAGGCCGTCGAGCACGAACGGTTGGAGCGAGTCCGGCGTGTGGCGCCGGATGGCGGCCACCCATTCCGGCGCTACCGTGTAAGGCGCCTGCTGAAACCGGACGGACTGCATATACTCGCCCAGCGCGGCGTTGAGGTTGGCTTCGCCGAGGTAGTCGGCCAGGCCGTACATCACCACCGAGCCTTTGCGGTAGTAGATGTGCGGCTGGGCGCCGACCCGCACAATCGGCCGTTCGCCCTTGCGCTCCTGCGAGCGGCCGAAGAGGTACGAATTCAACTCATAGCGCAGGAATTTCTGCATCCGGTGGGCACCCACGTGCTCCTTCATCAGCATCAGGGCGCTGTACTGAGCCATCGTTTCGCTGATGGCCTGGCAGCCCTCCACGTTGGCGGGCATCGCCTGATGGCCCCACCACTGGTGGCCCATCTCGTGGGCGGTGACGTAGAAGGGGTAGTCGATGGACTCCGGGTCTTTATCATCCACCTTCGCAATGAAGCCGATGGATTCCGAGTACGGAATGGTGTTGACGAAGCTTTGAGCGAACGACTGGTAGCGCGGGAACTCCAGAATCCGGACCTGCCGGTCGGGGTAGGGCGCGAAATGCTTGGTGTAGTACGTCAGCGAGGCTTTTGTGGAAGCAATCATCCGGTCCACGTTGTATTCGTGGCCGGGCGTGTAATAGACCGTGATGGCCACCGGCGCGCCCCCGGCGGGGTTGGGCCAGGTGGCTTTGCGTTCGGCATAGCGGGCCGAGACGAAGGCGAAGAAGTTGTCGATGGGCCGGTCCATCGTGTAGTGGAAGTAGCGGCGGCCGTTCTCCGTCCAGGTCTTTTGCAGGTAGCCGGGCGCGATGGCCGTCTGGTCGGCTTCCGTGCCGAGGGTGCAGTCGAAGCGGACCCAATCGGCGGAGGCCGAAATGAACTGGCGGCGGCGCTGTACGGGGTCGGCGATGGACGCGAAGTCGGGCTTCGGCTTCAGTTTATGCCGCTTGCGGTCGTCGTCGTCACTGATTTCCCCGCCGGGGTTGTAGCCGATATCGGGCATCAGGCTGTTGTTCACGAAGGTGCCGTTGTACACCAGGTCGGTTTGCGGCGCACCGTTCGGGAAGCCCTGGTTACGGTATTCGACGTCGAACTGAAAGGGGATCGAGTCACCAGGGGCCAGCGGCCGGCCCAGGCGCAGGATGCGGTACGAGTGGGCCACATCGGTCAGCACCAACCGGGCACCCCGGCCCGGCGCCAACTGATGCACGAGCGCGTTTTCGGGCAGCGTGACGTGCAACGAGTCGATGGCGCGGCTTTCCTTGTTCACGAGCCAGTACGAACCCCGGAAGCGCGCCGCGCGCCGGCTCGGGTACAGGTCGGCGCGCACCCGCACGGCCGTGATGCGCGGCTGCGGCGCGGTGCGGAAACGGCTGTAGAGCTGCTCGTATTCGGCTTGCAGTTTCTCGCCGGTCTGCGGCGTCCGGTAGATGTTGAGAATGTTGGTATTATAAAAAATCCAGGTGCCGGTCAGCAGCATTCCCACTGTGGCCAGGGCCGTGGTGAGCCGGGCGCCCGCGCCGAACCGCTGCCGGGCCTGCGTCCACCGCTGGCGCCAGGTGGTTTCCGGGCCGCGTACCCAAAGCAGCATCGCCAGCACGGCCATCAGCAGGGCCACCAGCGCCCAGTGCAGGATCAGCCAGCGCACGGGTTCGAGCAGGTGGCCCCAGCCGTTGAGCGCCGAGTGTGGTGGCCGCGGTAATCCGGCGAAATTGAAGAGCCGGTGGTCCAGCCCCAGCTGCTCGCGGAAGGCGTTGAAGAGGTAGAAGAGCACCATCACGAAGTGCCCCACATACTTGTTGTTCACCACCAC